>NZ_JBEOXR010000020.1:0-119830 GCF_040296665.1 Streptomyces sp. NPDC002057
GTTCCCGAGACACTCTTGTGGGGCGCGCCACAGTCGCGTAGGCATGACCCGACAGGGTCGAGGGGGGCGGCCCGCCCCGGCCCCGCGGCCGGGACTAGGCGCGCCAGGGCAGTTCCACCGTCACCGTCGTCGGACCGCCCGCCGGCGAATCCACCGCCAGCACCCCGTCCACCGCACCCACCCGCTCGGCGAGCCCCGACAGACTCCGCCCCGCCACGGACTCCGCCCCGCCCACCCCGTCGTCCCGCACCTGGAGCATCAGACGGTCACCCGCCCGCCACACGTCCACCCACGCCCGCCGGGCCCGCGCGTGCTGGGTGACGTTCCGGAGCAGCTCCGACACCGTGAAGTACGCGATGCCCTCGATCGCCGCGACCGGCCGGGCCGGCAGGTCCACGTCCACCGACACCGGGACCGCGCACCGCGAGGCCACCGCCGAGAGCGCCGCGTCGAGCCCCCGGTCCGTGAGGACCGCCGGGTGGATGCCCCGGGCCAGGTCCCGCAGCTCCTGGAGGGCGAGCTTCACCTCGCCGTGCGCCTCGTCGACCAGGACGGCCGCCGCCCGCGGGTCCTCCGCCAGCTTCTCCTTGGCGAGCCCCAGGTCCATGGCGAGCGCGGCGAGGCGCGCCTGCGCCCCGTCGTGCAGGTCCCGCTCGATGCGCCGCAGGTCGGCGGCGGCGGTGTCGACGACGACGCCCCGGTCGGACTCCAGCTCGGTCACGCGGGACGCGAGCCGGGACGGGCCCAGCAGCCCGGAGACGAGGAGCCGGTCGACGGCGACGAACCCGCGCAGCAGCCACGGCCCGGCCATCACGAACAGCAGCCCGACGGCGCTGGTGAAGGCGATCTCGAAGGGGGAGTCGAGGTAGAGGTCGTGGGTCCCGTCGCCGTACAGCTGGAGCCCGGCCTGACCCGCGTACATGGGGAAGACCCACTGCCACAGCGGATACGTGAAGAGGCTCCAGCCCCAGGCGAAGAACGCCACCGTCACGGAGAACGAGAACACCGCCCACGGCATGTGCACCACCGCGTACAGCAGGTGCCGCCACGACGCCCCGCTCTTCAGCATGGCCCCCATCCAGGAGAACGCCCCGCCGGTCCGGCCCCGCACCGGCTCGGGGGCCGACACGTCGATCCCGAGCAGCCCGCGCGCCCGCGCCCGCTCGACCGCGCCGAAGCCCCGGCACATCGCGAGCGCCCCGGCGAGGATCGGGATCCCGAGGAAGGTGATGAGCAGCCCCGCCCCGGCGGACACGAAGGAGACGGAGAGCGCGAACCAGACGACGCTCAGCGGCAGCCCGATCAGTACGTGGAGGAGCGCCCGCCAGGTGCGGGCCTCGAACGGCGCGCGGATCGCGGCGGGGAGTCGGTGGGAGGCCATCGCTGGAGTCCTTCTCTGCTCAAGGGGGGTGGGCGGTACGTGATCCAGGGTTCCGTCTCACGGCCCGCCGGACCATGAGGCGGGTGGGCGTCTGGGGCGGGGGGTTTTCCCTACCTGAGGGGACCGGGACGACGGCCCCGCACGGGACGGCGGCCCCGCACGGGACGGCGGCCCCGCACGGGACGGCGGCCCCGCACGGGACGGCGGCCCCGCACGGGACGACGTCACCGTCAGGGGCCACGGCCCCGGCCGGGGGCATGACCCCGCACGCGGTCACGGCCCCGTCAGGGGGTCACGTGCCCGGGCGGGACCGCCACGGCAGCTCCGCCGTGACGACCGTCGGGCCGCCCTCCGGGGAGTCCAGGACGAGGAGGCCGTCCACCGCGCCGAGCCGCTCCGCGAGCCCCGCGAGCCCCGTACCGCCGTCGAAGCGCGCACCGCCCGCGCCGTCGTCCCGCACCTGGAGCAGCAGCCGGTCCTTCGCCCGCCACACCTCCACGGACGCGGACCGGGCGCGAGCGTGCTTGGACACGTTCTGGAGCAGCTCCGACACCGTGAAGTACGCGATGCCCTCGATCGCCTCCGCGGGGCGTTCGGACAGGTCCACGTTCACCTTCACCGGCACCGTGCAGCGCGCCGAGACGGAGGAGAGCGCGGCGCTCAGCCCCCGGTCGGTGAGGACCGCCGGGTGGATGCCCCGCGCGAGGTCCCGCAGCTCCTGGAGGGCGAGTTTCACCTCGCCGTGCGCCTCGTCGACCATCGCCGCCGCCGTCTCCGGGTCGTCGAGGAGCTTCTCCTTCGCGAGGCCGAGGCCCATCGCGAGGGCGACGAGCCGGGCCTGCGCCCCGTCGTGCAGGTCGCGTTCGATGCGTCGCAGGTCGGCTGCGGCGGTGTCGACGACGACGCCCCGGTCGGACTCCAGTTCGGCGATCCGCCGCTCCAGTTCGTCGGAGGGCGAGAGGAGACCCCGGACCATGCCCCGGTCGGCGTTGCCCAGACCACGGGCGAGGAAGGGCAGGACGGGCCAGAGGACGATGAGCGAGACCAGCGCGACCACGAAGGTCACGATCCCCCAGGGCAGCCGGATCAGCCCGTACAGCTGGGTCCGCCAGGCCACCGGGTCCTTGAGCGTCGTCCACAGCCAGCCGAAGAAGCCGCCGCGCGACGGCAGCGGTGACGGCTCCGCGATCTCGACCCCGAGCAGCGCCCTGGCCCGGGCCCGCTCCGACCGGCCGATCAGGCGTGCGCCGCCGAGGCCGAGGGCGAGCAGGGGCAGGCCGATCACGGTGACCGAGAGGCCGACGCCGAGGAGCACGCTCGTGACCGCGTAGACGAAGCCGACCAGCGCGGTGAGGAGGTTGGAGAGGAGGAAGGCGATCTCCTTCCAGGTCTCCTTCCCGTAGGCGGTGCGCCGGGGCGGACGCGGGGCGGGGGCGGGGCCGGGGGATCCGGCGGGGACTGCGGGCCCGGCGGCCCCGACCGGTCCGGCGGACTCGGCGATGTCGTGATCAGCGGTCATGTTTCCCAGACTGCCGGTCGGGGCCCGCGCGACGCCATGGGGGAGGTGGGTGAGGGAGAGGGGGGATAGCCCCACCAGGAACGTCGCCGAGGTCGCACGGGGGCCGTGTACGCGACTGCTTACGGTCCCTTTAGCAGGGCCTAGACTCGCGTCCGTACAGAAGTGACTCATGAGACACCGAGACCGAGGGGCGGACGTGCGGGAACCGACCGTTGTCGCGGCCGACGCGGCGGACTACTTCCAGACGTACTCCGTCGTCGGCCTGCTCGCCGTCGTCGGCGTGCTCTTCGTCGCCGTGGCGTTCGGCGCGGGCCGGCTGCTGAGGCCCGTCGTGCCGACGCCCGAGAAGCTCATGACGTACGAGTGCGGCGTCGACCCCGTGGGAGAGGGCTGGGCCCACACCCAGGTCCGCTACTACGTGTACGCCTTCCTCTACGTCGTCTTCGCCGTCGACTCGATCTTCCTCTTCCCCTGGGCGACGATCTTCGCGGCGCCCGGCTACGGCGCCACGACCCTGGTCGAGATGTTCGTCTTCCTCGGCTTCCTGGCCGTGGGGCTGCTCTACGCGTACAAGAAGGGCGTCCTGTCATGGACGTAACACCCCTGCCCGCTCCCACGCTGGGGCCGCTCGCCCGCCTGGCCCCCGAGCCGATGAAGGTGGTCCTGAACTGGGGTCGCCGCTACAGCCTGTGGGTCTTCAACTTCGGGCTCGCGTGCTGCGCGATCGAGTTCATCGCCGCGTCGATGGCCCGGCACGACTTCATCCGGCTCGGTGTGATCCCGTTCGCGCCCGGCCCGCGCCAGGCCGACCTGATGATCGTCTCGGGCACGGTGACGGACAAGATGGCGCCGGCGGTGAAGCGGCTCTACGAGCAGATGCCGGAGCCGAAGTACGTCATCTCCTTCGGCGCCTGCTCGAACTGCGGCGGCCCGTACTGGGACTCGTACTCCGTCACCAAGGGCGTCGACCAGATCATCCCCGTCGACGTGTACGTCCCCGGCTGCCCGCCGCGCCCCGAAGCGCTGCTCCAGGGCATCCTCAAGCTCCAGGAGAAGATCGCGCGGGAGAGCCTGGCGGAGCGGTACGCCACCGCCGCGTCGGTCTCCCAGCTGACGAGCCCCCTGGTCCAGGGCCCGGGAGGCCAGGAATGACCGCCCCCGACTCCCTCCCCACCCCCTCCCACGACCCGGCTCCCGACTCCGCCTACGACTCCCTCCCCGAGGCCGTGACGGAGATCTTCGGCGAGGAGGCGACGGCGGAGCAGGCGTACGACCTGCTGACGGTCGACGTCCCGCCGGAGTCCTGGATCACGGCCCTGGAGACCGCCCGGTCCGCGCTCGGGTGCACCTACTTCGACTGGCTGAGCGCGGTGGACGAGCCGGGCACGGGCTTCCGGGTCTGCGCGCACGTCGTGTCGCTGGCGGGGGGCCGACCCCGTCGCCTCCTCGTCCGTACGACGGTCCCGCACGCGGCACCCGTCCTCCCCACGGCGGTGGGGGTGTACGCGGGCGCGGGCTGGCACGAGCGCGAGACCCACGAGATGTTCGGGGTCGACTTCACGGGCCACCCGCACCTGGTGCCGCTGCTCCTCCCCGAGAACTTCGAGGGTCACCCGCTGCGCAAGGACTTCGTCCTCGCGGCCCGGGTCGCCAAGGCGTGGCCGGGCGCGAAGGAACCGGGCGAGTCCCACGACGGCGGCGGCCCGAAGCGCCGCCAGATGCTTCCCCCGGGCGTCCCGGACCCCAACGAATGGGGCCCCCTGAAGGGCCAGCTCCCCCCGGCGCCGGCCCGCCCGGCCCGCGCGGCAGCGGGCGACCGCCCGGTCCGCCGGACCCGCTCGGTGACGGAGGGCTCGGCGAGCCAACCGGAGGCGCCGGCCACCGGTTCCCCGGCGACGCCCCCGGCCACGACGCCGGACGCTCCGGCGGCCCCGCCCCGCCGCTCACGCTCGGCCTCGGACGGCTCGGCGAGCCAGGGGGTCCCGGCCTCGGACGGGACGACCGCCGCCACCCCGGAGCCGCCGGCCCGCCCGCCGCGCCGCTCACGCTCGGCGGCCGACGGGTCCGCGAGCCAGACGGCACCGCCCGACACCGCCCCCGAGCCGGGAGCCCCCACCCCGGGTCCGGCCCCGGCGGCCGACACTCCGACACCCACGACCCGCCCGCCGCGCCGCTCACGCTCGGCGGCCGACGGGTCCGCGAGCCAGGCGGCCCCGGACGGCCCCGAGCCGCGCGCGGCGGCCGCCGGCCCGGCGGCTCCGCGTACCCGCAGTGCGGACGCCCCCTGGCACCACGCCCGCCCGGCCTTCGGCGAGGAGCCCACGGCACCGCCCGAGGCGGCACCGGAGCCGACGGCCCCGGCCGAGCCGACGGCCCCGGCCGAGCCCGGCGCGCCCGCCGACGCGGACACGGACGCCGACGGGGACACGAACGTCGACTCCGACTCCGACTCCGGTTCCAGCTCCGGTTCCAGCTCCGACTCCGGGCCCCGCCCGCGGCCCGACAAGCCCGACCCCGCCGATCCCGGCCCGGACCCCGACCCCACCACCCCCGCCGGAGGCGATCCCGCGTGAACGACGTACTCGACGTCGCCCTCCGGCTCCTCGTCGTCTTCGCCGTCTTCCTCGTCCTGCCGCTCGTCGTCGGGCAGACCGAGCACAAGGTCATGGCCCACATGCAGGGCCGGCTCGGCCCGATGTACGCCGGTGGTTTCCACGGGTGGGCCCAGCTCGTCGCCGACGGCGTGAAGTTCGCGCAGAAGGAGGACGTGGTCCCCAAGGACGCCGACCGGCGGGTCTTCCAGCTCGCGCCGGCCGTCGCCCTCCTCCCGTACCTCCTCGTCCTCGTGGCGATCCCGATCGGCCCGAGCGAGGGAGCCGTCGGTCAGGTCGTCGACGCGGGCATCTTCTTCGTACTGGCCGTGATGGGCGTCGGCGTCCTCGGCAGCCTGATGGCCGGCTGGGCCTCCGCGAACAAGTTCTCGCTGCTCGGCGGGCTCCGTACCGCCGCCCAGCTCCTCGCGTACGAGCTTCCGATGCTCCTCGCCGCCGCCTCCGTCGCCATGGCCGCCGGCACGGTCTCCCTCCCCGGCATCCTGAACGCCTTCGAGTGGTGGTGGGTGCCCTGGCAGATCGCCGGCGCGCTCGTCTTCTTCGTGGCCGGTCTCGCGGAGCTCCAGCGGCCCCCGTTCGACATGCCGGTCGCCGACTCGGAGATCATCTTCGGTGCGTACACCGAGTACACCGGCCTCCGTTTCGCGCTCTTCCTCCTCGCCGAGTACGCCGGCATCGTCGTCCTGTGCGGTCTCACCACCGTCCTGTTCCTCGGCGGCTGGCACGGCCCGTTCGGCGGCGACGGTCTCGGCTGGGTCTGGACCCTCCTCAAGACCGCGGTGCTCGCGTTCGTCGTCATCTGGCTCCGGGTGAGCTACCCCCGGCTCCGTGAGGACCAGCTCCAGAGGCTCGCCTGGACGACCCTCGTCCCGCTCGCGCTCGCGCAGATCGCGCTCACCGGCATCGTGAAGGTGGCGATCCAGTAATGCCCATCCCCGGCTCCGGCCTCGCCAAGGGCCTCGCCGTCACCCTCCGCACGATGACGAGGAAGACCGTCACCGCGCAGTACCCGGACGTCCAGCCCGAGCTGCCGCCCCGCACGCGCGGGGTCATCGGGCTGTTCGAGGAGAACTGCACGGTCTGCATGCTCTGCGCCCGCGAGTGCCCCGACTGGTGCATCTACATCGACTCCCACAAGGAGACCGTCCCCGCGGCCACGCCCGGCGGACGCGACCGCAGCCGGAACGTCCTGGACCGGTTCGCCATCGACTTCTCGCTCTGCATGTACTGCGGCATCTGCATCGAGGTGTGCCCCTTCGACGCGCTGTTCTGGTCGCCGGAGTTCGAGTACGCGGAGACCGACATCCACGAGCTCACCCATGAGCGCGACAAGCTCCGCGAGTGGATGTGGACGGTTCCCGAACCGCCCGCGCTCGATCCGCACGCGGAGGAACCGAAGGAGATCGCGGCGGCCCGCAAGGCGGCGGAGAAGGCGGCCGAGAAGGCCGCCGCCGCGGCCGCCGAGGGGGAGCAGCAGTGATCCTGGCAGCACACACGACCCAAGCGGCGCAGGCGGCGCAGGGGCAGGGCTTCCTCTCGCCCACCGGCGTCGAGATCGCCTTCCTCCTCGTCGGCCTGGTGACCCTCGGCGCCGCCCTGGTCACGGTCACCACCCGTCAGCTCGTCCACGCCGCGCTCTGGCTGGTCGTGGCGCTCGGCGGCCTCGCCGTCGAGTACCTGCTCCTGACGGCCGAGTTCATCGCCTGGGTCCAGGTCCTGATCTACGTGGGCTCCGTCGTCGTCCTCCTCCTCTTCGGGCTCATGCTCACCAAGGCCCCCATCGGCCGCTCCCCGGACGCCGACTCCCGCAACAGGCCGGTCGCCGCCGCGGTCGCCCTGGTCGCCGCGGTCGCGCTCGTCTGGGTGGTCGTCGACGCGTTCCGCACGACCTGGATCGACCTGGACGGGGCCGTGCAGGGCTCCACCGAGGTGACCGGCCAGATCCTGTTCCGGCACTGGGTGCTGCCGTTCGAGGCGCTGTCCGTCCTCCTCCTCGCGGCCCTGGTCGGCGCGATCGTGCTCTCCCGCAAGAAGCCCTCCTCGGACAGGAAGAAGGAGGAGCGGCGCTGATGCACCTCGCCTACCCGGCCGTCCTCGCCGCCCTGCTCTTCTCCATCGGCGTGTACGGCGTCCTCGCCCGCCGCAACGCGATCCTGGTCCTGATGTCCGTCGAGCTGATGCTCAACGCCGTCAACCTCAACCTGGTCGCCTTCGACGTCTGGCTCCGCGACACCCTCCACGCCGGCCAGGCCCTCACCCTCTTCACCATCGCCATCGCCGCCGCCGAGATCGGCATCGGTCTGGCGATCGTCCTGATGGTCCACCGCAACAAGGGCACCGCGGACATCGACCGCCTCCGTGACACGGCGGAGCACCCGGACTCCCCGGACGGCACGTCCGACGACGCGCCCGCGAACGAGACGCCCACCGGCGAGAAGGCCGAGGCCACCGCGTGACCACCACGACCCTCGCCGTCCTCGTCCCCCTCCTGCCCTTCCTCGGTTCCGTCGCCGGACTCCTGCTGGGCCGTACCGCGCCCGGTTTCGTCCGGCCGCTCGCCGTGCTGCCGACGCTGGCCGCCGCCGTCCTCGCCGTCCTCGTCGCCGTCCGCCAGGGCGGCGGGAAGACGATCGAGGCCGCCACCCAGCTCACCCCCACCGGCTCGGTCCCGATCGACCTGGCCCTGTACATCGACGGCTTCGCCGCGCTCGTCGCCGTGCTGGTCGGCGTCGTCGCCACCTGTGTGCAGGTCTACTCGACCGGCTACCTCCGCGACGACCCGCGCTACCCCTCGTACGCGGCGCTCGTCTCCCTCTTCACCTCCGCGATGCTGCTCGTCGTCTACTCCGGCGACCTGATGGTGCTCCTGGTCGGCTGGGAGATCATGGGCATCTGCTCGTACTTCCTCGTCGGCCACTACTGGGAGACGCCCGAGGCGCGGGCCGCCTCCCTGAAGGCCTTCCTCGTCACCAAGCTCGGTGACGTCCCCTTCCTCATCGGTCTCTTCGCGCTCGCCGTGGACGCCGGCACCTTCCGGATCACGGGCGTCCTCGGCGCCGTCGCGAGCGGCGGCCTCGACCACCCCACCCTGATCGCGCTGCTGCTGCTCGCCGGTGTGGCGGGCAAGTCGGCGCAGTTCCCGCTGCACACCTGGCTCCCGGACGCCATGGCCGGCCCCACCCCCGTCTCCGCGCTCATCCACGCGGCGACGATGGTCGCCGCCGGCATCTACTTCACGGCCCGGCTGCTGCCGGTCTTCGCCTCCTCCGCCGCCGCGATGACGGTGCTCGCCGTGATGGCCGCGATCACGATGGTCGGCTCGGCGCTCGCCGCGCTCGCCCAGGACGACATCAAGCGGGTCCTCGCCTACTCGACGATCGGCCAGCTCGGCTACATGGCCGGCGCGCTCGCCGTCGGCGACCGCGGGGCCGCCCTGTTCCACCTCCTCTCGCACGCCGCGTTCAAGGCGCTGCTCTTCCTCGCGGCGGGTGCGGTCATCCACGCCGCCGGCACCAACTCGCTCACCGCCATGTCCCGCATGAGCGGCCTCGCGAAGCGGATCCCGGACGCCTACTGGACGATGACCGTCGCCCTCCTCGCGCTCGCCGCGATCCCGCCCTTCGCCGGCTTCTTCTCCAAGGAAGCCGTCCTCGTGGCCGCCGAGCACACCGCCTTCGGGGACCGGGACGTCGCGCCCGCGGGGGCCGGCTGGACCGTCCTCGTCGCCGGGCTCCTCACCGCCCTGCTCACCGCCGCGTACGCGCTCCGCCTCTGGCTGCGGACCTTCCGCGGCCGGGGCGCCGAGGCCCCCGACCACGGCCGCCAGCCCCTCGCCATGACGACCGTCCTGTGGGTGCTCGCGATCCCCTCCCTCGGTTTCGGCCTGACCGTCACCCACCTGGACGACTGGTTCGACGGGAACGCGCTCACCCCGACCCTGACCACCGCCGTCCTCGGGACCGGCCTCGCCGCCGCCGGAGCCGTCATCACGTACGCGATCTGGCGCACCCTCGCCGTCAGGACCCCGGTGGCGGCTCCCGCCCCCCACGTCGCCCACCCCGACGCCGACGCGGGCCTCGTCGAGGCGGAGGCGCTGCACCTGCCGCACCCCGCGAAGGACCCGGCCGACCCCGGCCGCGCCCTGCTCGGCCCGCTGTACGGACCCGCCGCCGACGGCTTCCACCTGGACGCCGTCTACCGGGCGGCGTTCGTCCGCCCCGTCCTCGCCGCCGCCTCCCTGGTGCGCTTCCTGGACCGCGAGGTCGTCGACACCTACGTCCGCGCGGCGGGCGACTCCGCCAAGGGGCTCGGCTGGCTCGTCCGCCGCGCCCAGACCGGCAACGTGCAGACCTATCTGAGCGCCCTGCTCGCCGGCTCCGTCGTCCTGGCGATCGTCGCCGTCGCCCTCGCCAACGCCGCCGCCGGAGCGTGAGCCGTGATCGATATCAGCGAATCCGTGATGCAGTTCCTTCTGGCGGCGATCGTCGCCGGGCCGCTCCTCGGCGCGGCCGCCGCCCTCCTCCCGGCCCCGCCGGGGCTGAAGGGGAAGTCCCCGGACCAGGCCGTGCTCCGCCACGGCGTGACCGTCACCGGCGTGATCCTGCTGGCCGCGATCGTCCTCGCCCTCGGCTTCGACCACGACCGGCCGTCGAGGATGCAGGCCACGACGGACATCAGCTGGATCAGGGCACTGGACGTGCGGATCCACCTCGGTGTCGACGGCATCTCCCTCCCCCTCCTGGTCCTGACCGCGCTGCTCGGCTTCCTCTGCGCGCTGTACAGCTACTTCAAGATGCCCGCGGGCCCTTCCCCCAAGGGCTTCGTCGCGCTGCTGCTCGTCCTGGAGTCCGGCACCCTCGCCACCTTCGCCGTCCTCGACCTCGTCCTGTTCTTCCTGGCCTTCGAGATGGTCCTCATCCCGATGTACTTCCTCATCGCCCGCTGGGGCGGCGAGGGCAGGCGGGCCGCCGCCTGGAAGTTCATCCTCTACACGCTGCTCGGCTCCGTCGTCATGCTGCTCGGCCTGCTCCTCATCGGCGTGAAGGCGGGCACGTTCGACATGGTGGCACTGGCCTCTGACAACGGCCGTGGGCTGACCACGTCCGTGCAGGTCATCGCCGTTCTCGCGATCGGTCTCGGGCTCGCCGTGAAGACCCCGATGTGGCCGCTGCACAGCTGGCTGCCGGACGCCCACACGGCCGCCCCCACGGTCGGCTCGGTGCTCCTCGCCGGTGTGCTGCTCAAGATGGGCACGTACGGCTTCGTCCGCATCCTCCTGCCGATCACCCCCGACGGCATGCGGACCTTCGCCCCCTACCTCGCCGCCTTCGCCGTCGTCGGGATCATCTACGGATCGCTCGCCTGCCTCGCCCTCGCCCGGCCCGGCAACAAGGGCGACCTCAAGCGCCTCATCGCGTACTCCTCCGTGGGCCACATGGGCTTCGTCCTGCTCGGCATCGCCACCATGACCCCCACCGGGGTCAACGGCGCCCTCTTCGCCAACGTCGCCCACGGCCTCGTCACCGGCCTGCTGTTCTTCCTGGTCGGCGCGGTCAAGGACCGGTACGGCACGGCGGACCTCGACACCCTCGCGGGCGCCACCGGCGCCGCCCTCTACGGCCGTGCCCCACGTCTGGGCGCCCTCCTCGCCTTCGCGGCCGTCGCCTCCCTCGGCCTGCCCGGCCTGGCCGGTTTCTGGGGCGAGATGCTGGCCCTGTTCGGGGCCTTCGACCCCGCCGAGGGCCTCAGCCGGCCCGCCTTCCTCACCTTCACGGCGATCGGCGCCTTCGGCACCCTCCTCACCGCCGCGTACCTCCTCCTCGTCGTGCGCCGCGTCTGCATGGGCGGGCCCCGCCCCGCCGGGGAGACGCCGATCGCCGACGTCCAGGGGTACGAGTTCGCCGCCTGGACCCCGCTCGTCGCCCTCACCGTCCTCGCCGGACTCTGGCCCGCGGTCCTCCTCGGCCTCACCGACCCGGCCGTCCAGAAGCTCCTCGCCGGAGGCACCCAGTGACGTCGTCGCTCGTCCAGTCCGTCGACTGGCTCACGATCGCGCCCCCGACCCTGACGGCCGTGGTCGCGCTCGTCGTGCTCGTCGCCGACCTGTTCGTCCCCGAGGAGCGCAAGCGGCTCCTCGGCTGGACCGCGATCGGCGGCCTCGTCGCCGCGCTCGCCCTCCTCGTCCCGCTGCGGGCCGGTGACCGCTCCACCTTCTGCCTGACCGCCGACACCCAGGTCAGGGCCTGCAGCTACACGGCCGACGACTTCACCCTCGTCATCCAGCTGCTCGTCCTCGGCGGCGCGCTCCTGACGGCGCTGCTCTCGCTCACGGAGACCAGCGACCCCCTCGGGGCACGCGGGCGCACCCGGTCCGGCACGACCGACGGGGCGAGCGGGCCCACCGGGACCGCGGAGCACGGCGGGGCCACCGGGAGCCGAGAGAAGCTCCCGGCCGGCGAGTTCTGGTTCCTGCTGCTCGCCTCGGCCGCCGGAGCCGCCCTGCTGCCTGCCTCCCGCGACCTCGCGACCCTCGTCGTCGCCCTGGAGGTGGCCTCGCTGCCCGCCTTCGCGCTCGTCGGCCTCAAGCGCGGCGACCGCGGGTCCGGCGAGGCGGCGCTCAAGTTCTTCCTGTCCTCCGTGACCGCGACCGCCGTCACGCTGCTCGGCGTCAGCTTCGTGTACGCGGCCACCGGCACCCTCCATCTCACGGAGCTCGCCCAGGGCCTCGACGACGTGCCCGGCCAGCTCCAGACGCTCGCCGAGGCGGGCGTCGCCCTCACCCTCGTCGGCTTCGCCTTCAAGACGGCCGCCGTCCCCTTCCACTTCTGGGTCCCCGACACCTACGTCGGCGCGCCCCTGCCCGTCGCCGCCTACCTCTCGGTGGTCGGCAAGGCCGTCGGCTTCACCGGGCTCATCCTGGTGACGGTCGTCGCCTTCCCCTCGTACGCGGACGTGTGGGGCCCCGCCCTCGCCGTCCTCGCCGCGCTCACCATGACCGCGGGCAACGTCGCCGCCCTCCGCCAGCGCTCCACGCGCGCGTGGAGCGCGGTCCGGCTGCTGGCCTGGTCCTCCGTCGCCCAGGCGGGCTACCTGCTCGTGCCGATCGCGGCCGCCGCGTACTCCAGCGACGACCAGATCGGCGCCACCGTCGCGTACGCCCTGATGTACGCCGTCGTGAACCTCGGCGCGTTCGCGGTCGTCGCGCTCGTCGCCCGCCGCCACCCCCGGAACCGGATCGCGGACTACCGCGGTCTGTACGCGACGAGCCCCGCCGCCGCCCTCGCGCTCGCGTTCTTCCTCCTGAATCTGGCCGGTCTGCCCCCGGGTATCATCGGCCTCTTCGCGAAGGTGACCGTCTTCTCGGCGGCCGTCGACGCGGGCCTCGGCTGGCTGGCCGTGATCATGGGCGTCAACGTCGTGATCGCGCTGTACTACTACCTCCGCTGGACGGCGCTGCTGTTCCGCACACCGGAAGGCACACCGGAAGGCGCGCCCGCAGGCGCCCCGGAAGGCGCGTCGGCAGGCGCACCGGAGGAGACGCCGACGACGGTCCCCGTCCCCCACCCGGCCCCCGTCTCGATCACCCTGGCGATCGCGCTGACCGCCGCCGCCGGAGTCGTGCTGTCGGGATACCCGCAGTTCGCCCTCCGCTTCGCCTCGGACAGCCTTTTCTGACCCCCCACCAGAGCAGAACCTAGGAGCAACACCCCGTGCTGAACGGATTCAAGGACTTCATACTTCGCGGGAACGTCATCTCGATGGCCATCGGTCTGGCCGTCGGAACCGCGTTCACGGCCGTCGTCACCGGCTTCAGCAAGGCGTTCATCACCCCGCTCATCGGCCTCGCCACCGGCTCCGTCGGCAACTTCAACGACGCGCAGTTCCACGTCGGCAAGACCGTCTTCCCCTACGGCCTGGCGATCTCCGCCGCCATAGCGTTCGTCATCACGGCCGCGGTCCTCTACTTCCTGATCGTCGCCCCGCTGGCGAAGGTCCAGCTCAGGTTCGCGAAGGAGGAGGCGGCCGACCCCAAGGCCGAGAAGCGCGACTGCCCCCGCTGCTTCACCGAGATCCCGGCCATCGCCACCCGCTGCGCCCACTGCACCAGCGAGGTCGAGCCCGTCGCCACCAGCCTGGAGAAGCTCGCCGTCCCGGCGTCCCGCTGATCACCCGAACGGCCCACACCGCCCCCGGTGCGGCCGGGGGAACCCGAACCTCCCGCCTGGCGTTGACCAGTACGGAAGGGTCCACTGGACAGGTGGACGACCACGAAGCAAAGGGTTCCCCTGCCGCACCACTTGGAGGGCGTACCGTGCACCGCCGGCACAACGGGCTGAGGACCGCCGTACTCCTCGGAGGGCTCTCCGCCCTCATCATCGTCATCGGCAGCTTCTTCGGACGGACGGGACTGATCGTCGCGCTGTTCGTGGCGCTCGGCACCAACGCGTACGCGTACTGGAACAGCGACAAGCTGGCGCTGCGGGCCATGCGCGCCCGTCCGGTCAGCGAGTTCGAGGCGCCCGCGCTGTACAGGATGGTGCGGGAGCTCTCCACCCAGGCGCGCCAGCCCATGCCCCGGCTCTACATCTCGCCCACCCAGGCGCCCAACGCCTTCGCGACCGGCCGCAACCCGCGCAACGCCGCCGTCTGCTGCACCGAGGGCATCCTCGCGCTCCTCGACGAACGCGAGCTGCGCGGAGTCATCGGCCACGAGCTGAGCCACGTCTACAACCGGGACATCCTCATCTCCTCGGTCGCCGGAGCGCTCGCCTCCGTGATCATGTTCCTGGTGAACTTCGCCTGGCTGATCCCGGTGGGCCGCTCCAACGACGACGACGGCCCGGGCATCCTCGGCTACCTCCTGGTCCTCATCCTCGGACCGATCGCCGCCTCGGTCATCCAGCTGGCCATCTCCCGCTCCCGCGAGTACGAGGCCGACGCCTCCGGCGCCCAGCTCACCGGCGACCCGCTCGCGCTCGCCGGGGCCCTGCGGAAGCTGGAGGCGGGCACCAAGCAGCTGCCGCTGCCCCCCGAGCCGCGGATCGAGACCGCGAGCCACATGATGATCGCCAACCCGTTCGGGCCCGGAAAGGGCCTGTCCAAGATGTTCTCCACCCACCCGCCGATGGCCGAGCGGATCGCCCGGCTCGAACAGATGGCAGGTCGACGCCCGTGAAAACGCTCCTGAACGTCATTTGGCTCGTGCTCTGCGGATTCTGGATGTTCCTGGGCTACATGCTCGCGGGCGTCCTGCTCTGCATCACGATCATCGGCATCCCCTTCGGACTCGCCGCGTTCCGCATCGGCGTCTACGCCCTGTGGCCCTTCGGGTACACGGTCGTCGACCGCCGCGACGCGGGCGCGCCGTCCTGTGTCGGCAACGTGCTGTGGCTGATCCTCGCCGGCTGGTGGCTCGCCCTCGGGCACATCACCACCGGCATCGCGCTCTGCATCACGATCATCGGCATCCCGCTCGGCATCGCGAACTTCAAGCTGATCCCGGTCTCGCTGCTGCCGCTCGGCAAGGAGATCGTCCCCAAGGAGCAGGCCTACGGGGTCCCGGCCCACTGATGCGGAACCCCAGGTACGCCCTCGTCTCCGGGCTGTACGCGGTCGCCCTGTGCACGGACGTCGACGGTCTCTTCGGGGAGCCCACGCCACCGCCCCGCGCCCGCTACCAGCTCCGCGGCTGCGAGCCGCGCGGCGAACTGGCCCGGGCGGTCACCGAGGCGCTCGTGGAGGGCTCGGCGCCGCTCGGCACCCTGGACGTGGAGACCCCCGACGGGCTCTGGCGCCTCGAAGGGGTCCGCGTCCTCGGCGCGCGCGGCGACGCCGTGACCGTCGAGACGGCGGGCGGCCCGCGGCGGCTGCACCACGGACAGGACCCGGCCCGGTGCGCCAACCTGATACGGGTCACGCCCGAGCCGCCCGCCGAGGTCACCCACACCGGGGTCACCTTCCTCGGCTGCTCCCCGCGCGGCGGGCTCCGGGACGCCCTGGCCGCGGGCGAGACGGCGTTCGAGGCCGTCCGCTACCAGGTCCTCACCCGGACGGGGAGCGTCCACCACGAGGCCGACGCGGGCCGCGTCACCGGCTGGGACACCTCCGTCCGCCACCACGGCCTGGTCGACCTCACCGTGGCCTTCCCCCGGCAGGGCCTGATACCGCACCCCTCCCGCGAGGTCTGGGACCTGTGGCACGTCGGCCGGCCGGCCGAGCCCGGCACCTGGCGGCGCTTCACCGGCGCGGCACGCGGCGAGTGGCTGACCCGGGCCGCCCACCACGCGCACGGCGCCCCGGAGATCACCCGGGGCGCCACGTACGACCTCGACGGCACCGACGTCGTCGACGAGGACTCGTTCCTGTGCGCCCTGGGGGAGGCGGTGCTGGGCCCCGGCCGGGGCTTCGGCGTCGGGGCGCCCCGGGCGCTGGGCGAACTCCTCGAAGGCACCACCCTCGTCTGGCACCACGCCGACGTGGCCCGCGCCTGCCTGGGCGTCCTGCCCTACCCCGACCGCCGCCCCGCCACCTTCCAGGAGTTCGTCGACGGCCTCAGGGACGCGGGGGTACGGCTCGTCCTCGACTGACCGCCCACGCCACCACACCCGCCGCGACGACCCCCGAACCGGCGAGGACGGAGCCGAGCGGCAGCGCGAACGCCAGCGCCGCGCACCCGGCGAGACCGAGCGCGGCGAGCGGGCGCCGGGCGGGCCCCAGCGTCCACGCGGAGGCGTTCGCGATCCCGTAGTAGACCAGCACCCCGAAGGACGAGAAGCCGATCGCGCCCCGCACGTCCGCCGTCGCCGCCACCACGGCCACCACCGCGCCCACCGCGAGCTCCGCCCGGTGCGGCACGCCGAACCGGGGGTGCACGGCCGCGAGCGCGGTCGGCAGGTACCCGTCCCTGGCCATCGCCAGGGTCGTACGGGACACCCCGAGGATCAGGGAGAGCAGCGAGCCGAGCGCGGCCACCGCCGCCCCCACCGCGACCACCGGCACCAGCCGGGCGGCGCCCGCCGCCCGGGCCGCGTCCGAGAGCGGCGCGGGGGAGTCGGCCAGGGCCCCGGGGCCGAGGACGGACAGCACGCCCACCGCGACGAGCAGGTAGACGACGAGCGCGATCCCGAGCGCGACCGGGACGGCCCGGGGGATCGTCCGGGCCGGGTCGCGGACCTCCTCGCCGAGCGTGGCGATCCGCGCGTACCCCGCGAATGCGAAGAAGAGCAAACCCGCGGCCTGGAGGACCCCGCCGGGGGTGAGCTCCCCGCCGAGCGCGACCGGCTCCGCCGAACCGCTCCCGAGGCAGACCACCACGACCGCGGCGAGGACCGCGAGGACGAGCGCCACGATCACCCGCGTGAGCAGCGCCGACTTCTGAACTCCCCGGTAGCCGACCGCCGTCAGGGCCACGACCGCGGCCACCGCGACCGCGTGCGCCTGCCCCGGCCACAGGTACGAGCCGACGGTCAGCGCCATCGCCGCGCACGAGGCCGTCTTGCCCACCACGAACGCCCAGCCGGCCAGGTACCCCCAGAACGAGCCGAGACGTTCGCGACCGTACACATAGGTGCCGCCCGAGCTGGGGTGGCGGGCCGCGAGCCGGGCCGACGCCATCGCGTTGCAGTACGCGACGACGGCGGCGATCCCGAGCGCCAGGAGCAGCCCGCCCCCGGACCCCGCGGCCCCCGCGGCGGGCCCGAGCGCGACGAAGATGCCGGCCCCGACCATGGCGGCGAGCCCGACCACGACGGCGTCGAGGACACCGAGGGACCGGCGCAGCTCAGCACTCATGCGCCGCAGCCTAGGGCGTGCCCCCGAGCCCGGTCTCCCGGAGTGTGATGTTGAGCCGCCCGGTGAGGCCGAGCGCGGGGTCGGCCGTCCCCGGCAGCACCTTCGGCACCCCGTGGTGCGCCCACCGCGAGACCCCGCCGAACACGAACAGGTCCCCGGAGGCCAGGTCGACGTCCTGGTACGGCCGCCCCCTGCCCTCCTCGTTCCCGAAGCGGAACACACACCGGTCCCCGAGGCTCAGCGACACCACCGGCGCACCGGAACGCTCCTCCCGGTCCTGGTGCATGCCCATCCGCGCTCCCGGCGCGTAGAAGTTCACGAGCGCGGTGTCGGGAGCGAACCCGCCGTCGTCCCCGTACGCCTCGGCCACCGCCTCCCGGCCGAGCGCGACGAGCCAGCCCGGCAGCTCGACGCCGACCGTGTCGAGATAGCGGTACGGCACCCACCGCCGGCCCAGACACAGCGACCGCACCGACATGACGCCCCCGCCGGGCAGCACGGTCTGTTGGTACGGCAGCGGTCCGCGCCCCCACTCCCGGCAGGCGTCCACCAACTCCCGCTGGCGCGCCGGGGGAAGCCACCCGGGGACGTGCACGGCACCGGGCGCGACGGTGACCCGGTCACGGGGAAAGAGCCCCTCGGTCACGCCAGGGCCCCCTCCAGGCCCAGCAGCCGCTCCTTGCGCTCAAGCCCCGCGGCGTATCCACGCAGGGCCCCGTCGGCTCCGATCACCCGGTGACAGGGCCGCACCACGAGCAGCGGATTGCGCCCGATCGCGGTCCCCACGGCCCGCACCCCGGCACCGGAGGAACCGACGCGCCGGGCGATCTCCCCGTACGAGACGGTCGTGCCGTACGGGATCTCCTCCAGGGCCCGCCAGACGCGCCGCTGGAACTCCGTCCCGGCGTCGGCGTCGAGCGGCAGGTCGAACCGGTCGCGCCGCCCCTCGAAGTACTCACGGAGCTGCCCGACGGCCTCCCCGAACGCCTCGGGCGCGAGCGTCCACCCGTCCTCGACCTCGACGGCGCCCTTCTGCCCCGGCAGGGACAGCGAGCGCAGCACGGCACGGCCCCCTTCGGCGAGCTGCCCGACCAGCAGCATCTCGCCCAGGGGGCCGTCGGCGTACGCGTACACGGTCATGGCTGGTTCCTCTCCCGCACGGGTCTCTCACGATCCAGTGTGCGGGGCCCGCCGAGCCTCGGGCTGGCGGAATTCGGACACGAGCGTCGACCGGGCAGCCGGGTCAGCGGTAGTTCACGTACTGGAGCGCGAAGTCGAAGTCCTTGCCCTTGAGCAGCGCCTGCACGGCCTGCAGGTCGTCCCGGCTCTTCGAGCTGACGCGCAGCTCGTCACCCTGGACCTGCGCCTTGACGCCCTTGGGACCCTCGTCCCGGATGGCCTTCGCGACCTTCTTGGCGTTCTCCTGGGAGATGCCCTCGACGACCGAGGCGAAGAGCTTGTACTCCTTGCCGGAGAGCTGCGGCTCACCCTCGACGTCCAGCGACTTCAGCGAGATGCCGCGCTTGATCAGCTTGGACTGGAAGATGTCGAGGATCGCCAGGACGCGCTCCTCGCCGCTCGCCTGCATGAGGATCTTCTCGCCCGACCAGGAGATCGAGGCGTTGGTCCCCTTGAAGTCGTAGCGCTGGGAGATCTCCTTGACGGCCTGGTTGAGGGCGTTGTCGACCTCCTGCCGCTCGACCTTGGAGACGATGTCGAAACTGGAGTCGGCCATGACTCGTGGCTCCTTGCTCGGATGCTGTGGGGTACAGCCCAAAGCCTAGGGGGTGCGCCACGGCCCGAACGGCTGATCAATCCGGTGGCGAACCACCCTCCGGGATCAGGTATTGTTTACGTCGTTGCCACGGAACACCGCCGAAAAGCGGCTCCACGGCAGCGATCTCATGGCGATGTGCCCGAGCGGCCAATGGGAGCGGACTGTAAATCCGTCGGCTTAGCCTACCCAGGTTCGAATCCTGGCGTCGCCACGCGATAAGAACGGCCCCTGATCTGCGGAAACGCGATCAGGGGCCGTTTGCGTGTGTAAGTGAGACAAGGCGCCCACTGTCTCGCCCTGTACCGCCCGATCACCCTCTCTACCAGCGTGTCTGGACGGGCTGTGGACGGGAATCCGGCCCGCCCTGAGCGGCTGCGACCGGGGCGCCGGTCAACGGCCGGCGGCGACGCTCACCGGTGCTGGTTCAGCCGGGCGGAGATCTTGGCGTTCGCGGCCTCGTCGCCCCCCTTGAGGAACTTCGCGTACACGCGGAAGAGGACTCCCACCGAGTGCCCGGCCCGCTGGGCGACAAGCTGCGGCTCGACACCGGAGCTGAGCCAGGTGGAGACGGCCGCGTGACGAAGGTCATACGGCCGCTTGGCCAGTTTCGTTTCGCGCTCCGAAGGGGTCAGGACGTCCTCGCGGGCGCCTGCCCAGACCTCCCCATATCCACTCTCCTGGACCATGCCGCCCCGGGCGGTCCGGAACAGTCGGCCGTCGGCATGGGTGCCGTACAGGGTGACGTGCCACCGGAGCATCGAGACCAGCTCGGGCGGGATCGGCACGTAGCGGACCGTCTTCCGGGTGCGGTGCTTCAGGCCGCGCCGGTCGTGAGCCTCACCCGTGTCCGTCCACGAGCTGCCCGAGCGCGCCCGACTCTCCCGGAGTCGGACGAGACCCCAACCGCGCCGGGGGAGGTCGCAGTCCTGGAGGCGTAGTCCGACCAGCTCCCCGGGACGGCCGGCGGAGTAGTACATGCACCCGAAGAACGCCTCCAGGTGTCGCCCGCGGCTGCCCTGCTTCCGCACGCCGGCGAGGAGGGCAGCGGCCTGCTCGGGGTCCGGCACGGCTTCCGGGTCCACCTCCTCCTCGACCTTCTCGGGCGCCTTCCACTTGATCGCCGGGATCGGGTTCTCGGCCAGCAGCTCGGCGTCGACGGCGATCCCAAGGGCCTGGTGGAAGATGGCCCGCTTGCGGGCGATGACCGACCCGGCGGAGGTCCTGCCGTCCAGGCGCCGGGTGCAGGCGTCCAGGGCCCGGCGAACGAGGATCCGATCGGCGAGGGAAGACGTGGGGACGGACTTCCGCTCCACCCAGGCGAGCAGTGCGGCCACGTCCTCCGGGGTCTCCTCCTTCCACCGGTTCACGTTGAAGCCCCAGGTGTAGAGCGCGCGGCGCACGGCCTTGTGGTCCGCCATGCCCTTCGTGTCCTTCAGGAGCGCGAGCGTCACGGTGGCCATAGCCTCGGCCAGGTTCCGGCGTGTGGAGGCGGGGGAGTGGTCCCACTTCATCTCGACGTAGTTCCTGGCGTGCTGGTACCAGGAGATGTCCTTGGCCTTCTGGACCATGGACTTCGGCAGGCCGCTGTCGACGTCCCAGGGCTCACCCTCGCGGGTCGCGGTGATGAACTGCGCGCGGCGGCTCTCCGCGAGTCCGAGCGTCAGGAAGGACTCGGAGTGCGGCTTCGTGTCGACCTGCCAACGGAGTTGGTACGGCTTGCGGTACGGCCGCTTGCGGATGCTCCAGATCCGCACGGTGTAGCTCCAGTTGGTCACACGGTCTCCAGTTCGTTCAGGAAGGCGTCGAGCACGCTGCGCCGGATGCGCAGGTGCCCGTTGGGGAGGCGCTTCACCTCGGGGCCGTAACCGCGGTTGCGCCAGCGGTAGTAGGTGGCTCGGGTGATGCCGATCTCGGCGAGGACGTCGGTCAGGGGGAGCCACTCGTCGACGGGCTGACGGCGGCGGACGGGGCGGGCCATCGGGTCTCCCTCTACGGAGTCGGGCGAGCGAATGTGTCCGAGGTGGTGATCTCTGCGTCACCCCGTCATCAGCGTCATTTGGGCCGTTGACCTGTGGGTTTGGGTGACACAAGGCGCGGAGTGCTGTGTCACCGGTGACGGAGCCAACCGTCATCTGGTGACGCGAGTGACGAAGGGTGACGCAGACTTTGGGGCTCTGCGTCACCCTTGTTGATGCAGGTCAGGCCCGGTTTTCTGGGCCGCCGTGACGCAGGTGACGCAGCGTCTTCCTACTTAGGAAAAAGGCGGGCTCTGTGTCAGTTGTCGGGCGCGCCTTCGAGCGTGAATGGGGAGCCGCGAAGCGGCCCGCCTCTTGGGCGGCGGCGAGCCGCCGAAGAGCAAGAGGAGCACCCGCGCGCGATGGGGCGGGGGTGCTCCTCTTGCCTGTGCGGTGAGCCATACAGGCGCCCGGGGTGGGTCGCGGCACGCCCGTGGGCGGCCGGCTGCCTCGTGGATATTGCCGAGAGGTCACCGTGGGCCTGCTCGTAGTGTGAGCAGCATGTTTAGTTACGGTGTTGAAGACTTGGGCTGGGAGCTCATCGGGTGGGATGGTGACGAGGTCGAGGCCCATGTCATCAGGCTGACGTGGGACGAGATCCTGGGGCTCAACACGCTCTTCCCGGAGCGTGGGGAGGACGAGCTCCTCGCCACCGCCGTGTACCCGGTCGCGCCTGAGCGCTACGCGGCCATGCGGGCCGCAGTCCCTCGGCTGGAGTTCAGGCCTGGCCTTGATTACCAGCTCGGTGGATTCCGCCTGTCGTAGCTCCGGCGACGGGCGCGGCCTAGAGCAGTTCCTGCTGTTCGTCGGTCGGGGACTTGGGGCGGGTCATCTCGATGTAGCGGGCGGTGCGGGTGCGACCCCAGTCGACGAGGACGCCGCGGGCGGCGAGAACGGGCTGGAGGCGCTTGAGACGGTCGGAGAGGACCTTTCCGGTGGTGGGCCACCCCTTGGGCAGGGGCCGGAACTCACCCTCCCCGGTGTAGAGCTGGGTGAGCGCGTGCAGCCACTCGGACGACGTCATCCGCACGTCGGTACCGGGTTCGACGCCGGCGGCGTGCTTGAGGACGGTCTGGGCCAGCAGGTCACCCTCGATGACGTCGTCGTTGAGGTCGTCCAGACTCGCCCGGTAGGCGTCCAGCGCGCCCAGGCTGGTGGCGGCGTCGAGCTGCGCGCACAGGTGGGCGAAGTCGGCCATGCGCAGGTCGGTCGGGATGTCCGCGTCCGTGGCGCGGACCTTGACCGTGAGGTCGAGCAGGGACCCGAGGATGACGGGCAGGACCTCCTCGAACTCCGCCCACAACTCCGCTTCCGTCCGCCGCACTCGCGGGCGCTCCAGACGCAGCGGGAGGAGCCGTTCGGCGAGGTCGGGGCGGATGACGCCGACGTCGATCCCGGTCAGCAGCAACGGCCGGCGGTATCGGCTACGGACGACGTCGCCGTCGGTGAACAGGGCGCGCTTGATGGTCTCGGCGCCGGTGACGATGCAGCACATGAGGTCGGAGAGGTCGGGGCCGAGGTGGGAGAGGTTGTCCAGGGCGGTGACCCATCCGGCGGCGACGGCGGTGATCAGGTTTTCCTCGTCCTTCGGGGCCCGCCGGAGGTCGCCGCTCATGCCCTCGATGATCCGCACGAGCATCCGGCCGGCGGTGGACTTCCCCGCGCCCTGGGGGCCGGTGAGGAAGGGGGCCGGGACCGGGGCGGACGGCCCCAGGCAGCCGACCAGCCACGCGAGAGCCAGACTCTCGCCCTGCGCGCTGGCGAAGTTGCACAGCCGCATGAGCAGGTCGATGCCCTTGCCGTCGGTGTCCTTGACCGGCAGCGGCATCTCACCGGTGAGCTGGGTGCGCCGCCAGCAGACCTCTCGCGGGTCGGGGATGGTGATGTCCCAGCCGTTGGGGTGGATGCGGACGGACTTCCCGTCGTCCCGGCCCAGGTCCAGCCACGTGGCGCCGTCGAAGCCGGGGGCTACGCGGATGTGGGTGGGCTGTACGTCCTCGGTGAGCGCGAGCGCTTCGATCAAGTCCAACGCCTCCTTCAGGGCCGTGCCGTTGAATACGCCGAACCCGTCGCGGAACAGGCCGACCATGAGTTCCTGCCGGTGGCTTCCCGTCGTCCCCTGCGAGCGGATCGGGCGGGCGACGGGGTGGCCGTTCTTCTGCGCGTAGACGGTGCCGTCGACGGTCCGGAAGTACCGGAAGTGCTCCTGCGCGTAGTCGGTGATGACCTGGCGTGCGGGGTTCTTCTCGTCCTCGGACATGTCACATCCCCAGTGCCGTGGCGGCGTTGGACCAGGCGTCCGCGCAGTGCCGGGAGGACTCCCCCCGGGTCTGCGCGGCGGTGAACAACCGGCCGATGTGCGTCTCGGTGAGGCAGCCGCACCGGCCGTGCGCGGAGAGCACCGCGAGGAACGTCCGGTACACGGTCGCGTGGACCGCGCTGGCCGCGTTGGCGATGCGGTCCTCCGCCATGGCGATTCCACGCTCCAGGTAGGCGGGCGACCGGTGCGGGCACCTCCCGCCACCGGCGGGGGCGGGCACAGTGACGGGACGCGCCGACGGGCGGGCCACGGCGGGCTTCCTCGCGGCCAGGGCGCGGACGACGTCCGGGAGGGCGGTCATGTCGCCGGTGCCGGGTCCGCGCCACCGTACGTAGGACTGGGTGGACTTAAGGTCGACTCCGTCGCGGACGTGGTTCACGGAGCGCGTGGTGCCGCTGTAGATCCAGTGCTCGCCGCGTGTGGTGGCGACGGTGCGGGTCGGGGGGAGGGTGATGCGGGCCCAGTCGACGGCGGCGGCGTGGTCGAGGTCGACCACGGTCACCCCGGCACCGCCGGGGTGGTAGGCGACGGCCCCGGCACGCCGCCACGCGGCCTCCCAGGGGGCCGAGGAGAGGACGGCCGGGTCGGTGGTGGCGGCGGCCCAGCCGTGGCAGGGACGCGGGCACTGGCACGGTCCGGGGGTCTTCATGTTCGGCCGTCCGCCGCACGCGTTGCCGGTGCAGTCCGGGCAGTTGCCGAACGGGCCCTTGTCGGCCCGCAGCGGCATCACCGGCAGACCGCCGGCGGCGAGCGCGAGGGCCGTGGACCGGGCGTCTCGTCCGAGGATCATGCCGCCACCTCCAGACGGCTCCGGGTGAGGAACGCGGCGCCGATCCACTGGCTGTAGGCCGGCGGGATGGCCTCGGTGAGTTCCTCGCGGACGGCGGTCCAGTCGATGCCCATCGCGGTCTGCAGCTCGGGGACGCTCGGCTTCCCGCCGCCGTTGCCGTAGGCGGCGACGTAAGGGCCGTCGAAGAACGCACCGTGCCGCCACCCCCGCACCCTGCCCCGATGGGGGACGTGCGCGGGTCGGATGACCGTCCAGCGGCCGAGTTCGAAGTTCCGGTGCCTCAGCACACCCAATCCGAACTGTTCGCCGCACAGGGTCAGGTCCTTGCGGATCTCCGCGCGGCCGTTGGGCTGCTCGATGACGTACGGGAGGCCGGTCGCGTCGAGCAGTTCGCGGGTCGGCGGGACCAGGTCGACGTGGGTCCCGCCCCAGCCCCGGGACCGGTTGGTTCCCACGGTCAGCGCGCATCCGGCCTGGCAGGGCGGCGAGGAGTGGACGAACGCGAACCGCTCGATCTCACCGGACGCGATCAGGGCGGCGAGGTACTCCAGCGCGTCGCCCTGGTGGAAGGTGAAGGGGTAGTTGGGGCGGGGGCGGATGTCGACGCCGACGACGTCGAATCCGGCCCGCTGGTAGCCGGTCGCCGCGCCGCCGGCGCAGCAGAACAGGTCCAGCAGCAACGGCCGGGCGGCGCGCTCTCGCGGGATCGGGGTGGGTTGGGTCATGCTGGGTGTCTCCAGTTCATCGTGAGTGGTCTGGATGTGAGGGCGGCCCCGGCTTTGCCGAGACGGGGGCCGCCCTTCTTGCTGTCGTGGGTCAGAGGTTGGTGACGGTCTCGATGAGCGAGGCCGCCAGGGTGTTGATGGGCTTGGCGGCGCCGGTGGAGGCGAGGAAGAAGCCGAACCCGGCGGCGATGAAGGCGGCTCCGGCGCCGAGGGTGCGGGAGCGGAGCAGGAAGAACAGGACGAGTCCGAAGAGGGCGACGAGCGAGACGGTGATGGCCACGAGTAGGGGTCTCCGTTCGGCTGGTGTGGGGCGGTCAGGGAGGGAGGCAGGGGATGGCCCGGAAGGGGCGTCTGGAGGGGGGTTTCAGGGCCCTGAGCTGGGGCGCCTCCCTGCCTCCCTGAACAGGTGTTTGCGCAGGTGGGGGCCAGGGAGGCGGGTCAGGGAGGTGGTCAGGGAGTTCTCCCTGTCTCCCTGTCGCCTCCCTGCTACTCGGCGGCGGATTCCGGGGTGTCCTCGGCGCGCTCGGCGAGGGCTTGGGCGACTCGTCCGGCGTCGACGACCATGCGTCCGTCGGACTTGCGGGGCGGGGCGCCGGCCGCTTCGAGGACCTGGCGGAGGTCGGAGAACGTCCACTCCCGGTACTCGCCCGGGTTGGCGGCGGCGAGACGGCGGAGGACTTCCTGGGTGAGCGTCTTCGACTCGTTGCCGAGGACGGCGGCGATGTCGGCGAGCGCGTCCGCCGCTTCGGCGGACGGCTCGACGGCGGCCAGGGTGGTGACCCCGTCGCGCAGGTCCCTGGCCCGCTGCGCGATGACGGCGGCGGCGTCGGTGTCGATGAAGTGGGTGCGGACCGTGATGGACGCCTGCCCGGCGGGGATCTTGATCCCGTCGGACGCGACAACGACGGTGCCTTTGTCGAGTCCCTGGCGGAGCAGGTGCGGGGCGGCGCCGCCGTCGACGGCCTTGTCACCCAGCGCCATGCGGGCCTGCGACTCGGTGCCCAGCGCGAGGGAGACGCGGGTGTGGGCGCCTTCGCGGACCAGCTTGGGCAGGTTCTGATCCGTCGGGTCCTGCGTGCCCTCATGCAGCAGCACGTCCACGGCCCTGCCCTGGTTGTGAATCTTGCGGGCGGCCATGAAGTACCGGGACGTGGCCTTCGACCCGCCATACGGCCGCTTGTCCTTGCCGACGGCGGGGCACATGAACGCGACCTGCGCCTCATCCACGATGCCGATCAGCGGGTCGAACTTCGTCCCGGGCGGGGCCTGGAGACGGCGTTCCATCTCTGCCACCAGGCCTTCGGCCATCTTGGTCGCGTCGATGACGTGCTCATCGGTCGGGCCCTGGATCAGGACGGTCGCGATGCCGTCGAACATGGCCCAGTCACCGGCGCCCTTGAGGTCGGCGATCCGGAACTCCACCCGGCGGTCGAGAGCGAGCCAGAGGGCGAGCGCGCGCAGGGCGGCGGTCTTGCCCTGGTTCGACAGGCCCGTGATCAGCAGGTGCCGCTGAAACAGGCTGATGGTGGCCGCGTCCCCGCGCAGGTCCAGGCCCCACGGGGCGCGGCCCTTGGCGTAGTCGGCGGTCATGCTCGTGTCCGTGACCAGCGGCGAGGGGCCGATCGGTTCGTCGAGCGCGCCGGAGTCGGCGATCCAGAGGCGGACCGTGCGGGCCGCTTCGGGGATCGTGATGAACACCTCGTGCTCGTGGCGGGCCAGGTTCTCGGCGAGCTTCTTACGGCGGGTCTGCACCTCGGCGGTGGTGACACCGGAGGGCAGGGTGACGTCGACCTCGACCCCGCATCCGGCGATGCGGATCGGGCCGAGCATTGCCGCACCGGCGTCGCCCATCTCCTTGATCGCATTGCGGAGCGGGGCGATGCCGAGGTCCCGCAGCGCGGTGACCACGATGGACGGGGTGATCGGCGCTCCGGCGTCGTCCGTCCGCTGGCGGTCGGGGAGGGCCCACTGCGGGGCGGTGGCCCGCTGGCGCCCGACGGCCCACAGTCCGGCGAGCGCGAGGAACGGCCCGACGACCATCAGCGGGCCCCACACCATCTGCACGATGACCACGAGCAGGCGGATGAGTTCGATCAGGGCCATGAGCGGGGTGAAGACGTCGCCGGGGTCCTTGGTGGCGATGGCGAGGGCGATCCCGATGGCGATGAGTCCGCCGATGCCGCCGGCCGCGCCGATCGCGGCACTCTTCGCGGCGTCCTGCGGGGCGGTGAGCAGGTCCATGCGCCGCTTGTGCCGCTCGGTGCGGAAGCGGTGCAGCCGCTCCTCCCACTCTCCGGCCGCCTCGTAGTTTCCCGCGGCTTCCGCCGCACGCAGGAGGCGTTCGTAGCGGGCGCCGGTCCGGCCGTCCCACGCCCGGCGGGCGGTCACGCGGGTGCCGCCGAGGACGTAGGCGCCGTGCCGGACGGTCAGGCGGGCCGCCTGACGGGTCTTCTCGTGCTTGACCGCGCCGACCACGGCACGGGACGTGCGGACGAACACCCGCACCGGGCGGGGACGCTGGGAGGGTTCCGGCACCACCGTGAGCGGCACGGCCGGGGTGGGCGTTTCGGTTGCCGGGTCCTTGAACAGGCGGACCACGTTGTCGGTCATGCTGGGGGTACTCCTGCCGCTCGAAAGGGTGGAGGGATGGGCCCGGGGCGGTCGGGATGCTTGGCGGCTGTCGGCCGCCCCGGGGCACAGCTACTTCTTGGCGTTCTTCTCGGCGCGCTCGCGGGCGCCGTCCAAGAGGCGGTCGACCTTCTTCTTCAGGTCGCCCTGGTAGACGGTCTCTCCGGCGAGTCCCCGCTTGGCCATGCGGCCGATGTACCAGGCGAACTTGGCCTTCTCGCCGGTGGTGAGCGGGGGGTGCTTCGGGTCGTACTCGGTGTTCTTGCTGGCCATGACGCGGTCCCTCTCCGGGGCCGGGACTGTCCCGGCTCCCCTCACCGCCCGGTACAGGGCCGGGCGGATCGGGCAGCCGTCAGCGGCGGCGCTTGCGCGTCTTGGCCAGGGTCTTGGCGGCGGCCTTGCCGTCCGGGCCGCCGACCGACTTCACGACGGACACGACCCCCCACGCCAGGACGGCGGCGAGGAACGCGAGCAGGGCGAGGTTGGCGGCGATCGCGGTGAGCGCGCCGACGAGGAGGGGGCCGAAGTAGACCCCGGCGGCGACCGTGCCGGCGCCGATGCCGGAGCCGAGCGCGATCCGCTGGACGGTGCGGTCCGGCGGCGCGTGGTGGATGTGCTGGTGGACCACCTGCGGCACCGGCGCGGTGGGCTGGATCGGGGCGGGGAGGTGGTCGGCGTAGGTGTAGGTGCCGTCCGGGAGCTGCACGACCCGGACCGGTTCGGGAGGGTGGTTCACGGCCTCTCCCCGATGAGTGCGGAGGTCGGGATGCTGACGATCTGGATGGAGTGGTCGACGCCCTTCCAGGAGCCCACGAGGTAGGCGTAGAAGACGTGGACGCTGTTTCCGTCGCGGTCGGTGGTCTGGTGGCCCTGCGTGTCCCTGGCGACCTTGCGGGACGAGTCGACGTGCCACAGGGCGTGGTCGACGGGGATGTCGAGGGCCACGACGTGGGTCGTGGCGCTGTCGGTGAAGTGGGTCAGGATGTGGAGCGTGGCCTCGTTCATGAATGGCCTCCGTCGGTGGTGGTGTCGGGGTAGGCGAAGGGGGAGCACATGCCGAGCGAGGTCGGGATGCGGTATCCGGCGTCCCGCCCGCACTGCGGGCAGAGGCGGCGGGCGGCGTTGGCCCGTTCCAGGGCCGCCCACCGGGCCGGGGTCATCGGCCGGACCGGGCGAGCGAGGTCGACCCGGTAGAGGAAGGCGACCAGCGGTTCCCATCGGCGGCGGGGGCGTTCGAGCTGGGCCACGACCGGCTGACCGGCCGGTCGCAGACCCGGTTCCCGGAGCTGCCGGAACGTCGCCAGCCCCTCAGGAGCCAGACGCCAGCGGTACACCGGGAGCGCACTCACGGGGCGGTGGCGGTGCTGGTGGTGACGCGTCGCCAGGCGGCCCGGAGGCGGGTCTCGCTTGCCTGGTGTCCGGCGGCGCGGAAGCGGAGGGAGAGTTCGCGGTAGGACAGGGGCGGGGTCTGGCTGGTGTGGAGTTCGGAGACGATGCGGTCGAGTTCGGCATCGCTCAGGGCCGGAGCGTCCAGGGCGGGGACGGGCTCGTAGGGGCCCCAGATGGGGAGTTCCCAGCGGGGCTGTGCCCCGGGTGTGACGCGGTCCGTCACGCAGGTCAGAGCCCGTGCGGTGCCCTCGCCCTGCCGGGCCGCCTCCAGCGTCGACCACGCCCCGGACAGCCGCTCGGCGGTCCGTGCCTGGACGCGTGCGACGCGTGACCCGGTCTCCGTCACGGCCGTCAGCCGCGTCTCCTCCGTGCCCGCCTGCGCCCGCAGCCGGGCACGGGCCACGGCCGCCTCGTCCCGGGCCTCCTGCTGGATGCCCCGGATCGCGTCGAGCGCGACCGGGGTGAGCGCGGTGCGCTCCCACATGCCGTGCACGAGCCACAGCGCCTTGGCCCCGAGCGGGAGCCAGGAAACCGCGAGCCACGCGCCGGTGGCGTCCTCGGTGAGCGCGTGAGCGACCAGGACCCCGGTCGCGACGAGACCGAACGCCCAGCCAACCGCGGTGACGGGGGTGGAGTGGTCGCCCTGTGCGGCGAGGCGGCGTTCGTAGGCGAGGGTGGCCAGCCATCCGCCGTCGAGCCCGAGCCCGACCACGAGGGCGATCTGCCACGGCATCGAGCCGCCGAGCCACATCACCACCACGGCCAGGGTCAGGACCATGGACACGACCGTCATGGCGACCGCCGGGGCGGCGGTCGCAACCTGCTTGCTCATCCCGCCACCGCCTCGGGCAGGTGCGGGTTGGTGGGGCGGGTCATCGCTCCTCACCCGCCTTGGCGAACTCCTCGTACCGGTCGGCGCGGTAAAGGAGGCGGGCGACGGCGATCACGCCGAACCCGGCGATCGCACCGATCAAGAGGACGTCCCGGTTGCCGATGACCTGGCCCCAGACCTCGACCGCGGCGCACAGGGCGATCAGGAGCCAGTAGGTGAGGCGGTTCACGCGGCACCGCCCGACTGCGCCAGGCCGGCGCGGTTGGTCAGGTCGCGGCGCTCTGCGAGGACCCGGTGACGGGCCCTCCGGATGCGCCGCTCGTCCAGCACGGTGGCCGGACGGTCGAGCGTCATGATCTCCGCGTCGAGCAGGTCGACCTCCGCCAGAATCAGCGGCATCTCCAGCTCAACTACGTCCAGCTCCGCGTCCGACGGCTCACCGTCGAACGCCAGGGCCCCGCTCGTGGCGGGGAGTGTGATGATGGGCTGCATGGGGTGTGTTCCTCTCAGACAGGAACGGCCCGAACCGAAGCCCCGGTGTTCCCGCACCGGGGCTTCTTGCCGTTTGGAACCATCCGGCTCCCCTCAACCCCGCCCGTCCGGGCCCCGCAAGCGGGGCCCGGACGGGCGGAGGAGGCAACCGGCCGCAGCTGGAAGGCTGCGGAAGCCAGGTGGCACAGTGGGCGAGACCTCCGCCGTCAGTCCGTCGGAGGTCGCGCCCAGGGTCTTCGTTGCTTCACGTCGGCCTCCGTGAATGGAGCGGACATGGAGGTGTGGAGTGGTCGCGATCTCTGCCCTTGTCTCACCGCACGTGGACGACTCCTCGTCAGCCCGAAGGGCGACCCGGAGCAAGGTGCTTACTGTTCGTGCGGCAGGGCCTGCGGCTTGTCGCAGATGCCTGTTGTTCTGTGTGTCCACTGTTGAGTTCTCAAGCCAGCAAGTCGCTTCCTTCGAGCCGTCTCACGAGCTCTCCGGGCGTCGGGAGCAGCCCAAAGAAGGCCCTCCCACCCTTCGCTGTCCCAGGACTGCGAGGCGCTTGAGAAGACCATGGCGCACAGTCCTAGGACTGTCAACAGTCCTAGGACTGTGTTTGACTTGAGAGAGTCGAGAGGAGTTCGCGTGGCACCGAAGTGGCGGGAACTGGCGGACAAGCTGGCGGAGCAGATCAAGCACGGTGACTACGCTCCGGGCGATCGGCTTCCGCAGATCAGGGAGCTTGTGGAGGCGGGTGAAGGGTCCAAGGCCACCGTTCATGCGGCCTACAAGGCACTGGAAGCGGAGGGCCTGGTCACGTCATCCCGAGGGCACGGAACCGTTGTGCGTGAGCGCGCTCCGTTGAAGCGACTCGGTATCACGCGCTACGACAAGGCGAAGTGGCGTGACGGAGACGAGGTGGCGTTCATCGCCGACCGTGTCGCCTCCGGCCGGGCGTTCAAGCGCAACGAGCAGACCCAGTCGGTCAGCCGCGTGCCGGCGCCGGCCGCTGTCGCGGCGGCGCACGGTCTCCCTGAGGGGGCCGACGTATACGCCCGGGCTCGACTGGTGAAGGAAGGCGACCAGCCGACGCACACGCTGACCAGCTACTACCGACCCGAACATGTGGAGGGGACGAGGATCGTCGACCCGACCCCAGGGCCTGCCGGCAAGGGCGGCGGATTCCGTGTCCTCTACGACGCTGGCTACGAGATCGACCACATGCGGGAGGAGCTGTTCGCCCGAGCGGCCAAGCCTGAGGAGGCCGATCAGCTCAAGCTCATGCCGGGGGAGTGGGTCGTGGAGCTCCACCGGACCACGTACACGGCGGACGGAACTGTCGTGGAGTTCGCCATCGGCGTCCACGCTGCCACACGGTTCGCGTGGGCTTACGACTTCAAGGTGCCCGACTCGGCCACCGAGGAGAGTCCGTGATCTCTGCGCAGAACTGGAGCGATGCCCACAGGTTGTGGGACTTCCAGCAGATGGGCCACGAACCGCGGCCTTGTTCGGTGGGCATCGGTCTGGGCAGCCACGACCTCGGCGTGGCTGACGCGACCGTGGACCTCTACCGCCGGGGCATGTTCCCGCTGGTGGTCTTCACCGGTGCCACGAGCCGCACCACCGAAGGGCGGATGCCCAAGGGGGAGGCCGAGCACTACCGGGAGCGGGCGCTGGAACTCGGGGTGCCGGCACCAGCGATCCTTGTCGAGCCGAATGCCAGGAACACAGGCGAGAACATCCGCTTCTCCCGGTCCTTGCTCGGCAGCCATGGGATTCAGGTGTCGTCGATCCTCCTCATCAGCAAGCCGTACGAGGAGCGGCGTGCGTACGCGACCGCCCGCAAGCTGTGGCCCGACGTCGACGTCGTAAGCGCCTCCACGGACATGCGGTTGGAGGAGTACGTTGACTCGATCGGTGATCCTCGCCTCGTCCTGGACATGTTGGTCGGGGCTCAGCAGCGGTTGCTCCTCTATCCCGAGCGGGGATTCACGATTGCTCAAGACGTCCCTGAGGTCGTTGCTGCGGCCTACGAGCGGCTACGTTGCGCCGGGTTCGTCAGTCGGCTCATGGCGGAGTGAAGGCGCCCGAGGCCGCAGACGGCCAAGTAGGAGCGGCTTGCCGAGGTTGAGTTCGACGGCACCCCGGTCAAGTTGTGGAAAAGTTCTGAGAGGTCGATCAGAATGACGGGAGCTCGGCAAGACAGCTGAAATTTGACCGCTACCAGGCTTTATGTGACCTCTTGCCGCTATCCTCTCGACGGGGCGCGGTGAATTGCGAAACGCCACCCCGTGTTGCGGTATCCCTTACTTTCGCGCGACGTCCGCTGCCTCCCGCGGCCCGGGACGGGGAAGGTCAAGTCGTAGAGTTCACCTTGGTTCGCTACTTCTGAGAGGCCGCTGCCCTTCGCGAACTGTGCAAGTAGCTTGTCATCGGTCCGGATCGTCGCCCCCTCGCATCGAGCCGTGGCGAGAATTAGCATGTCGTTAAGGCTGTTACGGAAGTCGGATTTGAAGGTTACCCCGTCGTCGGTCGCGCGCCTCAGGAGAGAAAAAGCCCCAGAGACGCTTTCCGTATTCACCGGGATACAGTTCACCTTACAGTTCACCAGGAATTCAAAGTTGTGAATGAGCGTCTTTCGCTCCCCCTTCGGTAGATGCCTGATGGACTCTTCGTAAACTTTCCGATTGGCTGTCTTGATGAGCCATGAGATTCCTGCATGCCCATACTCAATCAATGATGGGTACTCATTGTTGAAGTCCATCATGACGCGATCGGTTGAATTCTTGAAAAGAGGTCTATCGGTGGGGCGGTCAGTGCCGTGAATGGCTCGTCCGCTGAGGTACCTGTCTCGATGTTCCGGGGAGAGTCCTTGTGGAGGGGGAGTGAAGTATCGGGCACCCCCTTTCGGTATGTCGCGCACGCGGAGAAGCTCCTGGGCGATCGTCGACGTGATGGAAAAGTCTGAGGGTAGCGACTCCTTCAAGGCGCCTTTGATTGCGTAAGAGATAATTTGAGTGTCGACGATAAGCTGCACGAAAATCCTCCCGATCAACATCTTCCGAAGGGGGTTTCTATTAGGTGTCCCGTAGTGAGCCTCGGGGGTCCTGTTGGCTCGTTGTCTCCTCGGTTGTCCGGTGCACTCTGCCAGGTCAGCCCGATGGGAAGAGTCGCACCAAGTCGGCTCAGTTCTCCTCGTTCGCCTTGGTATTGACGGCGTGGACCGGCGTCCCGTATTCCTCCTGCCGGGATGGAGGGATCCGCTCTTTTCGTGGCGAGAGTTGGAGGAGCCAGGCCTGAGGCGGGTGTGCATAGTTTAGTGAAGATCCGCCCATCTCAAGGCTTCGGTTACTGCCGAGTCCAGTGACCTCCCTGCTCCGCTCCCTAGCCATTCGACAACGAACACGGGAGCGCGTCTTCCTTCAGAATGCGTCTGGCGAAGACTTCCTGGAAGCCGTTCGATACCCGTGTAGAAAATGACGAGCGGAAGGATGCTGCCGCGGTAGCCCTCTAGGGCCCTCTTGACTCCGGCTGGTGATCCGGGGAGGGCGATATGGACACCCGCGTCGCGGTCTCTGTAGCCCCCTCTGGTCTCGTCGAGCACCCAGAGAGTTATGTCCCAAAGGTTGTCATCGAACCTGTCCCGTTCGACGACGGCACCACGTACCTTCTGGCTCAAGCGGGCGGAGACAAGGTGCTCGAAGTAGGCCTCGCGCTGCGGGAGGCCTACGGGGGGTGAGGCTGCCCAGTCTTCGAGGGCAGGCGCTTCGGATGCGGATCGGGCTAGCGGTTGAAGTGCCTTTTTGGAAGCGCCGAGAAGCTTCTGGCTGCGGGGTACGTGGATCTTTGCCCCCTTCCCCGTTACCTGCACAGTTTGACGGCTGACGTGCTGCCAGTAGACGATCTTTTCCTCCGGGTGATAGATCATCACAACAACCGGAAGAGAATGCCCCAGCCAGTACGACGTGTGGTCGGCACTGCAAGTGAACCACCAGCCATCCTCGGTGGCCTTCTGGAAGTAGCTGAGGCCTGCCTTAATCTGGACGCCAATGAGTTGCCCTGTAGCATTCGAGGTGTCGACGATTTCTATCTGGGCGTCAATCCCGAAGTCCGACGTTTCCTGGGCGCGGAAAATCCATCCCAATTCTTCATGCACGAGATGGTCAATCCACGACATGCCAGAGTGCTCGACGCGGTGCGTGGGATTTACCCGCATATCCGTCCCTCCCAGGTGCCCCAGACGCTACCTCGGTGACCGGGCCGCATGCTGTGGGACTCAAGAACCCGTCAGCGTCGCCTTGCCGAGGTGGTCATGGCGTCGACCAGGTGGGGTGGCACTCTGTTGGGGCGTTGGTGGTGACGCTTGGCGCCTCGCGGCCACTCTCTGGACGTGCCGCGGACGGAGAGCTCGGCCTTGCGCCCCTGATATGGACCCTGCGCAGGTCAACTGCGGTGCTGAGGTGCGATCGTCAGGAGTCTGTAAATCCGTCGGCTTAGCCTACCCAGGTTCGAATCCTGGCGTCGCCACGCGATACGGAAGGTCCCCGGTGCTTGCACCGGGGACCTTCTCGCGTTGTCCGGGTCAGTTTCCGGCCACGTCCTTCACCGCCACCGAGAGCGGCGTCGAGCCCGCGATCAGTTCCAGCGTCAGGCCGGCCGTCGCCGGGGTGTCCAGGAGTTCCGCGAGGGTCGCGGCCACGTCGTCGCGCGGGACCGGCCCGCGGCCCGTGCGGGCCTCCAGGCGGACCAGACCGGTACCCGCGTCGTTCGTGAGGCTGCCGGGGCGCAGGATCGTCCAGTCCAGGGCCGTACGCGAGCGGACCTCGTCGTCGGCCGCGCCCTTGGCGCGCAGATAGACGTCGAAGACCTCGTCGCCCGGGTGGGTCGCGTCCGCGCCCATCGAGGAGACGACGAGGTAGCGGCGCACGCCCGCCCGTACCGCCGCGTCGGCGAACAGCACCGCCGCCGCGCGGTCCACCGTGTCCTTGCGGTCCACGGTGCTCCCGGGGCCCGCGCCCGCCGCGAAGACCGCCGCGTCGGCGCCCTGCAGCACCGCGGCGACCATCTCCACCGACGCCGACTCCAGGTCCAGGACGACGGGTTCCGCCCCCGCGTCCCGCAGGTCTCCCGCCTGCTCCGGTCTGCGGATGATCCCCGCGACCTCGTGCCCGCCCGCCGAGAGCAGCCTCTCCAGGCGCAGGGCGATCTGTCCGTGTCCTCCAGCGATGACGATGCGCATACTCACGACCGTACGACGGGACCGGCCGGAGGGCTTCCCGGCTCGGGCGGCCGCTCCGGGCGCGCCTGGCGCGGCAGATCGAGCGCCGCCGCCGAGTCGCAGTACTCCCGCACCGCGCTCGTTCGGGCCACCACCCGGCCCCGGTGCACCACGATCCGGCTGTACGCCAGGGACAGCACGCCCGCCAGGCGCTCACCCCGCACCGCGAGCAGCTCCGCCGGGAAACCGGCCTCCACCCGCACCTCCGGCAGCCCCATCGCGGCCCGCGCCTCCGCGCTCACCGCCGCGTACGCCTCCTCGGGCGGCAGCCCGCCCAGCGAGGCGAGCAGGTACGCCGCCTCCAGCGGATCGCCGCGCCCCACCGGATTGGCCACGTCCCGCAGCGCCCCGCTGCCGGCCGCGACCCGCACCCCGGCCGCCCGCAGCAGCCGCACCGGCGCCGCCCCGCGCCGCTCGGTTCCCCCGCAGCCACCCTGCGGCAGACACACCACCGTCACCCCGGCCGCCGCCAGACCGTCCGCCGTCCGCCGCGCCGCGTCGGCGGGGAGCCGCCCGAGCCCCGCGCACGGTCCGATCGTCACCCCGGGCCGCAGCCCGCCGGCCATCGCCGCGAGCCGGGCCAGCCGGGCCGGGTCGTCCCCGTCCGTGTGCAGGTCGACCGGGACGCCGTGCTCGGCCGCGACCTCCAGGACCGCCTCCACGTATCCGGCCGGGTCCGGGTCGAGGTCCGGACAGCCGCCGACCACTCCGGCGCCCATCTTCACCGCGTCCCGCAACATCGCCAGTCCGTCCGCTCCGGCCACCCCGGTGAGCAGCCGGGGCACCGCGACCGCGGTCAGGTCCACCAGGCCGCGCAGCGAGCGCCGGGCCTGGAGGACGGCTTCGAGCGGGCCGAGCGCGTGCACGTCGCCGATCCGCACGTGCGCGCGTTGCGCGGTCGAGCCGTGGCCGAGCTGGAGCAGCGCCGCCTCGGTGGCCCGGCGCTGCACGTCCTCGGGGGCGTACGAGACGGGCCCGGGGGAGTCGGCGGAGAGCGCGGTGTCGGCGTGGGCGTGGGGTTCGGCGGCGGCGGGCAGCAGCAGATAGCCGGTGAGGTCCACGCGCGCGCCCACGGCGGTGAGGCTGCCGGCCGTGCCGACCGCCTCGATGCGGCCGCCGACGAGCCGGACGTCCACGGTCCGTCCGTCGGTGAGCCGCGCGTGGGAGAGCAGCAGCGAGGTCGAGTCGGCGGTGGTGGCGGCCCCGTCGTCGGGCGGCTGGGGCTGCTTGCTTTCGGCTGACACGGGGCTCCTCAAGGCTCCTCAAGATCAAGATCACGCAGCGTGGGCCGAGCCTAGGGGCGCTCGCCCCGAGCTTCGAGGAGGAGCGCAATAGTCGTACCGATGAGGCCACGAGTGGCGTACGTGACGCCTGGTGAGGACCGTCGGGCGGGGCCCGCGAAACGGATTTGGGCGATGGGCCGGGGACCGTGTAATGTCTTCCTCGCTCGCCCCAATAGCTCAGTCGGTAGAGCGTCTCCATGGTAAGGAGAAGGTCTACGGTTCGATTCCGTATTGGGGCTCTGGTGAGAAGGAACCCACCCTCGGGTGGGATCCGGATCATCAAAGCGGTGTAGCTCAGTCGGTAGAGCAAGCGGCTCATAATCGCTGTGTCACCGGTTCAAGTCCGGTCACCGCTACACACGGTAGCCGATTGCGGGGTCGGTCCTTCGATCGGCTACCCTTTTATGCGTTCATCCGTCCCACCGTCCGTCCAAGGAGCACTCACGTGGCTGCCACCGACGTCCGCCCGAAGATCACGCTGGCCTGCGTGGAGTGCAAGGAGCGGAACTACATCACCAAGAAGAACCGGCGTAACAACCCGGACCGTCTTGAGATGAAGAAGCACTGCCCTCGCTGCAACTCTCACACGGCGCACCGCGAGACGCGCTAATCAGGCTCGTACACGAGGCCGTCCCCACCCGGGGGCGGCCTCGTGTCGTTTGTCGGCAACAAATCCAGGAGGTATCGAGTCCATGGCGCTCGACCAGTCCTTCGTGGGTCGGACCTATCCGCCCACCCCGCCCTACGAGGTCGGCCGCGAGAAGATCCGCGAGTTCGCCGAGGCGATCGGCGACGCCAATCCCGCGTACACCGACATCGAGGCGGCCAAGGCGCTCGGGCATTCCGATGTGATCGCCCCGCCCACCTTCGTGTTCGCCATCACGTTCAAGGCGGCCGGCGCCGTGATCGAGGACCCGCAGCTGGGCCTCGACTACAGCCGGGTCGTCCACGGCGACCAGAAGTTCGCCTACACCCGGCCGGTACGCGCCGGGGACCGGCTCTCGGTCACCTCCACCATCGAGGCGATCAAGTCCATGGCGGGCAACGACATCCTGGACATCCGCGGCGAGGTCCACGACGCCTCCGGCGAGCACGTCGTGACCGCCTGGACCAAGCTCGTCTCCCGCGCACCCGAGGGGGCCTGACCATGACCGCGAAGATCAGCTACGACGAGGTCGAGGTCGGCACCGAGCTGCCCGCGCAGACCTTTCCCGTGACGCGCGCCACGCTCGTCCGGTACGCCGGCGCCTCCGGGGACTTCAACCCCATCCACTGGAACGAGAAGTTCGCGGTGGAGGTCGGCCTCCCCGACGTCATCGCCCACGGCATGTTCACCATGGCCGAGGCGATCCGCGTCGTCACCGACTGGGCCGGCGACCCCGCCGCCGTCGTCGAGTACGGCGTCCGCTTCACCAGGCCCGTCGTCGTCCCCAACGACGACCTCGGCGCCACCGTCGAGGTCAGCGCCAAGGTCGCCGCCAAGCTGGACGACCAGCGGGTGCGGGTCGACCTCATCGCCATGTGCGCCGGGCAGAAGGTGCTCGGGATGAGCCGGGCCGTGGTCGCGCTCGCCTGACGCCGACGGGAGTACTTATCCATTGCGTGCGCAATGGATAAGTACTCTTGAGCGCGTGCAGCCTCTCCACGACGCCCCCCTCGCGCCCCTGACCACCTTCCGGCTCGGCGGTCCCGCCACCCGGCTGGTCACCGCCACCACCGACGACGAGGTGGTCGCGGCCGTCCGCGAGGCCGACGCCGCGGGGACGCCGCTGCTGATCATCGGCGGCGGCTCCAACCTCGTCATCGGGGACAAGGGCTTCGACGGCACCGCGCTGCGGATCGCCACCACCGGCTTCTCCCTCGACGGGACCCGGCTGGAGCTCGCCGCCGGCGAGGTCTGGACCGATGCCGTCGCCCGGACCGTCGAGGCCGGACTCGCCGGGATCGAGTGCCTGGCCGGCATCCCCGGTTCGGCCGGTGCGACACCGATCCAGAACGTCGGCGCGTACGGCCAGGACGTCTCCGCCACCGTGACCGAGGTCGTCGCCTACGACCGGCGCACCGAGGAGACCGTCACCCTCACCAACGCCGAGTGCGCCTTCTCGTACCGGCACAGCCTCTTCAAGGACCACCCCGAGCGGTACGTGGTGCTGCGGGTCCGCTTCGAGCTGGAGGACGCGGACGGGCTGTCCGCCCCGATCAAGTACGCGGAGACCGCCCGGACCCTCGGCGTCGAGGCCGGCGAGCGGGTGCCGCTCGCGAAGGCCCGTGAGACCGTCCTCGCGCTGCGCGCCGGCAAGGGCATGGTCCTGGACCCGGAGGACCACGACACCTGGTCCGCGGGCTCCTTCTTCACCAACCCGATCCTCACGGCGGCGGAGTACGACGACTTCCTCGCGCGCGTGGCCGGGCGGCTCGGCGCGGACGTCACCCCGCCGGCCTTCCCCGCGGGCGGGGACGGCGCGGTGAAGACCTCCGCCGCCTGGCTGATCGACCGGGCCGGGTTCACCAAGGGGTACGGCTCCGGGCCCGCGCGGATCTCCACCAAGCACACGCTCGCCCTGACCAACCGGGGCGAGGCGACCACCGAGGACCTGCTCGCGCTCGCCCGCGAGGTCGTCGCCGGGGTCCACGAGGCCTTCGGGATCACCCTCGTCAACGAGCCCGTCACGGTGGGCGTCGCGCTCTGACGGACGTGCCCTAGTAGGCGACGCCCACACCCTGCTTGACCGTCGCCGGGTCGTCGATCATCGCCAGCATCGCGTGGGCCACGTCCGCGCGCGCGAGCGACCTGCCGCGGGGCGGGGTGCCGCCGACGACCGTGCGGTAGCGCCCGGTGACCTGCTGGTCCGTCAGCTTGGGCGGGCGTACGGAGGTCCAGTCCGCGGTGCTGGCGGCGAGGTCCGACTCCATGACCCGCAGGTCGTCGTAAGTGTCCTTCAGGACGGAGTTGACGATCGCGAGGACGGCTCTGTCGACCAGGGCCTGACCGTCCGGGACCGGGCCGAGCGGGGCCGCGCTGACCACCAGCAGGCGCCGCACCTTCTCCGCCTCCATGGCCGTGAGCACCGAGCGGGTCAGCCGGGCGGCGACGCCCGCGTCCCGCCGGCCGCGGGCCCCGAGACCCGAGAGGACCGCGTCCCGGCCCTTGACCGCCCCGCGCAGTTCCTCGGGGTCGGTCAGATCGGCGCGGAGGACCGTGAGCCGGGCGCCGGACGCCGTGAGCCCCGCCGGGTTCCGCACCACCGCCGTCACCTCGTGGCCCGAGGCCAGCGCCTGGCCGACGATCTCCCGGCCGATGCCGCCGGTCGCACCGAAGACTGTGAGCTTCATGTCGCACCCTCCCGGGGTGGGTAAGTGTTCACTCACCCCAGGGTGGGTGGATACTCACTCACGCGTCAAGCGTGGCTGGAGGATGCATGGAACAGAAGCCGACCCGGGTACGGATCGTCGACGCCGCCCGCGACCTCATGGGGTCCGTGGGGCTCGCCCGCACCACGACCAAGGAGATCGCCAGGGCCGCGGGCTGCTCGGAGGCCGCGCTCTACAAGTACTTCACCAGCAAGGAGGAGCTCTTCCTCGCCGTCCTCGGCGAGCGCCTTCCCCAGCTGGGCGGACTCCTGGGCACGCTCGTCGCCGACCCCGGCGGCCGTACCGTCGAGGAGAACCTCACCGAGATCGCCCGCCGGGCCGCCCTCTTCTACGAGCAGACCTTCCCGGTCCTCGCCTCCCTCTACGCGGAGCCGCAGCTCAAGCAGCGCCACGAGGAGGCCATGCGCACCTACGGCAGCGGACCCCACAAGCCTGTCGAAGGCCTCGCCGCCTATCTGCGCGCCGAGCAGCGGCACGGCCGCATCGCCGCCGACGCCGACCCGTTGGCCGCCGCGTCCCTGCTCCTCGGCGCCTGCGTCCAGCGCGCCTTCGTCTGGGAGGCGAGCCCGGACCGCAGACCGCCCGACTCCCTCGACGACTTCGCCCGCTCGATCGCCCGCACGCTGATCCGGGGGATCAGTTAGCGATCCAATCGTCGATCCCCGCGAGCAGCTTCGCCCGGATGCCCTGCGGCGCGGCCGAGCCCCGCACCGACTGCCGGGCCAGCTCCGCCAGCTCCGCGTCCGTGAACCCGTGGTGCCGGCGGGCGATCTCGTACTGCGCCGCGAGCCGTGACCCGAAGAGCAGCGGGTCGTCCGCGCCGAGTGCCATCGGCACCCCCGCCTCGAAGAGGGTCCGCAGCGGTACGTCCTCGTGCTTCTCGTACACCCCCAGGGCCACGTTCGACGCCGGGCAGACCTCGCAGGTCACCCCGCGCTCCGCGAGCTTGCGGAGGAGCCGCGGGTCCTCCGCCGACCGCACCCCGTGACCGACCCGCGCCGCCCGCAGGTCGTCCAGGCAGTCGCGTACCGAGGCGGGGCCCGTCAGCTCGCCGCCGTGCGGGGCCGCGAGCAGTCCGCCCTCGCGGGCGATGGCGAAGGCCCGGTCGAAGTCCCGCGCCATGCCCCGGCGCTCGTCGTTGGAGAGCCCGAAGCCGACCACGCCCCGGTCCGCGAACCGGACCGCGAGCCGGGCGAGCGTACGGGCCTCCAGGGGGTGCTTCATCCGGTTCGCCGCGACGAGCACCCGCATCCCGAGTCCGGTCTCCCGGGAGGCCGCCGCGACCGCGTCCAGGATGATCTCCAGGGCCGGGATGAGCCCGCCCAGGTGCGGGGCGTACGAGGTGGGGTCGACCTGGATCTCCAGCCACCCCGAACCGTCCCTGACGTCCTCCTGGGCCGCCTCGCGGACGAGCCGCTGGATGTCCTCGGGGGAGCGGAGGCAGGAGCGGGCGATGTCGTACAGCCGCTGGAAGCGGAACCAGCCGCGCTCGTCCGTCGCCCGCAGTCTGGGAGGCGTACCGCTGCTCAGCGCCTCGGGAAGGTGCACGCCGTACTTGTCGGCCAGCTCGATGAGGGTCGTGGGCCGCATCGAACCGGTGAAGTGCAGGTGCAGATGGGCCTTGGGCAACAGGGTGAGATCGCGGTAGTCGTTCGGGGGGTTCGGGGGGTGTCCCTCTGAAAAGGCCTGCATCGATCGATCCTGCCGCACCCGAATGGACCAGGGCACCCCCTTTCCCCGATCGGGACCTTGCTAGAACGCAAAAACGGGCCCCCGGTTCCGAAGAACCAGGGGCCCGGTGTCACCGGATGCGGGGACCGCTCAGTCGGTCGCCTCGGCGAGGAGCTTCTGGACGCGGGACACGCCCTCCACCAGGTCCTCGTCGCCCAGCGCGTACGACAGGCGCAGGTAGCCCGGCGTGCCGAAGGCCTCGCCCGGGACGACCGCGACCTCGGCCTCGTCGAGGATCAGGGCGGCCAGCTCGACCGAGGTCTGCGGACGCTTGCCGCGGATCTCCTTGCCGAGCAGCCCCTTCACCGACGGGTACGCGTAGAACGCGCCCTCCGGCGTCGGGCAGTACACGCCCTCGATCTCGTTCAGCATCCGCACGATGGTCTGGCGGCGCCGGTCGAAGGCGGTGCGCATCTCCGCGACGGCGTCCAGGTTCCCCGAGACGGCGGCGAGGGCGGCGATCTGCGCCACGTTGCTCACGTTGGACGTGGCGTGCGACTGCAGGTTCGTCGCGGCCTTCACGACGTCCTTCGGGCCCACGATCCACCCGACGCGCCAGCCCGTCATCGCGTACGTCTTCGCCACACCGTTGACCACGATGCACTTGTCGCGCAGCTCGGGGACGATCGCGGGGAGCGAGGTGAACTTCGCGTCGCCGTAGACCAGGTGCTCGTAGATCTCGTCGGTCAGGACCCACAGGCCGTGCTCGACGGCCCAGCGGCCGATCGCCTCGGCGTCGGCCTCGGGGTACACCGCGCCGGTCGGGTTGGACGGCGAGACGAAGAGGACGACCTTGGTCCGCTCGGTGCGGGCCGCCTCCAGCTGCTCGACGGAGACCCGGTAGCCGGTGGTCTCGTCGGCCACGACCTCCACCGGGACACCGCCCGCGAGGCGGATCGACTCGGGGTACGTCGTCCAGTACGGCGCCGGGACGATGACCTCGTCGCCCGGGTCGAGGATCGCGGCGAACGCCTCGTAGATGGCCTGCTTGCCGCCGTTGGTCACCAGGACCTGGGAGGCGTCCACCTCGTAGCCGGAGTCGCGCAGCGTCTTGGCGGCGATGGCGGACTTCAGCTCCGGCAGACCGCCGGCCGGCGTGTAGCGGTGGTACTTCGGGTTCTTGCAGGCCTCGACGGCCGCGTCGACGATGTAGTCCGGGGTCGGGAAGTCGGGCTCACCGGCGCCGAAACCGATCACCGGGCGCCCGGCGGCCTTGAGGGCCTTGGCCTTGGCGTCGACGGCGAGGGTGGCGGACTCGGAGATCGCACCGATCCGGGCGGAGACCCGACGCTCGGTGGGAGGGGTAGCAGCGCTCATACGGCCCATCGTCCCAGACCGCTTCAAGGCCCGGCACACAGGTTTCACGGACCGGACAGGAACGGTCATTCCCGGTCGTACGCGCGTCCGACAGCAGGTCGGTCGCGGTTCCTGTTCGACGCGGGGCCCTCCGACCACGTATGCTCACTGCTCGTTGGCCCGCACCGACCACATCTCACGATGCGGTAGGTTGAGGGACACCAACAAAGGGTCGTAGCTCAATTGGTAGAGCACCGGTCTCCAAAACCGGCGGTTGGGGGTTCAAGTCCCTCCGGCCCTGCTACACACACCGCCAGGTGTTGTGCGCATGTACGTACTTCATTGCACCGCCGTGCGGCTCCATCCCGGGCGCGGCACGGCCGACCCGGAATCAGGTGAGAGATCGTGACGGACGCCGTAGGCTCCATCGACATGCCTGATGCCGATGACGAGGCCTCCGAGTCGAAGAAGAAGTCCCGTAAGGGCGGCAAGCGCGGAAAGAAGGGCCCCCTGGGCCGTCTCGCGCTCTTCTACCGACAGATCGTCGCAGAGCTCCGCAAGGTCGTCTGGCCCACGCGCAGCCAGCTGTCGACGTACACCACCGTGGTGATCATCTTCGTCGTCATCATGATCGGCCTCGTTACCGTGATTGACTATGGCTTCCAGGAAGCAGTCAAGTACGTCTTCGGCTGACTTTTTGTTCCACCCCATCTGTATCGCAGGAAGAAGCAGCCACCGTGTCTGACGCGAACCTGAACGACGCCTTCGAGTCCGAGTCCGTCGAGGACGAGCTGGACATCGTCGAGGCCGCCGACGAGGACCAGGCCGACGCTGCTGACGACGCTGCCGGCGAGGCCGCCGAGGAAGCCGCCCTCGAGATCGAGGACGAGGACCAGGACGAGCCGGAGACCGACGAGGACGCCGACGACGCCGAGGGCGACGACGACGAGACCGTCGAGGACGAGGACACCGAGGACGCCGAGGACGAGGACGCCGAGGAAGAGACCGACGAGGAGGCCGAGCCGGCCGCCCCGGTCGACCCGGTCGCCGCGCTCCGCGAGGAGCTGCGCACCCTCCCCGGCGAGTGGTACGTCATCCACACCTACGCGGGCTACGAGAAGCGCGTGAAGGCCAACCTCGAGCAGCGCGCCGTCTCGCTCAACGTCGAGGACTTCATCTACCAGGCCGAGGTCCCCGAGGAAGAGATCGTCCAGATCAAGGGCGGCGAGCGGAAGAACGTCAAGCAGAACAAGCTTCCCGGCTACGTTCTCGTCCGCATGGACCTGACGAACGAGTCCTGGGGCGTCGTCCGCAACACCCCCGGCGTCACCGGCTTCGTGGGCAACGCCTACGACCCGTACCCGCTGACCCTGGACGAGATCGTCAAGATGCTCGCCCCGGAGGCCGAGGAGAAGGCCGCCCGCGAGGCCGCCGAGGCCGAGGGCAAGCCGGCTCCGGCCCGCAAGCTGGAGGTCCAGGTCCTGGACTTCGAGGTCGGCGACTCGGTCACCGTCACCGACGGCCCCTTCGCCACCCTCCAGGCGACGATCAACGAGATCAACCCCGACTCGAAGAAGGTCAAGGGCCTCGTCGAGATCTTCGGTCGCGAGACCCCGGTCGAGCTCAGCTTCGACCAGATCCAGAAGAACTGAATCTCATAGGTTTCCGACCAGGTCAGAGTGGCTCTCGCAGCCGCTCTGACCTGCTCGGTTTTTAGCCGCGCGTCTATACCCGTTATCGTTGTGCGGTATGCCTCCATCCGGATGACCGGATGGCGGGCTGAACACTCTCACTAGGACCCGGAGAGAGCAATGCCTCCCAAGAAGAAGAAGGTCACGGGGCTTATCAAGCTCCAGATCAACGCTGGTGCGGCCAACCCGGCCCCGCCGGTCGGTCCCGCGCTGGGCCAGCACGGCGTCAACATCATGGAGTTCTGCAAGGCCTACAACGCCGCGACCGAGTCGCAGCGTGGCATGGTCGTGCCGGTGGAGATCACGGTCTACGAAGACCGCACCTTCACCTTCATCACCAAGACTCCGCCGGCCGCCAAGCTGATCCTCAAGGCCGCGGGTGTGGACAAGGGCTCCGGCGAGCCGCACAAGACCAAGGTCGCGAAGCTCACGGCCGCCCAGGTCCGCGAGATCGCCACGGTCAAGCTCCCCGACCTGAACGCCAACGACCTTGACGCCGCGTCGAAGATCATCGCCGGCACCGCCCGTTCCATGGGCATCACGGTCGAGGGCTGATCACCCCCCTCGTGACCTAGTGGTAGGGCCGGCGCGGCCCGCACCACGACTCCATACCTGAACCAACAGGAGCAGAAGTGAAGCGCAGCAAGGCTCTCCGCGGCGCGGACGCCAAGATCGACCGGGAGCGGAACTACGCCCCCCTCGAGGCCGTCCGCATCGCCAAGGACACCGCCACCACGAAGTTCGACGGCACCGTCGAGGTCGCCTTCCGCCTGGGTGTCGACCCGCGCAAGGCCGACCAGATGGTCCGTGGCACCGTGAACCTTCCGCACGGCACCGGCAAGACCGCCCGGGTCCTGGTCTTCGCGACCGGTGACCGTGCCGAGGCCGCGATCGCCGCGGGCGCCGACATCGTCGGCTCCGACGAGCTCATCGACGAGATCTCCAAGGGCAACCGCCTGAACGAGTTCGACGCCGTGGTGGCCACCCCGGACCTCATGGGCAAGGTCGGCCGCCTCGGCCGCGTCCTCGGCCCGCGTGGTCTGATGCCGAACCCCAAGGTCGGCACCGTGACCCCCGACGTCGCGAAGGCCGTCAACGAGATCAAGGGCGGCAAGATCGAGTTCCGCGTCGACAAGCACTCGAACCTGCACTTCATCATCGGCAAGGTCTCCTTCGACGAGACGAAGCTGGTCGAGAACTACGCCGCGGCTCTGGAGGAGATCCTCCGTCTGAAGCCGTCCGCCGCCAAGGGCCGCTACATCAAGAAGGCGACCCTGACGACGACGATGGGCCCCGGCATCCCGCTGGACTCCAACCGCACCCGCAACCTCCTCGTCGAGGAGGACCCGGCCGCGGTCTGAACCCCATCGGTTCACTGAGTGGTCGACAGGCCCCCGCCTCTCCTCGGAGAGGCGGGGGCCTGTTCTTTGTTACGGTTCGAGGGACGACGAAGACGTTGATCAAGGGGTGGGGAACACTCATGAACATGTCCACGTGGAAGCGCACGGGCGTCGCCCTGACGGCCCTGGCCGTGGCGACGGGGGTCGCGGGCTGTCAGGACGGCGACGGGAAGGCGGCCGAATCGCCCGCCAAGCCGCAGACGCAGAGCCTGGAGGCCGCCACGAAGGTCATCCGGGCCGCGTACGCGAAGACCTCCGAGGCCAAGGCCGCGAAGATCCGGATGACGATCGAGATGAAGGGCGCCGGCCTCGGCTCCGGCACCACGACGATGACCGGGGTGCAGGCCTGGAACCCGGCCGCGATGGACGTGACCATGTCCGGCGGCATGTTCGCCGACGCGGGCGCGGCCGGAATGCCCGAGAAGATCCGCATGATCATGCGTGACAACGTCATGTACATGGACATGGGCGCCGAGCAGGCCGCCGAGATGGACGGCAAGCGCTGGATGAAGATGGACTTCGCCGGGATGGCGAAGGAGTCCGGCGACGCCGCCCTGCAGAAGCAGATGACCCAGGGCCTGGGCGGCATGAACCAGGACCCGGCCCAGCAGCTCGCGCTCCTCCTGGAGGCCCCGGGCATCAAGCACGTAGGCCCGGAGAAGGTCGAGGGCGTCGAGGCCCAGCACTACAAGGGCTCGATCGCCTTCGAGGACATGCTGGACGCCAACAAGGGCCTGGAAGGCCTGCCCGAGGCGGACCGCGACAAGCTCGTCGCGACCATGAAGGACTCCGGGATCAAGGGCTACGACACCGAGCTCTGGGTCGACGGGGACGGCTACCCGGTCAAGATGGTCGTCGGCATGAAGATGCCCGAGGGCTCGATGAACATGACCGCGTTCTACTCGGACTACGGCACCGAGACCGCGGTCGAGGCACCGCCGGCCAAGGACACCTTCGACTTCATGGAGATGCTGAAGGGCATCGGTGAGGGCCTCGGGGACGGCGCCGACGCAGGCCTCGGTCAGGGCTGATTTGCCCCGGGGCGACCCGGTCACGTACTCTTCCGACGAAGCCAAAGACCGCTGGTCGTCACTGTGCCGTCAAGGTGCGGTGGCCGAAGGATTCGCTGAGACGCGAACGACCCGCGTAGGTGATCGTGGAAGAGTTCCCTGGTCCTTGTGACACGGTTGAGCTGAGCCCCGAGCGCCTGCGCTTGGGGCGTTTTTGTTGTGGCAGCCCCTTCTGAGCGGTCCTCATCACCCGGAAGGAGGCCGACGCTCTATGGCAAGGCCCGACAAGGCTGCCGCGGTAGCCGAGCTTGAGGACCAGTTCCGCAGCTCGAACGCCGCCGTGCTGACCGAGTACCGGGGTCTCACCGTCGCGCAGCTCAAGACGCTGCGTCGTTCGCTCGGTGAGAACGCCCAGTACGCCGTGGTGAAGAACACGCTGACCAAGATTGCGGCCAACCAGGCCGGGATCACCGCGCTGGACGAGCACTTCGCTGGTCCGACCGCGGTCGCCTTCATCACCGGTGACCCGGTGGAGTCGGCGAAGAGCCTGCGTGACTTCGCCAAGGACAACCCGAACCTCATCATCAAGGGCGGTGTCCTTGATGGTAAGGCGCTCTCCGCCGATGAGATCAAGAAGCTCGCGGACCTCGAGTCCCGCGAGGTTCTGCTCAGCAAGCTGGCCGGCGCGTTCAAGGGCAAGCAGTCTCAGGCTGCCTCGCTCTTCCAGGCGCTGCCGTCGAAGTTCGTCCGCACCGCGGAGGCGCTTCGCGTCAAGCTCGCCGAGCAGGGCGGTGCCGAGTAATTCGGCTCGCGCATTGATCCGCGCCGCCTAGTGCGCGGGTCGCAGCGGGCCGTTACGCCCGCCTCTCTATACATCCGGCACCTGCCGAATTAGTGGAAGGATCGCCCATCATGGCGAAGCTCACCCAGGACGAACTCCTCGCCCAGTTCGAGGAGCTCACCCTCATCGAGCTCTCCGAGTTCGTGAAGGCCTTCGAGGAGAAGTTCGACGTCACCGCCGCCGCGGCCGTCGCCGTTGCCGGCCCGGGCGCCCCGGCCGCCGCCGAGGCCGTCGAGGAGCAGGACGAGTTCGACGTCATCCTCGAGGGTGCGGGCGACAAGAAGATCCAGGTCATCAAGGTCGTGCGCGAGCTCACCTCCCTGGGCCTCAAGGAGGCCAAGGACCTCGTCGACGGCACCCCGAAGCCGGTCCTCGAGAAGGTCGCGAAGGAGGCCGCCGAGAAGGCTGCCGAGTCCCTCAAGGCCGCCGGCGCCTCCGTCACGGTCAAGTAAGGCCGTTTCGGCTCGCTGAGCTGACTCCTGCCCCCGTGTAACGCGGGAGCACCGAAAGGCGATCACCCTTGTGGGTGGTCGCCTTTCGGCGTTCCCCGGGAAGGGCGTGGCGGGGGGCCCGAGGGCCGCCGGGAGCGGAGTATGGTGATCTTCGCCGTGCGCCCCGCAGACCGGGGGGCCTTGACGAACCGCACGCAGCGCGCAATTCTCAGGACGCGTCGTCACAACGATCCGTTTCCGAGGCATGGATCGACGACTGAACGGGCAGTATCGAGGTGCGCCGCACGGCGCGAGGTACCGCGGAGTTGAGAGCAACGAGGGTCGCGAATTATTCGCCCTGGACATCAGTGAGCCAAGTGGCTACACTGACCCTTTGCGCTGCCTGTTAGCTGCCCCCTGCCCGTCACCAGGGGCATACCTTCGCATCCGCTTCTCGGACCGACCCCGTCTGACCTGGCCATTCGGTCATCTCAGGAAAAGTCTGCCGTGAAGCATTGCTGGGGACCGGTACGCGCGTAGTGAGTCCGAGCCCTCGGAAGGACCCCCTCTTGGCCGCCTCGCGCAACGCCTCGACCAATACGAACAACGGCGCAAGCACCGCCCCGCTGCGCATCTCTTTTGCAAAGATCAGGGAGCCCCTCGAGGTTCCGAACCTCCTCGCGCTGCAGACCGAGAGCTTTGACTGGCTGCTCGGCAACGCCGCCTGGAAGGCTCGCGTCGAGGCTGCCCTTGAGTCGGGACAGGACGTCCCCAGGAAGTCCGGCCTGGAAGAGATCTTCGAGGAGATCTCGCCGATCGAGGACTTCTCCGGGTCGATGTCGCTGACCTTCCGCGACCACCGCTTCGAGCCGCCGAAGAACTCGATCGACGAGTGCAAGGACCGTGACTTCACGTACGGCGCCCCGCTCTTCGTCACCGCCGAGTTCACCAACAACGAGACCGGCGAGATCAAGTCCCAGACGGTCTTCATGGGCGACTTCCCGCTCATGACGAACAAGGGCACCTTCGTCATCAACGGCACCGAGCGTGTCGTGGTGTCGCAGCTGGTCCGTTCGCCGGGTGTCTACTTCGACTCCTCCATCGACAAGACGTCCGACAAGGACATCTTCTCGGCCAAGATCATCCCGTCCCGGGGTGCCTGGCTGGAGATGGAGATCGACAAGCGCGACCTGGTCGGTGTCCGCATCGACCGCAAGCGCAAGCAGTCCGTCACCGTCCTCCTCAAGGCTCTCGGCTGGACCACCGAGCAGATCCTCCAGGAGTTCGGCGAGTACGAGTCCATGCGCGCCACCCTGGAGAAGGACCACACCCAGGGCCAGGACGACGCGCTGCTCGACATCTACCGCAAGCTGCGTCCGGGAGAGCCGCCGACCCGCGAGGCCGCTCAGACGCTGCTCGAGAACCTCTACTTCAACCCGAAGCGCTACGACCTCGCCAAGGTCGGCCGCTACAAGGTGAACAAGAAGCTCGGCGCCGACGAGCCGCTGGACGCCGGCGTGCTCACCACCGACGACGTCATCGCCACGATCAAGTACCTGGTCAAGCTCCACGCGGGCGAGACCGAGACGATCGGTGAGAACGGCAACGAGATCGTCGTCGAGACCGACGACATCGACCACTTCGGCAACCGTCGTCTGCGCAACGTCGGCGAGCTCATCCAGAACCAGGTCCGCACGGGTCTGGCTCGTATGGAGCGCGTCGTGCGTGAGCGCATGACCACCCAGGACGTCGAGGCGATCACGCCGCAGACCCTGATCAACATCCGGCCGGTCGTCGCCTCCATCAAGGAGTTCTTCGGCACCAGCCAGCTGTCGCAGTTCATGGACCAGAACAACCCGCTGTCGGGTCTGACGCACAAGCGTCGTCTCTCGGCGCTGGGCCCTGGTGGTCTGTCCCGTGAGCGGGCCGGCTTCGAGGTCCGAGACGTGCACCCGTCCCACTACGGACGCATGTGCCCGATCGAGACCCCCGAAGGCCCGAACATCGGTCTGATCGGTTCGCTCGCCTCGTACGGCCGCGTCAACGCGTTCGGCTTCATCGAGACGCCGTACCGCAAGGTCATCGACGGTACGGTCACCGACGAGGTCGACTACGTCACCGCCGACGAGGAGGACCGCTTCGTCATCGCGCAGGCCAACGCCGCGCTCGACGACGAACTGCGCCTCACCGAGAACCGCGTCCTGGTCCGCAAGCGTGGTGGCGAGGTCGACTACGTCGAGCCGTCGGACGTGGACTACATGGACGTCTCGCCGCGCCAGATGGTGTCGGTCGCGACCGCCATGATCCCGTTCCTGGAGCACGACGACGCCAACCGTGCCCTCATGGGCGCGAACATGATGCGTCAGGCCGTTCCGCTGATCAAGTCCGAGGCCCCGCTCGTCGGCACCGGCATGGAGTACCGCTGCGCCACCGACGCCGGCGACGTGCTCAAGGCCGAGAAGGACGGTGTCGTCCAGGAGCTCTCCGCGGACTACGTCACCGTCGCCAACGACGACGGCACGTACATCACGTACCGCCTGCACAAGTTCTCGCGCTCGAACCAGGGCACCTCGGTCAACCAGAAGGTCGTCGTCGACGAGGGCGACCGTGTGATCGAGGGCCAGGTCCTCGCCGACGGTCCCGCCACCGAAGACGGCGAGATGGCGCTCGGCAAGAACCTGCTCGTGGCGTTCATGCCGTGGGAGGGTCACAACTACGAGGACGCGATCATCCTGTCGCAGCGCCTCGTGCAGGACGACGTCCTCTCCTCGATCCACATCGAGGAGCACGAGGTCGACGCCCGTGACACCAAGCTCGGCCCGGAGGAGATCACCCGGGACATCCCGAACGTCTCCGAGGAGGTCCTCGCGGACCTCGACGAGCGCGGCATCATCCGTATCGGTGCCGAGGTCGTCGCCGGCGACATCCTCGTCGGCAAGGTCACGCCCAAGGGCGAGACCGAGCTGACGCCGGAGGAGCGCCTGCTCCGCGCGATCTTCGGTGAGAAGGCCCGTGAGGTCCGTGACACCTCGCTGAAGGTGCCGCACGGCGAGATCGGCAAGATCATCGGCGTCCGCGTCTTCGACCGCGAGGAGGGCGACGAGCTTCCCCCGGGCGTGAACCAGCTGGTCCGCGTCTACGTCGCCCAGAAGCGCAAGATCACCGATGGTGACAAGCTCGCCGGCCGTCACGGCAACAAGGGCGTCATCTCGAAGATCCTGCCGATCGAGGACATGCCGTTCCTGGAGGACGGCACCCCGGTCGACATCATCCTCAACCCGCTGGGTGTCCCGTCCCGAATGAACCCGGGACAGGTCCTGGAGATCCACCTCGGCTGGCTCGCCAGCCGCGGCTGGGACGTCTCCGGTCTCGCGGACGAGTGGGCGCAGCGCCTCCAGGTGATCGGCGCCGACAAGGTCGCCCCCGGCACCAACGTCGCCACCCCGGTCTTCGACGGTGCGCGTGAGGACGAGCTCGCGGGTCTGCTGAACCACACCATCCCGAACCGCGACGGCGAGCGCATGGTGCTCCCGACCGGTAAGGCGAGGCTGTTCGACGGCCGCTCCGGCGAGCCGTTCCCCGACCCGGTCTCGGTCGGTTACATGTACATCCTCAAGCTCCACCACCTGGTCGACGACAAGCTCCACGCCCGTTCGACCGGACCGTACTCGATGATCACCCAGCAGCCGCTGGGTGGTAAGGCCCAGTTCGGTGGCCAGCGCTTCGGTGAGATGGAGGTGTGGGCGCTGGAGGCGTACGGCGCCGCTTACGCCCTCCAGGAGCTGCTGACGATCAAGTCCGACGACGTGACCGGCCGCGTGAAGGTCTACGAGGCCATCGTCAAGGGCGAGAACATCCCTGAGCCCGGCATCCCCGAGTCCTTCAAGGTGCTCATCAAGGAGATGCAGTCCCTGTGCCTCAACGTGGAGGTGCTGTCCTCGGACGGCATGTCCATCGAGATGCGCGACACCGACGAGGACGTCTTCCGCGCAGCGGAGGAGCTCGGCATCGACCTGTCCCGGCGCGAGCCGAGCAGCGTCGAAGAGGTCTGACGGGAGTTCGGTCGGGGACCCGGCGTTTCACCGCTGAGTCCCCGGCCGGCCCCAGGACCCCCGTATCAGACCCCAAGCCTTACAACCCTGAGAGGGATTGACGCATAGTGCTCGACGTCAACTTCTTCGACGAGCTCCGGATCGGTCTGGCCACCGCTGACGACATCCGTCAGTGGAGCCACGGCGAGGTCAAGAAGCCGGAGACCATCAACTACCGCACGCTCAAGCCCGAGAAGGACGGACTCTTCTGCGAGAAGATCTTCGGTCCGACCCGGGACTGGGAGTGCTACTGCGGCAAGTACAAGCGTGTCCGCTTCAAGGGCATCATCTGTGAGCGGTGTGGCGTCGAGGTCACCCGCGCGAAGGTGCGCCGTGAGCGGATGGGCCACATCGAGCTCGCCGCTCCCGTCACCCACATCTGGTACTTCAAGGGCGTTCCGTCGCGTCTTGGCTACCTGCTCGACCTCGCCCCGAAGGACCTCGAGAAGGTCATCTACTTCGCGGCGTACATGATCACGTACGTCGACGACGAGCGTCGTACGCGTGACCTGCCCTCGCTGGAGGCGCACGTCTCCGTCGAGCGTCAGCAGATCGAGAACCGTCGCGACTCCGACCTGGAGGCCCGCGCCAAGAAGCTCGAGAACGACCTCGGCGAGCTCGAGGCCGAGGGCGCCAAGGCCGACGTGCGCCGCAAGGTGCGCGAGGGTGCCGAGCGCGAGATGAAGCAGCTGCGCGACCGTGCGCAGCGCGAGATCGACCGTCTGGACGAGGTCTGGTCGCGCTTCAAGAACCTCAAGGTCCAGGACCTGGAGGGCGACGAGCTCCTCTACCGCGAGCTGCGTGACCGCTTCGGCACGTACTTCGACGGTTCGATGGGTGCCGCGGCGCTGCAGAAGCGCCTGGAGTCCTTCGACCTGGAGGAGGAGGCCGAGCGCCTCCGCGAGATCATCCGTACCGGCAAGGGCCAGAAGAAGACCCGTGCGCTCAAGCGCCTCAAGGTCGTCTCCGCGTTCCTGCAGACCGCGAACAGCCCCAAGGGCATGGTTCTCGACTGCGTGCCGGTCATCCCGCCGGACCTGCGTCCGATGGTGCAGCTGGACGGTGGCCGCTTCGCGACCTCCGACCTGAACGACCTGTACCGCCGCGTGATCAACCGCAACAACCGTCTGAAGCGTCTGCTCGACCTCGGTGCCCCCGAGATCATCGTGAACAACGAGAAGCGGATGCTCCAGGAGGCGGTCGACGCCCTCTTCGACAACGGCCGTCGTGGTCGCCCGGTCACGGGCCCCGGCAACCGTCCGCTGAAGTCCCTCAGCGACATGCTGAAGGGCAAGCAGGGTCGTTTCCGTCAGAACCTGCTCGGCAAGCGTGTGGACTACTCCGCGCGTTCCGTCATCGTCGTCGGTCCGCAGCTGAAGCTGCACCAGTGCGGTCTGCCGAAGGCCATGGCGCTGGAGCTCTTCAAGCCGTTCGTGATGAAGCGCCTGGTCGACCTGAACCACGCGCAGAACATCAAGAGCGCCAAGCGGATGGTCGAGCGCGGCCGCACGGTCGTGTACGACGTCCTCGAAGAGGTCATCGCCGAGCACCCGGTTCTGCTGAACCGTGCGCCCACGCTGCACCGCCTCGGCATCCAGGCCTTCGAGCCCCAGCTGGTCGAGGGCAAGGCCATCCAGATCCACCCGCTCGTCTGCACCGCGTTCAACGCGGACTTCGACGGTGACCAGATGGCCGTGCACCTGCCGCTCTCCGCGGAGGCGCAGGCCGAGGCCCGCATCCTGATGCTGTCCTCGAACAACATCCTGAAGCCCGCCGACGGCCGTCCGGTCACGATGCCGACCCAGGACATGGTCCTCGGTCTGTTCTTCCTGACCACCGACGGTGAGCTCCGTGACACCAAGGGCGAGGGCCGCGCGTTCGGCTCCACGGCCGAGGCGATCATGGCGTTCGACGCCGGCGAGCTCGCGCTGCAGTCGCAGATCGACATCCGCTTCCCCGTCGGCACCGTCGCTCCGCGTGGCTGGGTTCCCCCGGTCACGGAGGAGGGCGAGCCGGAGTGGCAGCAGGGTGACTCGTTCCGCCTGCGGACCTCGCTGGGCCGCGCGCTCTTCAACGAGCTGCTGCCCGAGGACTACCCGTTCGTCGACTACTCCGTCGGCAAGAAGCAGCTCTCCGAGATCGTCAACGACCTCGCCGAGCGGTACCCCAAGGTCATCGTGGCGGCGACGCTCGACAACCTGAAGGCGTCGGGCTTCTACTGGGCGACCCGTTCCGGTGTCACCGTGGCCATCTCCGATGTCGTCGTGCCCGAGGCCAAGAAGGCCATCGTCAAGGGCTACGAGGAGCAGGACGAGAAGGTCCAGAAGCAGTACGAGCGCGGTCTCATCACGAAGGAAGAGCGCACTCAGGAGCTCATCGCGATCTGGACCAAGGCGACCAACGAGGTTGCCGAGGCGATGAACGCGAACTTCCCGAAGACGAACCCCATCTTCATGATGGTCGACTCGGGTGCCCGAGGAAACATGATGCAGATGCGTCAGATCGCGGGTATGCGTGGTCTGGTGTCGAACGCCAAGAACGAGACGATCCCGCGTCCCATCAAGGCGTCCTTCCGTGAGGGCCTCACCGTTCTGGAGTACTTCATCTCCACGCACGGTGCCCGTAAGGGTCTGGCGGACACCGCCCTGCGTACCGCCGACTCGGGTTACCTGACCCGTCGTCTGGTGGACGTCTCGCAGGACGTGATCATCCGCGAGGAGGACTGTGGCACCGAGCGCGGTCTGAAGCTGCGGATCGCCGAGCGCGGCGCCGACAACGTGCTGCGCAAGACGGACGACGTCGAGACCTCCGTGTACGCGCGGATGCTCGCCGAGGACGTCGTCGTGGACGGCAAGGTCATCGCGCCGGCCAACGTCGACCTGGGTGACGTGCTCATCGACGCCCTCGTGGGCGCCGGTGTCGAGGAGGTCAAGACCCGCTCGGTCCTGACCTGTGAGTCCGCCGTCGGCACCTGTGCGTTCTGCTACGGCCGTTCGCTCGCCACCGGCAAGCTGGTCGACATCGGTGAGGCGGTCGGCATCATCGCCGCCCAGTCCATCGGTGAGCCCGGTACCCAGCTGACGATGCGTACCTTCCACACCGGTGGTGTGGCCGGTGACGACATCACCCAGGGTCTGCCCCGTGTCGTCGAGCTCTTCGAGGCTCGTCAGCCCAAGGGTGTCGCCCCGATCTCGGAGGCGGCCGGCCGCGTCCGTATCGAGGAGACCGAGAAGACCAAGAAGATCGTCGTCACCCCGGACGACGGCACCGACGAGACGGCGTTCCCGATCTCGAAGCGTGCCCGTCTGCTCGTGGGCGAGGGCGACCACGTCGAGGTGGGCCAGAAGCTCACCGTGGGTGCCACCAACCCGCACGACGTGCTGCGGATCCTCGGTCAGCGCGCGGTCCAGGTCCACCTGGTCGCCGAGGTCCAGAAGGTCTACAACTCGCAGGGTGTGTCGATCCACGACAAGCACATCGAGATCATCATCCGGCAGATGCTGCGCCGTGTGACGATCATCGAGTCCGGCGACGCGGAGCTGCTGCCGGGCGAGCTCGTCGAGCGCTCGAAGTTCGAGACCGAGAACCGTCGTGTGGTCACCGAGGGCGGTCACCCCGCCTCCGGCCGTCCGCAGCTGATGGGTATCACCAAGGCCTCGCTCGCCACCGAGTCGTGGCTGTCGGCGGCGTCCTTCCAGGAGACGACCCGAGTGCTGACGGATGCGGCGATCAACGCCAAGTCCGACAGCCTCATCGGCCTCAAGGAGAACGTCATCATCGGTAAGCTCATCCCGGCCGGTACGGGTCTGTCCCGCTACCGCAACATCCGGGTCGAGCCGACCGAGGAGGCCAAGGCCGCGATGTACTCGGCCGTCGGCTACGACGACATCGACTACTCGCCGTTCGGCTCGGGCTCCGGCCAGGCCGTTCCGCTGGAGGACTACGACTACGGTCCGTACAACCAGTAAGTAGTGCGAAACCGAAGGGCGGTCACCCCATGGGGTGGCCGCCCTTCGGCGTGTCCGGCCGCCGGCTCAGCGGGCGGCCAGTTCCCAGACCGCGACGAGCACTCCGGCGCTCGCGGCGAGCGCGGCGATGCTGGTCAGGGGCCAGCGGGCGCGTTCGAGGGCGTCGAGGCGGGCCTCGTGGTCGGCCAGCTGTTTGTCGGTCTGGTCGCTGCGCTGCACGAGCAGCGCGAGCGCGCCGTCGACCCTGGCGAAGCCGGCCTCCAGGGTGCCGCGGAGCCGTTCCAGTTCGAGGACGACGGCCACGGGGTCGTTCGGGTCAGGCTCGGTCATCGGCACCTGCCTCGGCCGGGGTGCTGCGCAGCCAGGACGGCAGCAGGTTCTGCACCGCGTCGAGGGCCATCACCCGGGTGAGTCCGCCGGCGACGGCCAGGGCCCCGGCGACCCAGGGGAGGGTCTCGGGGAGGCCGGAGGCGTCGACGATCGCGGGGAGCACGACGGCGATGCCGACGGCGGACTGGAGGACGGTGCGGGCCGTGCGCTTGGCGGCATCGGACATCGGAACTTCTCCCTTCCTGCGGGGTTGCGGGGCCCGGCTCAGGGGGCCTTCGTGTACGGGACCTTCAGGGCGCTCCAGGACGCGGCGCCGGGGACGCCGTCGGCGTCGGAGCCGCGGAAGCCGAGCTTGCGCTGCCACTTCGCGTAGCTGAGCCGGTCGGCCTCGCCCCAGCGGGGGCTGGGGCCGACGGTGTACTCGGAGCAGCCCTCGGCGACGAGCCGCCTGCCCATGGCCGTGATGACCGGGGAGCTCGTCTCCCTGCGGAAGAACGAGGTGCCCGGGAACGGCTGGAGGCGGGGTGCGGCGGGCTTGCCGCTGCCGGGGGTGTTCTTGGCGGGGGCCTTCCCCAGCCGGGCCTGGACCCGGTCGCGGAGGGTGGGCATGCCGAAGCCCTTGGGGTCGCTCTTCCAGTCGGACCACTCCAGGTGGCCGATGACCGACTTGGCGCCCCAGCCGTGGGCCCGGCACAGGGCGGCGGAGACCCGTTCGATGGCGTCGAGCTGGGCGGCCGGCCAGGGGTCGGTGCCGTTGCCGAGGTTGACGCACTCGAAGCCGTAGAAGCGGGAGTTCCCGTCGACGGCGCCGGGGCTGCCCTGGTGGACGCGGGGGGCCGGGGGCCGGCTGCCGTACGTCTCGGTGATCACGGCCTGGAGGACGGACGGGTCACCGGCGCCGGCGTGGTTGGCGCGTCCGTTGGCGACGAGGTGGACGGAGCCGTCCTTGGCGATGACGCCGTGGCAGAGCGGTCCGGGCAGGCCCTCGTAGCCGTTGAAGCAGAGTTCGACGGAGGAGGCGGTGCCGGTGGAGACGGTGTGGTGGATCATCACGCCGGTGACCGGGCCCCAGGCGCCGGTGTGGTTGCGGTTGTGGGAGCGCCAGCCGGGGTGTTCGACGACGGTGACGCCTTCGGCGCGGAGTGCGGCGACGAGCCGGTCCGCGGGGAGGGGAGTGGCCATCTCTGGTGTCCTCCGGACATGAAAAAGGCCCGCACGAAGGTGCCGGGCGGGCGTACGGGTGGGGCGGCGGCGGGGTGGCCGGCCGGGGCGGTTACAGGGCCGGGGCCGTGTCCGGGTCCTGCTTCGGGGTCGGCTCCGTCTCCGGCCCCGTCTCCGGCCCCGTCTCCGGGGCGGGCGTGGGCGCGGGCGTCGGCTCCGGCTCGGGGGCCGGTTCGGGGGTCGGCTCCGGGGTGGGCTCCGGCTCGGGGGTCGGCTCCGGCGTCGGGGGCGTCGGGGCCCACGTGGCGCAGAGCACGGCGTAGGCCGCCCGGCGGGTCTCGAAGTCGGCGAGCGCGGACGCCACGGCGTCGCGTACGGCCTCCGGGTCGGGGCCGACCGGGACACCGCCCCGCGCGTTGAGGATGACGAGCCCGCTGCCGCGCAGCGTGGAACCGGCCTGGCCGGCCTCGCCGAGCTGGGCGGTGACGTAGACCTGCGGGTACTCGCCGGTCATCGGGTCCACCTCCAGCGCGCCGCCCATCGTGGTGTCGTAGATGCGGACGTCGACGGTGTGGCCGCCTTCGGTGACGGTGGCGCGGCCGGCGTAGTCGATGGCCACGCCCCAGGGCTGGGCCGGGTCGATGATCATGCGGTTTCCTCTCCGTGGTGGGCGGGGTGGCTCAACTCTGGGTGCCGTACATGAGCATGGGCTGGGCGAACACGGTGCCGGTGCCGACGACCCGGGCCTGGATCTCGATCTTGGCGGTGGTGCCGAAGCGCGTCGTCATGTCGCTGACGAGGGTGTCGGTCACGTCGAAGACGCTGCCCGCGGCGACGGTGGCGCCGAACTGGGTCGCGCTGTCGACGACGACCTTGACCTCGCCGGTCGCGCCCGTTCCCACCACCCGGGTCTCCATCTGCAGCCGCATCCGCGGCTGCCAGATCGGGTTGTACGAGCGGGCGATCGTCGTCCAGGCCGTGGAGGTGGTCTGCGGCCACCGCACGGGGGTGACGTCCTGCGGCGGCAGCATCGCGAGCCAGGGCCGCGCGAGACCGCCGGCGGTGATGTCGTCGGAGAAGATCTCGTGGAGGTACGAGTCGTAGAGCCGCAGCACCTGCCGGGTGGTGGCGCTGCCGCTGCCGTTGAAGAGGGCGAGCGCCAGCTCGCCGGTCTGGCGGCGGAGCGCCACCCCGTACTCGTGCTTCTCCTCGTCCTCGTCCCACTTGCCGACCTGGAGGACCGAGGTGCCGTTCGGCAGCTTGACGTTGAGCGCGCCGTCGGTGACCTCGTTCATGGCGGGCCGGGTGTTGACCGCCGTGGACAGCGCCTGGATGCGGCGCTCCATCTGGGTGAGCCGGTCGATGATGTCCTCGGGCAGCTGGGGCATCAGGCCTCCTCAAGGTAGAGCTCGGCGGTGTCGGGGCGGCCGCGCTCCGGGGGCCGTACCTTGACACCGATGATGCGGTAGCGGGCGTCGAGCCCCGACGGGTGCCACTCGTCGGTGATCCGGATCCGCGCGGAGCGGCCGAGCAGCGCCGGCGGCACCACCCCGCCGAGCCGGATGGTGATCTCGGGGATGACGACGGCGCCGGCGGCCTGGAGGAGTTCGCTGGCGGCCAGCTTCTCCAGGGTGGCCTTGTCGCTGATCTCGTTGTGGTCCGAGGAGAGGTCGATCCGGGGCCAGCCGGCGTCGAGGAGCGGGGACTCCTTCTCGCCGGAGAACAGCGGCCGGGACTCGGCGGCGGCGTTGTTGTTGATGGACGCGCCGCGCGCCACGGCGGTGGTGCCGCCGCGGGTCGCGTCGCGCGGGAAGGAGTACGACAGGATCGTGCCGGGCCGGTCGAAGACCAGGTCGGTGGCGCCGGTACGGATCTTGGGGGCGCCGAGCCGGAGCTGGCGGATCCGCTTCCCGCTGACCGGGTCCCGGTAGACCATGATCTGGTGCTCGAAGCCCTTGTCGAGGGCGGCGAGCTGATCGAGCGCCTCCGAGTAGAGGGTCTCGTCCCCCGTGCGCCAGGACGCGGTGCGGTTGACGAGGGAGGGGGGCTCCTCGCCGTACTTGACCAGGATGTTGCCGTCGGTGTTCTTCTGGAGCGTCTTCCAGAGGGTGCGGGCGATCTCCAGCTGGTCCGTCGGCGTGGTGATGCTGATGTTCTCGCGGATACGCCGCCGGCCGGCGTACGAGTCGAAGGTGGCGGCCTGGATGGACAGGGACATCACCCCCTGCTCGTTGCTCTGCAGGGTGCTGGTCCAGATGATGCCGCCCCACCACAGGTCGCCGCCGCGCTCCAGGTAGACCGCGGTGCGGCCCTCCTCGACCTGGTGGACGCGGGCGGCGATCGCCCGGTCGGGGATCGGGATGGTGCCGGAGAGCGAGCCGGCCTTGCCGATGTAGTCGTCGAACTGGACGTCCCGCAGGGGCAGGATGTCGATGGTCTGGTCGCTCAGCAGGTCGCAGAAGATCGCGCGGTAGGGAGTGTCGAGTGCCATGGCGGGCCCCCCTTACAGGACGTAGGTGGCGGAGACGTAGAGGACCCTGCCGTTGGGGATGACGGCGTTGCCGGTCCAGTCGCGCAGCGTGATCTGCGCGGAGCTGTAGATGGATGCGGTGCCGGAGCCCCAGCTGTCGGAGGCCACGGCCTCGAACGTGCCGCTCGGGGCCCAGCCCGCCGGCAGGGTGCACAGGTTGGTGTCGGAGATGCCGCCGATGGCGCTGGCGGTGATGTCCCCGCCGGTGCGGGTGATGCTCGCGCGTATCGTGACGACGCCGGAGCGGGCCCGGCGGCCCGCGAACGACGACAGGGTCCAGCCGGTCGACGCGGTGGCGCCGGTGGTGATCGTCTCGATGTCGTACGGGGCGTGGTAGTTCAGCCAGCTGCTGCCGTTCCAGCGCTGGAGGACGCCGTTCGCCTCGCGGAACTGTCCGGTGTAACCACCCGTGGAGAGCGCGCCGTTGGGCGCGACGCCGCCGACCTCCCTCGGGTAGGCGACCCAGCCGGTGCCGTTCCAGCGCTGGAGGATGTGCGAGTCGTCGTTGTCCTGGTACTGGCCCGGGTACGAGCCGGCCACGGCCGAGTTGTTGTAGACGGGCAGGATCCCGCCGACACCGGTCGTGGTGACGCGCAGGTCCGTGACGGCGCCCGCCGTCCAGAGGATGCCGCCGGAGCCGGCGGAGGTGCCCGCCGGCACCTTGACGGCGAACAGGGGCAGCGAGAGCGGGGGCGCGGCCGGGGCCACCGCGACGGCCGCCGGGGTGCCCTTGACGACCTCGACGGCGGCCTCGCTCCGCTGCGAGCTGTCGTACTGGCCGTCGTACACGCGCAGGACGACCAGGTCGACCCGGGGGTTCAGCGGGTCGCCGTCGGAGAAGGTGACGACGGTGTCCTGGTCGAGCACGACGGGGTAGGCGCCCTGGACGGCGGGGCCCTGGACGACGGCCCGGCCGTGGTAGACGGTCGCGGTCATCGGGCCGTTGCCGCTCATCCACAGGCCGCCGACCCGGTACTTGCCGTCATAGGTGCCGGGCAGGATCCCGGACCGGACGTTGAGCGGACCGGCGGGGGTCGTGGCGCCGATCGCGATGTGGCGGGTGCCTTGGCGGGTCTGCCCCTGGGGGGCGAGCCAGCCGGTGTGCAGGGTCATGGTGTCTCCCGGAGAGGTGGGGTGGCGGCGGCGGTCACGGAAGCGGGTCGACCTTGATGAAGGTGTTGTCGAAACCGGCCTTGAGCCCGAGGGTGTTGGCGAGGATCCGGAAGTGGGCGGTGAGCGTGTAGGTCGCGCCCGGCGTCAGGTTGGACAGCCGGCGCGAGGCGGAGGCCGAGAGCAGGGTGGTGCTCGCGGCGGTGACCGCGTACTCGTCGTCCAGGTCGTTGACGACCGTGGCGCCCTGGGTGAGCCGCAGCGCCATGTAGGCGTAGTGGTCGTCGCGCGACTTCATCTTGCAGCCGTAGTGGACGACGATCGCCCGCGACGGCGGGGCGATGAAGCTGACCGCCAGGGGGTTGGTGATGCGCCCCGCGAGCGTCGGGGTGTAGGTGGTCGACGTGGTGTCGCCGTAGTCGCCGTTGTCGACGAAGTACGGCCCCGGCACCGCCGAGGTCCACGCCGTACCGTTCCAGCGCTGGAGCTGGCCGCCCGCGGTGTCCCGGTACTGGCCCGTGTAGCTGGCGGTGGTGACCGCGCCGGCCGGGGCGATGCCGCCGAGCGCGGACGGGTACGACACCCAGGCGCCGCCGTCCCAGCGCTGGAGCGCGCCGCCGGAGTCCTGGTACTGGCCCGGGAAGGCGCCAGGGTAGACCGGGCCCTCGACCGGGAGGATGCCGCCCAGGGAGACGACCGGGGTGCGCAGGTCCTTGAGCGAGGTGGCCCACGGGATGCCGCCGTTGCCCGCGCTGACGGTGGCCGGGACGGTCACCTCGTACAGGGCGAGGCAGCGGGCCGGGACGGCCGGGGGCTGCGGGGCCTGGGCCGCGACGCCCTTGATGATCTCGACCTTCGCCTCGTTGCGGTTCGAGGAGTCGTACAGGTTGTCGTAGACCCGGATGACGATCAGGTCGATGCGGCCGTACTGGGCGTCGCCCGGGTCGAAGGTGACGTCCTGGGAGGCGGGCAGGGCCACCGGGTACGCGCCCTGGGAGATCTCGCCCTGGACGACGGCGCGGCCCTCGGCGACGGTCGCCGTCATGGCGGAGGCGCCCTTGGTCCAGAAGCCGGAGAGCCGGTGCTGGCCGGTGTACGAGCCCGGCAGGATGCCGGAGCGGACCTGGACGGGGTTGGTCAGCGTCGTCGCACCGGTCTGGGTGAGGCGGGTGTCCTCGCGGGTCTGGCCGGTCTCGGCGACCCAGCTGCTGCGCAGGTTCATGGGGATGCTCCGTTCGGATGTGAGGGTGGGGCGAGGGGGTGGAGGGGGCGGAACGGTCAGGCCTTGATCCACTCGGCGGAGAGGTTGCCCGCGTACCCGGAGCCGCCGAGCGTCCTCAGCGAGGCGCCCGAGGTCTGGTAGCCCATGACCTGGACGGTGTTGCCCTTGGCGAGCTTGATCAGGCCCTGGCCGCCGACCGTCACGGCGCCGTCGCCGGCCGGGGTGAGCCAGGTGCAGCGCGGTACGCCGACGCCGTTGACCGTCAGCCGCGCGCCGCGCATGCCGGCCGAGGAGTCGGGGGCCCAGGCGACGTGGGCGGAGATCCGGTACCAGCCGGCGCGCCAGGCGGTGTAGGTGGTGGAACCGTTCCAGCCCGTCGAGTCCTGGACGTCCGTGGTCTGGAAGATGACATGGGTCCAGGTGGCGGAGGGGATGCTCTGCTGCACCGTCTGCGAGGCGCTGAACAGGATCGACCCCATGCCCTCGGCCTCCTGCCAGACGTACCCGTCCCAGCGCTGCAGCCCGTAGAAGCTGTCGCGGTACTGGCCGTAGTACCCGCCGGTGGTCGTCGTCGACGGGGCGATGCCGCCGATCGGCTTCGGGTACGACACCCAGGTCGTGCCGTCCCAGCGCTGGAGGAGGCCGGCGGTGTCGCGGTACTGGCCGACGTACGCGCCCTTGAAGCCGCTCGCGGGCAGGATCCCGCCGAGGGCCACGACCGGCCAGTGCAGGGTGGTGACGGCGGCGGTGTTCCACTGGACGCCGCCGGTGCCGGCCGAGGTGCCCTTCGGCACCAGGATCGAGTAGAGCGGGATCGTGCTCCCCGGGCCGCTCGCCGGCACGGTGGGGGTGGCGGCGGGCGTGCCCTTGACCAGGCGCACCACCGCGTCCGTGGCACCGGTGCGGTCGTAGGTGTCGTCCACGACGGCCAGTTCGACGAGGTCGATCCGGTCGAACTGCGGGTCGCCGTCCCCGAGCGTGAGGGTCTCCGGGGAGGTGACGGCGACGAGGTAGGCGCCCTGGGCGGTGTCCTTGCCCTGGATGATCGCCCGGCCGGTGCCGACGATGCCCTGCATGGGGGAGCCGGCGGTCAGGACGAAGCCGCCCGGCACGATGCCCGGCCGCGAGCGCAGCGGGGTCTCCTCGGCGCTCTGGCCACTGGGGGTGAGCAGGGCGGCGAGTGTCAGCCGGGTGTCCTCGCGGGTCTGGCCGGTGGTCTTGAGCCAAGCGGCGCGTACGGTCATGGGTCACCTCTCCGTGAGGGTCGGGGCGGCGGGATCGGGTGGGGAGAGCGGGCTCGGCTACGCGTGAGGCGTCGGCTACGCGGGAGGCGCGTGGGGCGCGTGGGGCGCTAGCGGTGGTGCCGGGCGCGTGGGGCGCGAGCGGTGCGAGCTGTGGTTCCGGTGGTGCCGGGCGCGAGCCGTGGTGCCGGTGAGCGGTGCTGCCGGGCGCGGTCGCGGGCCCCGGCGGCGGGTTCCCGGGGAGGTCAGGAGGGGCCGGTCACCACTCGGCGCTGCGCCAGTGGATCGTCATCTGGGCCTCCGGGGCGGCCCAGTCGGGCCGGAACGACAGCTCGGTGCGGCCCGGTTCGAGCGCGAACAGCTCCTCCGGGTTGGAGTCGGCCATCGCCGTGTGCCGACGGGACGCGGAGTTGTTGAGCATGACCGTGCCCGCGCCGGTGTCGACGACGAGCTCGTCGCCGGCGGCCAGGTCGATCGCGTACCGCAGACGGCGGCGACTCGTCCGCTCGGTGACGGTGGGAGAGGAGCACGGACCGCGGAAGACGATCACCGGATGGCAGGGCGCGGAACCCGTGTTGACGGCTACGGCGTCACCCGTGCTCTTCGCCTCGCCCCAGCTGAGCGGGAACGTGAGCGGCCAGACGAGCCCGGACTCGGGCTGCGGGGCCGTGGTGCTCACCGTCTGCTCGTTGACGACGTACCGGCGCGGGTCCGAGGCCAGCCACTGGACGGACATGCGGGAGCTGCCCTGGGTGGCGAACCCCTGGTCGGCAGGGACGACGCGCTGCGCGATCCGGGCCCGTACGGCGAGCAGCTCGCCGTGCAGCCGGACGGTGAGCCAGCGCTCCTCGTCGAGGAGGGCGAGCGACTGGCGCAGCGCACGGAGGGCCTCGGGGACCTCCTGGTACCCCGGCATCAGCACGATCGTGCCGCCGACCTTGCGCGGCTTGGCGAACCGGGAACCCGGCCAGGCTCCGTGCGAGGTCGGCCGGTCGGCGTCGGAGGAGTCGTACTCGGGGAGGTCCTCCCAGCCCGAGAGGCCGGTCCGGTCGACGGCGAACGGCGTGCCGGGCCCGATGAGGAGCCCGGCCCACTGGATCTGCCCGTCCTGGGTGATCAGTGAGCCGGGCGCGAGGTCGGCGATGTAGGTGTTTCCGGCGTATGCGGTGGTGGTCTCGGCCATGGGGGCCGTCACCTCACTTCTGATGGGAGGTCGGCGGGGGTCAGGTGTGGGCGGCGGCGAGGAAGAGCAGGTCCTCGGCGGTCGACCGGGGGCCGGCGCCGGGGGCCTCACGGAACTCCCGTACGCGGTACGGCTGTCGGGCCGGCTCGCTGAGGGCCGGGACGCGGCGGTTCTCCAGCTGGGAGAGCGGGTCGATGCGGTACTCGTCCGGGTTGCCGCCGGGGAAGACGATGCCGCCGTCCGCGAGCATCGGGATCTTGTCGAGGTCGACGCCGAACTTCTTGCCGGTGAGCGGGATCTCGAAGCTGAGCTTGTTGAGCCCGTCGATGATCCAGTTGACGAAGGCGATGAGGCCGTTGATCGGGCCCTTGACGACCCCGATCACGGTGCTCAGCGCGCCCTCGATGAGGTCGCCGATGCCGCGCAGGGCCCCGGAGACCGCGTCCTTCGCCGTCCGGAAGAAGCCGGGGACGGAGTCGGTGATCCAGGAGACGATCGGCCGTACCCGGTCCTTGATGCCGTTCATGGCGCCCGAGGCGATCCCGCGCAGCGCGTTCCAGGACGAGGAGACGGAGGTGCCGAGCTTCGAGATCCCGCCGATGACGGTGCCGATGCCCTTGATCACCTCGGTGATCAGGGTCAGGTACCCCTGGAAGTAGGTTCCGACGGCCGTCCCGATCAGTTCCACGAACGGGGCGAGGAACGTCCAGATCTCCTGGACGATCCTGAGGGCCTGGTCGAAGACCTGCTTCATGATCCGCTGGCCGGTCTCGGAGTTGACCGCCAGCTCGATGAGGTACGCCGCGACGGGCACGAGGATGCCGACGAGGAAACCGAGCGGGTTGGCCCGCATGGCGACGTTGACGGCGGTCATCGCGACGGAGGCGACGGTCATCACGGTGCCGAAGGTGCCCATCAGGCCGGCGATGACGTCGGTGACGGGGAGCATCGGCAGGAGGAGACCGAGGATCGCGCCGACGCCGGTGCCGATCCTGCCCGCGGCGGTGCCGGCCCTGCCCGCCGCGGTGCCCATCCGCTTGACGCCGGCGGGCGCGGTGGACCGGCGGATCCTGCTCACGGAGGTGGCGGCCCCGGACGCGTCGCGGCCGAGGCCGCCGAGCGGGGCGCCGACCGTGCGCAGACCGGTGGCGAAGGTGCCGACGCCGCGGGCACCCTGCTGGACGTCCTGTTTGAACCGTCGCAGCGTGGCCCCCGCCTGGTCGACGCCCTGCCGCAGGGAGGCCATCGGCGAGACGGCGGCCCCGAAGGCGGGCATGGCTGCGACGGCACTCATCCGCGGGCCTTCGCCAGGTACATCAGGGCGTCGGCCGTGGACTGCGGGTCACTGCCGCGGGCGGCGTGGTAGTGCTCGATGTGCAGTCCGGCGCCGTCCCGTCCGACCTGGGTGCCGGCCGCCGCGCGGGCGCGCTGCGCGGTGAGGGCGAGCAGCCGGTCCAGCTTGGAGAGCGGGAGGACGGCCTCGGCCTCGCCCGCCTCGGCGAGGATCGCCGGGACACCGCCGTGGCGGGGCATGACGACACCACCGGTGGCGAGCATGGGGATGGTCGGCAGGTTGACGCCGAAGGTCTTGCCGCCGACGAGCGGGACCCAGCCGGGGACGCTGACCTTGACGCGGTTGAGGCTGCTGATCATTCCGTTGATCAGGCCGATGACGGAGTTGATCGGGCCCTTCACGCCGCTCTTGATGCCGTCGAACGCCCGGGACGCGATGTCCTTGAGGCCGTTCCAGACGGACGACATCTTGTCCTTGACGGCGGTGAACGCCTTCGGGATCGCGGTCTTGATCCAGTCGACGACCGGCGTGATGACGGCCTTGATGCCCTTCCAGACCCCGCTGATGACGCTCTTGATCGCGTTCATCACCGTGGTGATGACCGACTTCCAGATGTTCACGTAGGTCTTGATGACCGTCGCGACGGCCTTGACGACGGTGGAGACGGCCTTCTTGATGCCGTTCCAGACCGTCTTGATCAGGTCGCCGGCCTTCTTCATGATCGGCCCGATGGCCTTCATGACGGAGCTGATGACGCTCTTGATGGCGTCGAAGGCCTTCTTCATGATCGTCTGCATCGTCTTCGAGCGCGACGCCATCTCGACGATCTTCTCGATGAGCGGCATGAAGAGTTCGAGCAGCCGGGCGAGGATGTTGCCCTTCATGGACTTGTTGAGCTTGTCCTGGCCCTTGGCGGCCTTGCCCGCACCGGACTCGTACTTGCCGAGCTTGGTCCCGGCGGACTGGGCGGTGTCGCCGGCCTTCTTCATGGCGCGCTCGGCCTGTTCCGAGGCGGTCTTGAGCTTCTTGAGCTCGCCTCCGGAGCCCTGGGCGTTGGTACGGAGGGTCTTCAGCTGGCCCGAGGCCGACTTGCCGGCGTCGCCGACCTTCTTGATCGAGGTGCCGGCGTTGGACGCCTGGGTCTTGATGCCGCCGAATGCGCTGGACGCGTTCTTGAGGTTTCTGACGAGGGACATGGGTTACCTCCTTTCGTGGCGTGGGGGATCAGGCGGGGGCCGGGCCGTTGATCTGCTGGTTGACCTCGCGGATCGTTGCCGCCATCTCGCGCATCTTCGTGGCGAGGGTGACGGAGTTGTCGGCGAGCCGCTTGGCGTTGTCCGCGGCCTGGCCGAGCGTCGCGGCCTTGGGTACCCGGTCCACTTCGAGGCCGGTCATGGCGATCTTGAGCTTGCCGATGGCCTTGGCGAACGCGTCCGTCTTCTTGGGGTCGGAGTTCCGCACGGCGCCGTTGATCTTGCCCATCCCGCTGGCGACGAGGGGCATGGCCTGGTGGTTGACGCCGGCGACGGCCTCGGCCACGGCCTTGACGCCCTTCGCCGCCTTGGTGGCCTTGCTCTCGGTCGGCAGCTTCCTGAAGTTCGAGATGAAGCCGGGGGCGTGCTGGTTGAACGTCTCCAGGAGCGGGTTGAGCAGCCGGAGCTGCGCGCGCAGGGGTTCGAAGTTCGCGGTCTCAGGGATGGCGGCCATGCCGCCCGCGGCCGCCTGTTCCCGCCTGTTGACATCGGTGCGGCTCTGGAAGCCGGGCCTGAGACTGTTCTCGCGCGTCGCGATGATCCGTGGCTCGGGGCCGCGCCCCAACAGGCGGGTGGCTATGGCCTGCTGGGCGTTGCGCTGCCACTCCTTGAGGTTCATCGCGAGGACGACGAGGAACGCGGGGATGGCGAGGCCGATGAAGGCCGACAAGAGGTACACGGGTGTCCAGACGCTGCCCTCGTGGAACTTCTCCACGGCGGAGGCGAAGCCTTCGAGGCCCATGGCCTCCATCCACTCGGTCTTCTTCGCCTTGACGAGCTCCTGGTGCATGTCGTCGATCTTCTTGAAGTACTCGGCGGTGAACTGGGTCTTGAACCAGTCCTCCGTGACGAGCTTCGGAGCCTGATTGACGAGGTGTTCCTTCAGCTCGGAGAGCTTGGCCTCCTTGGGGTCCTTGTTGGGCCTGTCCTTGAGGAGCGCGTCCTTGAGTTCGGAGATCTTGTCGAGGATCTCCTGGTCCTTCGTTGTCATGCTTGCTCCGCTTCCGGCCGGTGACGGCCAAGCGCCGAAGAGCCCCCGCCGGTCCCGGCGGGGGCTCGTTCGTCTGGGGCAGCGGGGCGGCTAGGCGTCCTCGCCCCGGCGGGCGGCGCGGCGCGTCGTCGCGAGGGCGTCGTTCCAGCCGGCCGCGTACGCGAGGGTCTCGCAGCGGGAGACCTCGGCGTACAGCGTGCCGAGCAACGCTCTCTTGTCGAGGGCGACGGGTCCGTCGAGGAGCTGGCGGAGGCGGTCCTGAAGTGGGATGTGCGGTCGTGATGCCTCGGCCTGCTGGGTCATGGACGCCTGCCTTCCGGTTGCTTGCCCTTTGCGTGTGTGGCGGCGCCGCGGAGTGAGGAGCGGGGGCACCACGTGTTCGAACAACTGTGCGAACAGAGTGTGGAACATCTGTTCTATGTTTGTCGAGCGGAAAACGTCTGACGGCGTGTCTTCTGGTGGGTCGTCCGTACGGGTTGGCGTCTGATCGGAGCATCTGTTCGACCGGGTAACCTGGAAGACGCTCTCCGGACCGGACCACCTCGGGGCGCGGGGGCGCGAGGGGCGCGCGGGGACCCCAGGGGGCTGGAAGGCAGTACTGACGCATGGAAACGGAGCCGGGAGCCAACCGGCGCGAGCGAGTCGTCGACTGGCTCGCGTCCCACCCCGATCTGCCCCATCTCTTCGCACGCCTCTCCGAACTCGTCCTCGTCCACGGGTACGCCACCGAGGACCTCGTCGTGGTGCCGCGGAGCGAGGTGGACCGGCGGGAGACCGCCGCGTTCACCGCGGGCTGGGCCGAAGCGGTGGCGGACGAACTGCCCCGCATACGACGGGAGTACGAGAAGCGCGTCGCCGACGCCTACACCCAGGGCCAGGGTGACGCGCGGGGGATCCGCCGTCCCGAGCGGCGTGTCGAGGGCGGCCAGGACGGCGCCCGGGTCATCGCGCTGCCCTTCGCCCGGCTCCTCGAACCGCCGGCCGCCGTGGTCGAGGCCGAGGAGCGGGTACGCAGGGAGCGCGAGCTGTTCGAACAGCGCCCCGAGCCCGAACCCGAGCACAGCTCGGGCCCCGAACCCGGCACGGAACCGGACGTCCTCCTGACCGCCCAGGAGAGCCGCGCCCGCAGGAGCGCCCAGCCGGTACGGAAGGTGATGCGCGGCAAAGGGGGCCGGCCGATCGTGCCACCGCTGGCCGGGGGACCCGCACAGAACCCGGCGGCCGACCGCCGTGACCAGGAGTCCGACGGTCCGGAGGCGCGACCGGGCCGGGGACGGCGGCTCTCCGACCGGGCCAAGGCCCTGGAGAGGGAGCTGTCCTCCGAGCGAGCACGGGAAGCGCCCCCGGAGTCCGGTCCCTGACGGGAACGGACTCCGGGGGCCGCGGGGTCACGCGAAGAACCGGGCGAGGGCCTGGGGAGACACCGCGGTGCTCTCCTCGGGACCCGCGCTCCCGCCGTTCTCGTGGGTGTCCGTGCCTTCCTCCTCGTCCCCGTCCGGCAGGCCGGGGCGGGGGACGGGCTTCGGCGGATCGGGCTGGTCGCCGTCCTCGCCGCCGTTGACGCACAGGAACATCCAGTTGGAGACGGCCAGATGGTCCACCGTCGCCGCCAGCAGGTGATCGGTGACCGACCACTCGGCGGCCTCGCCGTGGAGCTCCCGCTGGAGGGCGCTGTCCTGCGGCAGGTGCTTGATCAGGGCCAGCACCCGCCGGCTGGAGAGTTCTCCCCGGTGCCAGTCGAGGAGATCGACGGAGTAGTAGCGGAGGAGATCCGCCTCAAGTGCCTCGGCGTGTTCTTCGACGAACTCGACGAGGCTCAGTCTTCCCCCAGGCCGAGCCCGGTCTCCTTGCCGTAGGCCTCCAGGATGGCGGCGATGTCCTGCATGGTGATGTCGTGCTGCTCGAAGCGGCTGAACTGCTCCTCACCCATCAGGAGCGCGAGCAGGCCGTCCACGTCGTTGTCGTCGAGCTTGCGCAGCGCCTTGGCGGTGGCGCGGCTCAGCTCTGTCGGAAGGGTGTAGTCCTCGCCGTCCAGCTCGAAGGACCACTTGCGGCCGTGTGCCTCCTGGCGCTGGGCGCGGGCGGCGTTGACGTCGAAACGGGCCATGGTGATGCGTACTCCTTGTTCGGGTGAGGTGAAGAGGAGGGGGCGGGACGGCGGTCAGCCGTCCCGCCCCGGGTGGAGAGGGATCAGACGGCGGCGCCGTACTGGCTGTCCTTCATGAGGAAGGTCGCCAGCGGCTTGCCGTCGCCCTTCGACATCGCGCTGAAGGTGATGCCGAGCTGGGACGCGGCCTTGCGGGCCAGCTTGATGTCGTCCGTGGCCGTGACCTGGCCGCGCGGGATGATGAAGCGGTACCGCACCGCGGTCGTGCCGCCGGCCTTGACGTCGGTGAACTCCAGGCCGAGGGCGCGGACGTCCGCGAACGGACGCTCGGCGATCTCGTACCGGTAGGTGTCGACCGCCGGGGTCGGCTCCGCCTTGACGGCGTCACCGCCCATGAAGAAGGGCAGCGTGTCCTCGTTGAACTGGAGCAGCGAGAACTTCAGCGAGAGGTCACGGGCCGAGTAGATGTAGTGGACCGGGGAGACCGACTGCCACGAGTCGATGGCCTCCAGCTTGTCCTTCTTGGAGAAGGTGACGCCGTCGCCGGAGGTGAAGCCGAGGTCCTTCCAGCCCGCGCCGGTCCAGTCGGCCGCGGCGTCGGTGCCGAAGGTGGCCGGGGCCGTGGTGCCGGCGTCGGCGACGTAGAGCTTGCCGGTACCGGCGACGCGGATCTCGGCCGAGTTGTTTCCTGCCATGGTGGACTTCTCCTTGTGATGGGGTGAGGGCGCCGCCCCGGGCGTGAGTCCCGGGTACGGCAAAGGCCCCGCCGGACGGCGAGGCCTGGTCTGTGGGCGCGGCGGGCGGGCCGCCGGCGCGGGGGCGAGCGGCTAGAACACGCTCAGGGAGAGGCGGATGACGCACAGGTAGCGGTTGGCGCCCCGGTAGAGGTAGTCGGGCAGCCAGCGCGGTCCGTCCTGCTCCTCGACGTCGTGGACGACGTTGTTGGCGCCGATCTGCTTGCCGATGGTGGCGAGCAGGGCCCGGCGGGCGCCGTTGGCGAGGACGTGGGCGGCGTTCTTGGTCGGCCCGTACACCTCGAACTCGATCAGCGGCATGTCGACGTGCAGGTCGCCGATCCAGGCGCCGCCGCGGCGGTTCACCAGGACCGCGCTCTGCGTGCCGTCGAAGCCGGCCGGCGCGTTGACCGCGATGGTCGCGCCGGCCAGGGCGGGGTCGGCCTTGAGGACGTCGACGACCAGCTTCTCGACGTCCGGGAACGCACTCGGGGGAGTGGTCATGACGGTTTCTCCTCGGAGAGGGGTACGGGACGGGGCGCCGCCCGGGGGCTCCGGCGGGAGGGGGCGGGGCGCGGAGCCACGCCCGGACGGCGAACGGCGAAGCCGCCGCCCTTCGTTCGGGCGCAGCTCCGCCGCTGCACCAACTGTGACAGAGAGCGTGCGCGCACGCAACTAGTTCGAGCGGCGACTCCGCGCATCCCTTCGTGCGAGCCCCGGACAGCCGCCCGATACCTTGGCGGGCACCTACCGAGGAGCCGCCCCGTGCCCGCCCGCCCCCGCCTTCTGTACGTCACCGACCTCGCCTACCCCGCCCGCGGGCGGCGCTACTGCGACGAGGACATCCACCTCACCGCCCGGCTGCGCGAGAACGTCGACCTGGCGCTCTGTCACCCGCGCGACGCCGAGGCCCTCATGGACGCCTTCGACGCCGTCGTCGTACGCAACAGCGGCCCGGTCCTCGGCCACCAGAAGGAGTACGAGGCCTTCCGCGAGCGGGCCCTCGCCCACGGCACCCGCGTCTACAACCCGCTCCACGGCCGCGGCGACATGGCCGGCAAGCAGTACCTGCTCGACCTGACGGCCGCCGGGTACCCCGTCATCCCCACCGTCGACCGGGCCGAGGACCTCCACCTGCTGCCCGAGGCCGCCGCGTACGCGGTCAAGCCCAAGGCGGGCGCCGACTCCATCGGCCTGACCTTCCTGCCCCGCGAACAGCTCGCCGGCCTCGCCCTCGAAGCGGGCGAGCTCCTCGTCCAGCCCCGCGTCGACTTCCGGTACGAGGTCTCCTTCTTCTACGTCGACGACCTCTTCCAGTACGCCCTGTACGCCCCCGACCCCGAACGCCGCTGGGTCCTGGAGCCGTACGAGCCCACCGGGGACGACCTCGCCTTCGCCCGCCGCTTCATCGACTGGAACACCCTCGACCACGGCATCCAGCGCGTGGACGCCTGCCGCGCCCCGGGCGGCGAGCTGCTCCTCGTCGAACTGGAGGACCTCAACCCCTACCTCTCCCTGGACCGCGTCCCCGAGGAGACCCGCGACCGCTTCGTCACCGCCTTCGCGGACTCGCTCCACCGCTTCCTGGCGGCATGAGCCCTCCTGGCGGCACGAGCGGCGACACGCGAAAGCGCCCCGCGTCCGGAAAGGACGCGGGGCGCTGTGCGTACGGGGGAAGGAGCGGGGGCGGGTCAGGCGGTACGGGCACGGCCGCGGGCGGTGCGCTCGGCGGCGAAGACGTCCTCCAGGCGGAAGAGCTGCGCCCGGCCCGCCTTGCCGGCCGCCCGCAGGTGGCCCAGCTGGACCCACTTGCGGATGGTCGCGGGGGCGACCCCCGCCTCCTCGGCGGCGAGCGGTCCCGGAATCAGGGCCGGCAGGGCGGGTGAGCTCAGCACGTGGTCTCCTCCGTGTCGTTCGTCGTCGTGTCCGGGGCGGCCGTCCTCGTGTCCGGCGCCCGGTCCGCCACCGTGACCGTGTCCGGCGGGGTGTCCGGCGCCGGATCCGCCGCCGTGTTCGTGTCCATCGCGGCCTCGATCTCCTCGGTGCGGGATCCGGAGGCGGCCGCGAGCTCCGCCCACTCCCGCTCCGGCCACAGGTGCCGGTAGGCGGGATCGTCCTGGCAGCCGCACACCTCGTCCGTGCACACGCAGGCCGGGTTCACACAGAGCACCGCGCGCCGGTCCGGGAACGCCCGCAGCGACACCGAGTCGCACCAGGGGCAACGGCCCGACACCCGGACGACCGTCTCCGAGTCGCCGAGCGTCCGGGCGCACCGCCGGGCCATCCGCCGGATCTCGTCCCGCACGTGCCGGGCCAGGTCGGGGTGGGCGGCGACGGCGTCGAGGAGTCCCACCACCCGGCGGAGCCGGTCGATCACCCCGGCGCGGGGCGGCCGGGGCAGCGAGAGCCGGGCGCACACCGCCTCCTCCAGCTCCACCACCCCGTCGGTGATGTCGCGGATGGCGTCGGAGACGTGCAGCCGGATCGGGGCGGCGCCGTGGCCGGGGACGGCGAGCCCGTGGCGCTGCTGGAGGAGCAGCGCCTCGCGGCGCTCCTCGCGGATCTGCTCGTCCCGGCCGGCGGGGGAGGGGGCCGGGGCGCTCCCGGCGGGGCCGCGGCGGCCGGGCGCGAGCTCTTCGGCGAGCTCGGGGAAGTGCCGTACGAGGGACGCGGTCCAGAGGGCGATGTCGCGGAGCACGAGCGCGACGGTGGCGTCGGGGCCCGCGGCCGGGGCGGTGGTGCGGTCGTCCCGGGAGGCCGGGGCGGAGTGCGCGGTCCCGGCGGTCGTCACGGTGCGGTCAGCCACGGCGGCCGCTCCGGGGGAACGTCGGGGTGAGGGCGACCGCCTTCGCCACGCGCGCCGCGTCCGCCGGGCGCCCGTTGCGCCACAGGCGGCCGGCGCAGACGCCGTCGAAGTAGCTTTCCGCGGGGGCCACCGCCGTCTCGCACTCGCGGCGGACGGGGCAGCCGGCGCAGGCACGCAGCGCCGGGGCCGCCTCCTTGGCGCGGCGGGCGAAGACGACGGACGGGGAGAGGTCGGCGCACGCGGCGACGGCCTGCCAGGGGGTGGGGTCGGTCTGGAGCAAGAGGTTCTCCACGGTCCGGGGCCTCCGGGGCTCCGTGGGGCCGGTGGGGCCGGTGGGGCTCAGGGGGCCGACGAGTGCGGCGGCACGCCAGAGTTACATGTTGCGTGCGGGCGCGCAACAACTTTCGGGGGTGGCCCCGGGGTCGCCTTCACCGTTTCGACACGTTGCGTACCCGAAACCAGGTAATTCTGTGCGCGCAAGCACGCTAGAGTTGAAGTCCGGAGGGGTGGAGTGAGGAGCTGTACATGACCACTCGTGGGCTGGACGAGTTCGCAGGCTGGGTCGAAGGCCTGATGAGACAGCGCGGCTACGACATCGACAGCCCGCGCGGCGGCGGCAAGTCCCGGATCGCGGACGAGGCGGGAGTGCACCGCGCCGCCGTGACGCGCCTGCTGCAGCGGCAGAGCATGCCCGACCTGGAGACCATGCGCAGGATCGCCCCGCTGCTGGGCGTCTCGGTCCGCGACATGCTGATCCGCTCCGGGCGCGTGACGCCCGAGGAGCTCCCGATGGCGGCGGATCTGCTGCCGCCGAGCGACTGGCAGCCCTCCATGGAGGACTTCGCCCGCTGGCTCGGGGTGCCCGACGAGCGCATGGGCGTCTTCGTCAAGGTCGTGAACCAGTTCCTGGAGCCCGACGTGGTGGCGGAGGTGCCCGCCGAGGCCGTCGAACCCCGCCGCAGCGCCCGGGACTGACCCCCGACGCCTCCCGATCCCGCCCGGTCCCGGCCCCCACGGGCCGGGACCGGGTGTGCGTGGCCATTTGTTTTGACCGGAGTCCATGCGATAGGTACGCTCAAGCCTTGTGCCTGGGGTGTGCCTGGGCTCGCGTGCGTGTCCTCAACCGCAAGGCGAGTCATATATCGGCCACCGTGATCCGCGCCCCTTCCGCCCTGGTGGATGGGTCAGCGAGATTCGACACACCCGACCGCGTGGGTCGGTGACTGTTCCAGGTTAGTTTTACGACGGCACACAGAAACCGGAGAAGTAGTGCCTACGATCCAGCAGCTGGTCCGGAAGGGCCGGCAGGACAAGGTCGAGAAGAACAAGACGCCCGCACTCGAGGGTTCCCCTCAGCGTCGCGGCGTCTGCACGCGTGTGTTCACGACCACCCCGAAGAAGCCGAACTCGGCCCTCCGTAAGGTCGCGCGTGTGCGTCTGACCTCCGGCATCGAGGTCACGGCCTACATCCCGGGTGAGGGCCACAACCTGCAGGAGCACTCCATCGTGCTCGTGCGCGGTGGCCGCGTGAAGGACCTGCCGGGTGTTCGCTACAAGATCATCCGCGGTTCCCTCGACACGCAGGGCGTCAAGAACCGTAAGCAGGCTCGCAGCCGCTACGGCGCCAAGAAGGAGAAGTAAGAATGCCTCGTAAGGGCCCCGCCCCGAAGCGCCCGGTCATCATCGACCCGGTCTACAGCTCTCCTCTTGTCACCTCGCTGATCAACAAGATCCTGCTGGACGGCAAGCGCTCCACCGCCGAGCGCATCGTCTACGGCGCCATGGAAGGCCTCCGCGAGAAGACCGGCGCTGACCCGGTCATCACGCTGAAGCGCGCGCTCGAGAACGTCAAGCCGTCGCTCGAGGTCAAGTCCCGCCGTGTCGGTGGCGCCACCTACCAGGTGCCGATCGAGGTCAAGCCGGGCCGCGCCGCGACCCTGGCCCTCCGCTGGGTCGTGGGTTACTCCCGCGCCCGTCGTGAGAAGACCATGACCGAGCGCCTCATGAACGAGCTCCTCGACGCCTCGAACGGCCTCGGTGCGGCCGTCAAGAAGCGTGAGGACACGCACAAGATGGCCGAGTCCAACAAGGCCTTCGCGCACTACCGCTGGTAGTCGCAACCCACATCGAGACCGAGAGAAGACTGAGCCGATATGGCTACCACTTCGCTTGACCTTGCCAAGGTGCGCAACATCGGCATCATGGCGCACATCGACGCGGGCAAGACGACCACCACCGAGCGGATCCTGTTCTACACCGGCGTCTCGTACAAGATCGGTGAAGTCCACGACGGCGCTGCCACGATGGACTGGATGGAGCAGGAGCAGGAGCGCGGCATCACGATCACGTCTGCCGCGACGACCTGCCACTGGCCGCTCGAGAATGTCGATCACACGATCAACATCATCGACACGCCGGGCCACGTCGACTTCACCGTCGAGGTGGAGCGTTCGCTGCGCGTGCTCGACGGTGCTGTCACCGTGTTCGACGGTGTGGCCGGCGTCGAGCCCCAGTCCGAGACCGTCTGGCGTCAGGCGGACCGCTACGGCGTTCCGCGCATCTGCTTCGTCAACAAGCTCGACCGCACGGGCGCGGACTTCCTCCGCTGCGTCGACATGATCGTGAACCGCCTCGGCGCGGTCCCGATCGTCATGCAGCTGCCCATCGGTGCCGAGATGGACTTCCAGGGTGTCGTGGACCTCGTCCGCATGAAGGCCCTGGTCTGGTCCGCCGAGGCGTCCAAGGGCGAGATGTACGACGTCGTCGACATCCCGGCCGACCTCGTCGAGCTGGCCGAGGAGTACCGCGCCAAGCTGGTCGAGGCCGTCTCCGAGAACGACGAGGAGCTCATGGAGCTCTTCCTCGAGGGCGTCGAGCCCACCGAGGAGCAGCTCTACGCCGCCGTCCGTCGCATCACCATTGCCTCCGGCAAGGGTGGCGGCGAGAAGACGGTCACCCCCGTCTTCTGTGGCACCGCGTTCAAGAACAAGGGCGTCCAGCCCCTGCTCGACGCGGTCGTGCGCTACCTCCCCTCCCCCCTGGACGTCGAGGCCATCGAGGGCCACGACGTCAAGGACGCGGAGCTGGTCGTCAAGCGCAAGCCGTCCGACGACGAGCCGCTGTCGGCCCTCGCGTTCAAGATCGCGAGCGACCCGCACCTCGGCAAGCTCACCTTCGTCCGGATCTACTCCGGTCGCCTGGAGGCCGGCACCGCGGTGCTGAACTCCGTCAAGGGCAAGAAGGAGCGCATCGGCAAGATCTACCGCATGCACGCGAACAAGCGTGAGGAGATCGACTCGGTGGGCGCCGGCGACATCGTCGCCGTCATGGGCCTCAAGCAGACCACCACCGGTGAGACGCTGTGCGACGAGAAGAACCCGGTCATCCTGGAGTCCATGGACTTCCCGGCGCCGGTCATTCAGGTCGCCATCGAGCCCAAGTCCAAGGGTGACCAGGAGAAGCTGGGTGTCGCCATCCAGCGTCTCGCGGAGGAGGACCCCTCCTTCCAGGTGCACTCGGACGAGGAGACCGGCCAGACCATCATCGGTGGTATGGGCGAGCTTCACCTCGACATCCTCGTCGACCGCATGCGTCGCGAGTTCAAGGTCGAGGCGAACGTCGGCAAGCCGCAGGTCGCGTACCGCGAGACGATCCGCAAGGCCGTCGAGCGACTTGACTACACCCACAAGAAGCAGACCGGTGGTACCGGTCAGTTCGCCAAGGTGCAGATCGCGATCGAGCCCATCGAGGGCGGCGACGCCTCGTACGAGTTCGTGAACAAGGTCACCGGTGGCCGCATCCCGAAGGAGTACATCCCTTCGGTCGACGCGGGTGCGCAGGAGGCCATGCAGTTCGGCATCCTGGCCGGCTACGAGATGACCGGCGTCCGCGTCATTCTTCTCGACGGTGGCTACCACGAGGTCGACTCCTCCGAGCTCGCGTTCAAGATCGCCGGTTCGCAGGCCTTCAAGGAGGCCGCGCGCAAGGCTTCGCCGGTCATCCTCGAGCCCATGATGTCCGTCGAGGTCACCACGCCCGAGGACTACATGGGTGAGGTCATCGGCGACATCAACTCCCGCCGTGGTCAGATTCAGGCCATGGAGGAGCGCAGCGGCGCTCGCGTCGTGAAGGGCCTCGTGCCCCTTTCGGAGATGTTCGGCTACGTCGGCGACCTCCGCAGCAAGACCTCGGGTCGCGCAAGCTACTCGATGCAGTTCGACTCCTACGCCGAGGTTCCGCGGAACGTCGCCGAGGAGATCATCGCGAAGGCCAAGGGCGAGTAACTCTCCCGAGTTCACGCTTTAGGCTTGACACCAGTCGCCGGGGTTCCGCCCCGGAACCCCGAGAACGGGCCCCGGCGACTTGGCATCCCAGCAAAGATCACCTGGCGCCGATGAAGCAAGGCGTACAGAACCACTCCGCAGGAGGATCAAGTGGCGAAGGCAAAGTTCGAGCGGACTAAGCCGCACGTCAACATCGGCACCATCGGTCACATTGACCACGGTAAGACGACCCTCACGGCCGCCATTACCAAGGTGCTGCACGACGCGTACCCGGACCTGAACGAGGCCTCGGCCTTCGACCAGATCGACAAGGCTCCCGAGGAGCGCCAGCGCGGTATCACGATCTCGATCGCGCACGTCGAGTACCAGACGGAGTCGCGTCACTACGCGCACGTCGACTGCCCGGGTCACGCTGACTACATCAAGAACATGATCACGGGTGCCGCGCAGATGGACGGCGCCATCCTCGTGGTCGCCGCCACCGACGGCCCGATGCCGCAGACCAAGGAGCACGTGCTCCTGGCCCGCCAGGTCGGCGTTCCGTACATCGTCGTCGCCCTGAACAAGGCCGACATGGTGGACGACGAGGAGATCCTGGAGCTCGTCGAGCTCGAGGTTCGTGAGCTCCTCTCCGAGTACGAGTTCCCGGGCGACGACCTTCCGGTCGTCCGCGTCTCGGCGCTCAAGGCGCTCGAGGGCGACAAGGAGTGGGGCGAGGCTCTCCTCGGTCTCATGAAGGCCGTCGACGAGTCGATCCCGCAGCCCGAGCGTGACGTCGACAAGCCGTTCCTGATGCCGATCGAGGACGTCTTCACGATCACCGGTCGTGGCACCGTCGTCACCGGTCGTATCGAGCGCGGTATCCTCAAGGTCAACGAGACCGTCGACATCATCGGTATCAAGACCGAGAAGACCACCACCACGGTCACCGGTATCGAGATGTTCCGCAAGCTGCTCGACGAGGGCCAGGCCGGTGAGAACGTCGGTCTGCTCCTCCGTGGCATCAAGCGCGAGGACGTCGAGCGCGGCCAGGTCATCATCAAGCCGGGTTCGGTCACGCCGCACACGAACTTCGAGGCCCAGGCCTACATCCTGTCGAAGGACGAGGGTGGCCGTCACACCCCGTTCTTCAACAACTACCGCCCGCAGTTCTACTTCCGTACCACGGACGTGACCGGCGTCGTGACCCTCCCCGAGGGCACCGAGATGGTCATGCCGGGCGACAACACCGCCATGAGCGTTGAGCTGATCCAGCCCATCGCCATGGAGGAGGGCCTCAAGTTCGCCATCCGTGAGGGTGGCCGGACCGTCGGCGCCGGCCAGGTCGTCAAGATCACCGCCTGATCTTCGATCTGACCTGGTAGCTCCAGCGAGCTACTGAGCAGTGAGGGAAGGCCCCGCACCGAAAGGTGCGGGGCCTTCTCGCGTTCCCGGCCCGTCGGCCGCGGGCCGCTAGGGCCGCCAGCTCCACGGGTGTCCGTCCGTGCCGAGGCCCACCACGGTCGCCCGGCGTGCCCCCAGGTGCAGCGCCGCCGACACCGCCGCCGGCCCCTCCGTACGGGTACGGAGCCGGCCGCCGGCCCGCAGCACCACCCGGCCGTCCGGGTCCGTGCCGAGCAGCACCGTCCCGAGCGCCGCCGAGCGCGCGGCGACCACGCCCCCGTAGCCGTCCAGACCCGCGTCGCCCGCCGGGCCGAGGAGTTCACCGGCCGCCGGCCGCCGGTAGTACAGCTCGCCCCCGGCCGCCGCCACCGTCGATCCGGAGAGCGGCAGCCGCTCCGACCGCTCCGCCCCGTCCACCCAGTGCCGTACGGACTCCCTCCCCGCCGCGTGGATGTGCACCCTCCCCGCCGCGTCCAGCGAGACGGCGAGACCGTCCTGGACCTCCGCGTCCCCGGGGAGCGTCCGCCACGGGCCCCAGGCCCCGTCCGCCGTCCGCACCCGCGTCGCTATGCCCCGGTCCGCGTTCCGTACGAAGAGATGGGCCCGGCCGTCCGGGGCCGCGACCGCCACGGGCGCGCCGACCCGGCGCCCCCGGTCGTCCTCGCGCTCCGGGCTCCCGAGCCCGCGCCAGGCGAGGAACGGGCCGCCGGGGGAGCGCTGCTCCAGGAGGACCAGCTCGCGCCGGTTCGGCCCGCCGTGGCCGTCGAGCGCGGCGAACCGGACCCCGAAGAGCAGCACCCGGCCGTCGGCGAGCACGGCCGAACCGAGCGCGGGCGCCAGCGGGCCGCCGCCCAGGTCGGCCGGTTCGCCCCAGACCCCGGGTGCCGTCTCCCGCCAGCGGACCGCGCGCAGACCGAGCACCCCGTAAGCGGTGAGGCGTCCGTCCGGCCCCTCGGCGAGCGCCGGGCCCGCCGACGGCCAGCGGTGGTGGGTGGAGCGCACCCAGCCCTTGCGGTTGGTGAGCGGCCGGTCGCCGCCGACGCCGTAGTCGCCGCAGCCCGAGGGGTTGCCGCACTGCCAGGACGGGTCCCCGCCGTACGGGACGAGCCGCGCGGCCTTCTCCCGCAGCACCCCCGGCGGGAGGTTCTTGGGCCAGTGGCGGTTGTAGTAGCCGCGGAAGGCCGTCGTCGTGAACGCCGGTATCGGGTCGCCGTCCCGGACGGCGTCCGAGACCCAGCGGCTCAGCGCGGCCCAGGTGAAGCAGCCGACCGCCGTGTGGTCCCCGTGGTCCGAGTAGCCGGGCTGCTCGGAGTCCCGCCTCCGGGTGGCCTCGTCGCTGGTCTGGATGTCCGGATCGGGGTCCAGGGTGTGCACCACCGTGGGCCGGTAGCGGCGGAGCAGCCCGACGAGGACGTCGATCAGCCGGTCGTAGTCGTAGGTGTCCGAGCGGGTGAGGGGCGAACCGGCCGGCAGGTGCGTCCGCAGCTCCAGGGCGCGGTCGTGCCAGAGCGCGGGCACCGCCATGTAGCGCCGGTTCGTGTGCATCGGAAGGTTGAGGAAGACCAGCTCGATCCGGCGGCCGCCGTGCGTGAGGGTGTCGACCCCCGCCCGCCGGCCGCCCGGCAGCGTGAGGACCTCGCGCCGCCAGGGCGTGAACCTCGGCAGGCCGAGCGCCTCGGCGTACGACTGGCGCAGGCCCTGGTGACGGGCGGAGGAGTAGGCGGCCCGGTCCGGGGGAGTGTCGGGCATCCCCGCGATCCGGTTCCGGCCGGTGTGCTCGCCCGCCGTCACGTACACCGAGACCAGCGGGACCCCGGAGTCCAGCAGCCGCTGGGTGTCGGGGTTCATGAAGTACAGGTCGTCGTCCGGGTGCGCGGCCACCTGGAGGAGCAGCGCCCGTCGCGCCCGCGTGGAGGCGATCGGCTTCCCGGGCGCGGGGTCGACGGTCGGCGCGGTCCTGCGCGGCTCCGGGACGGAACACCCGGCGACCGCCGAGGTGACGGCGAGGGCGGCGGCGAGAACCGTGCGGCGACGGGGTGGTGTGGTCACGTACGGGTCCGTCCCTCAGGGTCTCCGCTGTTCGCTGTTGTCCCCTGCAAGACGGATATCCGGCACTCGGGGTTGTGTTCGAATCGCTCATCGCTGCGAGGATGGGGAGGGAGGAGACCTCGGATGACGTACGTCGTGACGACCCGCGCACGCGAGGCCGCCGCCCGGCCCGACCGGCGCGGTGCGGCCGGGGCGGTGGACGGGTGAGCCCCCGCGAGGTCGAGGACCTGCTGCGGGAGTACGCGCCCCAGGTCCTCGTCGCCCTCGTCCGGCGGCACGGCGACTTCGACGCCTGCGAGGACGCCGTCCAGGAGGCGCTGATCGCCGCGGCGCGGCAGTGGCCCGGGCGGGAGACCGTCCCCGACGACCCGCGCGCGTGGCTGCTTACGGTCGCCCGTCGCAGGTACGTCGACCATGTCCGCGGCGAGGCCGCGCGGCGGCGCCGCGAGGACGCCGTCGCCCTCGCCACCCCCGACTCCGAACGCGTCGCCCGCGCCGCCGACGCCCCCGCCACCGGCTGGGACGACTCCCTGCCCCTGCTCTTCCTCTGCTGCCACCCGGACCTGTCACCGGCCAGCCGGATCGCGCTCACGCTGCGGGCGGTCGGCGGTCTCACCACCGCGCAGATCGCCGCCGCCTTCCTCGTCCCCGAGGCGACGATGGCGCAGCGCGTCAGCCGGGCCAAGCAGACGATCAGGTCGGCCGGCGGATCGCTCGCGCTGCCCGAGGGCGAGGAGCGCACGGCCCGGCTCGCCGAGGTGCGGCACGTGCTCTACCTGATCTTCAACGAGGGCTACACGGCCAGCGCCGGTGACGAGCTCACCGTGCCCGAGCTGTCCACGGAGGCGATCCGGCTCGCGCGGCTGCTGCACCGGCTGCTGCCCGAGGACACCGAGACGGCGGGTCTGCTCGCCCTGATGCTGCTCACCGACGCCCGGCGTCCGGCCCGCACGGGCCCGGACGGAGAACTGGTGCCGCTCGCGGAGCAGGACCGGGGGAGGTGGGACGGCGGGCTCGTCGCGGAGGGCGTCGAGCTGATCGGCCGCACCCTGCGGCGGGGCCGGGTGGGCCCGTACCAGCTCCAGGCGGCGATCGCGGCCGTCCACGACGAGGCGGAGACCGCCGGTGCCACCGACTGGCCGCAGATCCTCGCGCTGTACGAACTCCTGGAGCGCACCGGGCCGAACCCGGTGGGCACCCTCAACCGCGCGGTGGCCGTCGCCATGGTCCACGGGCCCGCGGCCGGACTCGCGCTCCTGGACGAGTCGGCGAAGGACGGGCGCACGGCACGGCACCACCGGCTCCACGCCGCCCGGGCCCATCTGCTCGAACTCCTCGGCGACGAGGAGGCGGCCGCCGAGGCCTACCGGGAGGCGGCGCGCCGGACGACCAGCGGGCCGGAACGCCGCCATCTCACCGAACGGGCCCGGCGCTTGGGGTGAGAGCGAGGGGCGCGGCCGAGTCCGCCGCGTGCGCCCGGCGCATGGCCGTACGTGACGTGGGGTACAGTCTTCGCTCCCGATTGGCGGCCGGAAGGTCCCGTATGGCAGACTGTCGGGGTTGCTCGGTTGAGTGCCGATGCTGCGCGCCTCCCGTCGGGAGGACCGGAAGCGAGTCCCACAGTACTCGTCGCCCCACCCCTCTCAGGTGAGAGGAACGGGGCGGACGTACGGGAATCTTCTGGGAAGCGTCAGCGGGGTGCAGACCAGGCACCCGGTGGGTGTTCTGCCCCCGGCCCGCGGTCATGGCGACCGTGCCCCCTTGGTTGGGAAATCCTCAGGGATTTCTGCGTAGAGGGAGTGCGACACGCCCGACCGCGTGGGTCGGAGACACGGACAACGCTCGTCAGAGGGCGAAGCCGATCGGGTTCCAGAGCGTTACGAGACAAAGGACTACTAGTAGCCATGGCGGGACAGAAGATCCGCATCCGGCTCAAGGCCTACGACCACGAGGTCATCGACTCCTCGGCGAAGAAGATCGTCGAGACGGTGACCCGCACTGGTGCGTCGGTCGCAGGCCCGGTGCCGCTGCCCACTGAGAAGAACGTGTACTGCGTCATCAAGTCGCCGCACAAGTACAAGGACTCGCGCGAGCACTTCGAGATGCGCACGCACAAGCGCCTCATCGACATCCTCGACCCCACGCCGAAGACGGTTGACTCGCTCATGCGTCTCGACCTCCCGGCGGGCGTTGACATCGAGATCAAGCTCTGAGGGCGCGCGAGATGGCTAAGAACATCAAGGGCATCCTGGGCGAGAAGCTCGGCATGACGCAGGTCTGGGACGAGAACAACCGGGTCGTCCCGGTGACCGTCGTCAAGGCCGGCCCGAATGTCGTGACCCAGGTCCGTACGAACGACGTCGACGGCTACGAGTCGGTCCAGATCGCCTTCGGCGAGATCGACCCTCGCAAGGTGAACAAGCCCCTCAAGGGTCACTTCGCCAAGGCTGACGTCACCCCGCGCCGCCACCTGGTGGAGCTCCGCACCGCTGACGCCTCCGAGTACACGCTCGGCCAGGAGATCACCGCCGAGCTCTTCGAGGCCGGCGTGAAGGTCGACGTCACCGGCAAGAGCAAGGGCAAGGGCTTCGCCGGTGTCATGAAGCGCCACAACTTCCGTGGTGGCAAGGCGTCGCACGGTGCCCACCGCGTGCACCGCAAGCCCGGCTCCATCGGTGGCTGCGCCACTCCGGGTCGTGTCTTCAAGGGCATGAAGATGGCCGGTCGCATGGGCAACGAGCGTGTGACCACCCAGAACCTGACCGTCCACGCCGTTGACGCCGAGAAGGGTCTGCTGCTCATCAAGGGCGCCGTCCCCGGCCCTAACGGTGGCCTCGTCCTGGTCCGCACCGCGGCCAAGGGGGTTTGAGGAACCGATGAGCACCATTGACATCCTTTCGCCGGCAGGCGACAAGACCGGGACCGTCGAGCTCCCCGAGGAGATCTTCGGCGCCAAGGTCAGCGTTCCGCTGATCCACCAGGTCGTCGTCGCGCAGCTGGCCGCGGCCCGTCAGGGCACGCACAAGACCAAGCGTCGTGGCGAGGTCCGTGGTGGTGGCAAGAAGCCTTACCGCCAGAAGGGCACCGGCCGCGCGCGCCAGGGTTCGACCCGCGCCCCGCAGTTCGTCGGCGGTGGCGTCGTCCACGGCCCGCAGCCGCGTGACTACTCGCAGCGGACCCCGAAGAAGATGAAGGTCGCCGCCCTCCGCGGTGCCCTCTCGGACCGGGCCACCCACTCCCGCATCCACGTCGTGACCGGCGTGGTCGAGGGTGACGTCTCCACCAAGGCCGCGAAGACGCTGTTCGGCAAGATCTCGGAGCGCAAGAACCTGCTCCTGGTCGTCGAGCGCTCCGACGAGGCCGCGTGGCTGTCCGCTCGTAACCTGCCCCAGGTGCACATCCTGGAGCCGGGCCAGCTCAACACGTACGACGTGATCGTCTCCGACGACGTGGTCTTCACCAAGGCCGCCCTCGAGTCCTTCGTGTCTGGCCCCCAGACCGCTGAGACCGAAGGGAGCGACGCCTGATGACTGAGGCCGTCGTCACCAGCAAGACCTTCTCGGACCCGCGCGACATTCTGATCAAGCCGGTCGTCTCGGAGAAGAGCTACGCCCTGCTGGACGAGAACAAGTACACGTTCATCGTCGCGCCTGGCTCCAACAAGACCCAGATCAAGCAGGCCGTCGAGGCGGTCTTCTCGGTCAAGGTCACCGGGGTCAACACGATCAACCGCCAGGGCAAGCGCAAGCGCACCAAGGCCGGTTTCGGTAAGCGCAAGGACACCAAGCGCGCCATCGTGACCCTTGCTGAGGGCAACCGTATCGACATCTTCGGCGGTCCGACCGCCTAACGGCGGTCTGGATCGTCCGGAATCGGACGAGGACTGAGAAATGGGAATCCGCAAGTACAAGCCGACAACGCCGGGCCGCCGTGGCTCCTCCGTTGCCGACTTCGTCGAGATCACGCGGTCCACGCCGGAGAAGTCGCTGGTTCGCCCCCTGCACAGCAAGGGCGGCCGTAACAACACCGGTCGGATCACCGTTCGCCACCAGGGTGGCGGACACAAGCGTGCCTACCGTGTGATCGACTTCCGTCGTCACGACAAGGACGGCGTGCCGGCCAAGGTCGCTCACATCGAGTACGACCCCAACCGCACCGCGCGCATCGCGCTGCTCCACTACGTGGACGGCGAGAAGCGCTACATCATCGCCCCCAAGGGTCTGACGCAGGGTGACCGCGTCGAGAACGGCCCCGGCGCTGACATCAAGCCCGGCAACAACCTGGCGCTCCGCAACATCCCGGTCGGTACCACGATCCACGCGATCGAGCTCCGTCCCGGTGGCGGCGCCAAGTTCGCGCGCTCCGCTGGTGCGTCCGTGCAGCTGCTGGCGAAGGAGGGCACGATGGCCCACCTTCGTATGCCGTCCGGTGAGATCCGTCTCGTCGACGCCCGCTGCCGCGCCACGATCGGCGAGGTCGGCAACGCCGAGCAGTCGAACATCAACTGGGGCAAGGCCGGCCGTAAGCGCTGGCTGGGCGTTCGCCCGACCGTTCGCGGTGTGGCGATGAACCCGGTGGACCACCCGCACGGTGGTGGTGAGGGTAAGACCTCCGGTGGTCGCCACCCGGTCTCCCCGTGGGGTCAGAAGGAGGGTCGTACTCGCTCGCCGAAGAAGGCTTCGAGCAAGTACATCGTCCGCCGCCGCAAGACGAACAAGAAGCGCTAGGAGCGGGTTTAGATGCCGCGCAGTCTCAAGAAGGGACCCTTCGTCGACGGACACCTCGTAAAGAAGGTGGACGTACAGAACGAAGCCGGTACCAAGAACGTCATCAAGACCTGGTCCCGTCGCTCGATGATCATCCCGGCCATGCTCGGCCACACGATCGCGGTGCACAACGGCAAGACCCACATTCCGGTGTTTGTCACCGAGTCGATGGTCGGCCACAAGCTCGGCGAGTTCTCGCCGACGCGCACCTTCCGGGGTCACGTGAAGGACGACCGGAAGTCGAAGCGCCGCTAGTAGCGGGGTGGAATGACCATGACAGACACTGGAAGGACAACCATGGAAGCCAGGGCCCAGGCGCGGTACATCCGCGTCACGCCCATGAAGGCCCGCCGCGTGGTGGACCTTATCCGTGGCATGGACGCCACGGAGGCTCAGGCGGTCCTGCGTTTCGCCCCGCAGGCCGCGAGCGTGCCGGTTGGCAAGGTGCTGGACAGCGCCATTGCCAACGCTGCACACAACTACGACCACACGGACGCCTCTTCGCTGGTCATCAGCGAGGCGTTTGTGGATGAGGGCCCGACCCTGAAGCGGTTCCGTCCGCGTGCTCAGGGCCGTGCCTACCGGATCCGTAAGCGGACCAGCCACATCACCGTGGTCGTCAGCAGCAAGGAAGGAACCCGGTAATGGGCCAGAAGGTTAACCCGCATGGGTTCCGGCTCGGCATCACCACGGACTTCAAGTCCCGCTGGTACGCCGACAAGCTGTACAAGGACTACGTCAAGGAAGACGTCGCCATCCGTCGGATGATGACGTCCGGCATGGAGCGCGCCGGCATCTCGAAGGTTGAGATCGAGCGCACCCGTGACCGCGTGCGGGTGGACATCCACACCGCGCGTCCCGGCATCGTCATCGGCCGCCGTGGCGCCGAGGCCGACCGCATCCGCGGCGACCTCGAGAAGCTCACGGGCAAGCAGGTCCAGCTGAACATCCTCGAGGTCAAGAACCCCGAGATGGACGCTCAGCTGGTTGCTCAGGCCGTTGCCGAGCAGCTCTCCTCCCGCGTCTCCTTCCGTCGCGCCATGCGTAAGAGCATGCAGGGCACGATGAAGGCCGGCGCCAAGGGCATCAAGATCCAGTGCGGCGGTCGCCTCGGCGGCGCCGAGATGTCCCGCTCGGAGTTCTACCGCGAGGGCCGTGTGCCCCTGCACACGCTCCGCGCGAACGTCGACTACGGCTTCTTCGAGGCCAAGACGACCTTCGGCCGCATCGGCGTGAAGGTCTGGATCTACAAGGGCGACGTCAAGAACATCGCCGAGGTCCGCGCCGAGAACGCCGCGGCCCGTGCGGGTAACCGCCCGGCCCGTGGTGCGGGTGGCGCTGGCGACCGTCCCGCCGGCCGTGGTGGCCGCGGTGGCGAGCGTGGCGGCCGCGGCCGCAAGCCGCAGCAGCAGTCCGCGCCGGCTGCCGAGGCCCCCAAGGCCGACGCTCCCGCCGCCGCTGCCGCTCCGGCTGAGAGCACCGGAACGGAGGCCTGACCGAAATGCTGATCCCCCGTAGGGTCAAGCACCGCAAGCAGCACCACCCCAAGCGCTCGGGTATGAGCAAGGGTGGTACGCAGGTTGCGTTCGGCGAGTACGGCATTCAGGCCCTCACGCCGGCGTACGTGACCAACCGCCAGATCGAGGCGGCTCGTATCGCGATGACCCGCCACATCAAGCGTGGCGGCAAGGTCTGGATCAACATCTACCCGGACCGCCCCCTCACGAAGAAGCCCGCCGAGACCCGCATGGGTTCCGGTAAGGGTTCTCCCGAGTGGTGGATCGCGAACGTCAAGCCGGGTCGGGTGATGTTCGAACTGTCCTACCCGAACGAGAAGATCGCGCGCGAGGCCCTGACCCGTGCGGCCCACAAGCTGCCGATGAAGTGCAAGATCGTGAAGCGCGAAGCAGGTGAGCTGTGATGTCGGCCGGTACCAAGGCGTCCGAGCTGCGCGAGCTGGGCAACGAGGAGCTTCTCAACAAGCTCCGCGAGGCCAAGGAAGAGCTGTTCAACCTCCGCTTCCAGGCGGCGACGGGCCAGCTCGAGAACCACGGCCGGCTCAAGTCCGTCCGTAAGGACATCGCCCGGATCTACACCCTGATGCGTGAGCGCGAGCTGGGCATCGAGACGGTGGAGAACGCCTGATGAGCGAGAGCAACGTGACTGAGAAGACCGAGCGCAACGCTCGCAAGGTCCGCGAGGGCCTGGTCGTCAGCGACAAGATGGACAAGACCGTCGTCGTCGCTGTCGAGGACCGCGTCAAGCACGCGCTGTACGGCAAGGTCATCCGCCGTACCAACAAGCTCAAGGCTCACGACGAGCAGAACGCTGCCGGCATCGGCGACCGCGTCCTCCTGATGGAGACCCGGAAGCTGTCGTCGACGAAGCACTGGCGCGTCATCGAGATCCTCGAGAAGGCCAAGTAATTCTTGAAGGGGTAACCCTTCGAGTTCGTTCCGCCAGGCTCGGCCGGGGCTTCCTCGTGAAGCCCCGGCCGGGAACCGGCAGACAAATCAGGAGATAGACGTGATCCAGCAGGAGTCGCGACTGCGTGTCGCCGACAACACTGGTGCCAAGGAGATCCTTTGCATCCGTGTTCTCGGTGGCTCGGGTCGCCGCTACGCGGGCATCGGTGACGTCATCGTCGCCACCGTCAAGGACGCGATCCCCGGTGGCAACGTGAAGAAGGGTGACGTCGTCAAGGCGGTCATCGTTCGCACCGTCAAGGAGCGCCGCCGCCAGGACGGCTCGTACATCCGCTTCGACGAGAACGCCGCTGTCATTCTCAAGAACGACGGCGACCCTCGTGGCACCCGTATCTTCGGCCCGGTCGGCCGTGAGCTGCGCGAGAAGAAGTTCATGAAGATCATCTCGCTCGCGCCGGAGGTGCTGTAAGCATGAAGATCAAGAAGGGCGACCTGGTCCAGGTCATCACCGGTAAGGACAAGGGCAAGCAGGGCAAGGTCATCACGGCCTTCCCCCGCGAGAACCGCGTCCTCGTCGAGGGTGTCAACCGGGTCAAGAAGCACACGAAGGCCGGCCCCTCGCAGGCCGGCGGCATCGTGACGACCGAGGCCCCTGTCCACGTGAGCAACGTTCAGCTCGTCGTGGAGAAGGACGGCAAGAAGGTCGTCACGCGTGTCGGTTTCCGCTTCGACGACGAGGGCAACAAGATCCGCGTTGCCAAGCGGACGGGTGAGGACATCTGATGGCTACCACCACTCCGCGTCTCAAGACGAAGTACCGCGAGGAGATCGCGGGCAAGCTGCGTGAGGAGTTCTCCTACGAGAACGTCATGCAGATCCCCGGCCTCGTGAAGATCGTGGTCAACATGGGTGTCGGCGACGCCGCCCGTGACTCGAAGCTCATGGACGGTGCCGTCCGTGACCTGACCACGATCACCGGCCAGAAGCCGGCGATCACCAAGGCTCGCAAGTCCATCGCGCAGTTCAAGCTGCGTGAGGGCCAGCCGATCGGCGCGCACGTCACCCTCCGTGGCGACCGCATGTGGGAGTTCCTGGACCGCACCCTGTCGCTCGCGCTTCCGCGCATCCGCGACTTCCGTGGTCTGTCCCCCAAGCAGTTCGACGGGCGTGGCAACTACACCTTCGGTCTCACGGAGCAGGTCATGTTCCACGAGATCGACCAGGACAAGATCGACCGTGTCCGGGGTATGGACATCACCGTGGTGACCACGGCGACCAACGACGACGAGGGCCGTGCCCTTCTGCGTCACCTCGGCTTCCCGTTCAAGGAGGCGTAAGCGAGATGGCGAAGAAGGCTCTCATCGCGAAGGCTGCCCGCAAGCCCAAGTTCGGCGTGCGCGGCTACACGCGCTGCCAGCGCTGTGGTCGTCCCCACTCCGTGTACCGCAAGTTCGGCCTGTGCCGCGTGTGCCTTCGTGAGATGGCTCACCGTGGCGAGCTGCCGGGCGTGACCAAGAGCTCCTGGTAATCCCCTAGTTGGGATGACCGGAGTCTCTCGGTAAGCACTGGGTTGTCGGATGCCCAGCCCTCCATGGCTTAGGCTAGGAGGGTTGGGCGTCCGCCGCCCGTACGACTTACTACGCCGTAGGTCCCCGCGCCGCACCCGTCCCGCCCCTGTGTGGGGAGAGGGATGGCGCATACAGGAAACCCCGGCGAGAGAGGCCGAAGGCCAATTCATGACCATGACTGATCCGATCGCGGACATGCTGACTCGTCTGCGTAACGCGAACTCGGCATACCACGACTCCGTGACGATGCCGCACAGCAAGATCAAGTCTCACATCGCGGAAATCCTCCAGCAGGAGGGCTTCATCACGGGCTGGAAGGTCGAGGACGCCGAGGTCGGCAAGAACCTCGTCCTCGAGCTCAAGTTCGGTCCGAACCGTGAGCGCTCCATCGCGGGCATCAAGCGGATCTCGAAGCCCGGTCTCCGGGTTTACGCGAAGTCCACCAACCTGCCGAAGGTTCTCGGCGGCCTGGGCGTGGCGATCATCTCCACGTCCCACGGTCTCCTGACCGGCCAGCAGGCAGGCAAGAAGGGCGTAGGTGGGGAAGTCCTCGCCTACGTCTGGTAGTCGGGAACGGAGGAATAGCTAATGTCGCGTATTGGCAAGCTGCCTATCCAGGTTCCCGCCGGCGTGGACGTCACCATCGATGGCCGCACGGTCACGGTCAAGGGTTCCAAGGGCACCCTGAGCCACACCGTCGCCGCTCCGATCGAGATCGTTAAGGGCGAGGATGGCGTGCTCAACGTCAACCGTCCGAACGACGAGCGTCAGAACAAGGCCCTTCACGGCCTGTCCCGCACGCTGGTGGCCAACATGATCACCGGTGTGACCCAGGGTTACGTGAAGGCGCTCGAGATCAGCGGTGTCGGTTACCGCGTCGCCGCGAAGGGCTCCAACCTGGAGTTCCAGCTCGGCTACAGCCACCCGATCCTGGTCGAGGCGCCCGAGGGCATCTCGTTCAAGGTCGAGTCGCCGACGAAGTTCTCGGTCGAGGGCATCGACAAGCAGAAGGTCGGCGAGGTCGCGGCGAACATCCGCAAGCTGCGGAAGCCCGACCCGTACAAGGCCAAGGGCGTCAAGTACGCCGGCGAGGTCATCCGCCGCAAGGTCGGAAAGGCTGGTAAGTAAGCCATGGCATACGGTGTGAAGATCGCCAAGGGCGACGCTTACAAGCGTGCGGCCAAGGCTCGCCGCCACATCCGCATCCGCAAGAACGTGTCGGGTACGGCGGAGCGTCCGCGCCTCGTCGTGACGCGTTCGAACCGCGGCATCACCGCTCAGGTCATCGACGACCTCAAGGGTCACACCCTTGCGTCCGCGTCGAACCTGGACGCGTCGATCCGCGGTGGCGAGGGTGACAAGTCCGCGCAGGCCAAGCAGGTCGGTGCTCTTGTCGCCGAGCGCGCCAAGGCCGCTGGCGTCGAGGCTGTCGTGTTCGACCGTGGTGGCAACAGGTACGCCGGGCGCATTGCCGCTCTGGCTGACGCCGCCCGCGAAGCCGGGCTGAAGTTCTAAGCCCCGGTTCCGGGACTAACGGACGTAACAGAGAGAGGTAAATCCAATGGCTGGACCCCAGCGCCGCGGAAGCGGTGCCGGTGGCGGCGAGCGGCGGGACCGGAAGGGCCGCGACGGTGGCGCTGCCGCCGAGAAGACCGCGTACGTTGAGCGCGTTGTCGCGATCAACCGCGTCGCCAAGGTTGTCAAGGGTGGTCGCCGCTTCAGCTTCACCGCGCTGGTCGTGGTGGGCGACGGTGACGGCACCGTAGGTGTCGGTTACGGCAAGGCCAAGGAAGTTCCCGCGGCCATCGCCAAGGGTGTCGAGGAAGCCAAGAAGAACTTCTTCAAGGTTCCGCGCATCCAGGGCACCATCCCTCACCCGATCCAGGGCGAGAAGGCCGCGGGCGTCGTCCTGCTCAAGCCGGCTTCCCCCGGTACCGGTGTTATCGCCGGTGGCCCGGTGCGCGCCGTGCTCGAGTGCGCCGGCGTTCACGACATCCTGTCGAAGTCGCTCGGCTCCGACAACGCGATCAACATCGTGCACGCGACCGTGGCGGCCCTCAAGGGCCTGCAGCGTCCCGAGGAGATCGCGGCTCGCCGTGGTCTGCCCCTCGAGGACGTCGCCCCCGCGGCTCTTCTCCGTGCGCGTGCTGGGGCGGGTGCGTAATGGCTCGCCTCAAGGTCACGCAGACGAAGTCGTACATCGGCAGCAAGCAGAACCACCGCGACACCCTGCGTTCGCTCGGCCTCAAGAAGGTCAACGACGTGGTTGTCAAGGAGGACCGCCCCGAGTTCCGCGGAATGGTTCACACCGTCCGCCACCTCGTGACGGTCGAGGAGGTTGACTGACATGGCGGAGACCAACCCGCTGAAGGCCCACAACCTCCGTCCCGCCCCCGGTGCCAAGACCGCGAAGACCCGAGTGGGTCGCGGTGAGGCGTCGAAGGGTAAGACGGCCGGTCGTGGTACGAAGGGCACGAAGGCCCGCTACCAGGTTCCGCAGCGCTTCGAGGGTGGGCAGATGCCCCTCCACATGCGTCTGCCGAAGCTGAAGGGCTTCAAGAACCCCTTCCGCACCGAGTACCAGGTCGTGAACCTGGACAAGCTGACCGCGCTCTACCCGCAGGGTGGCGAGGTCACGGTGGCCGATCTGGTCGCCAAGGGTGCGGTTCGCAAGAACCAGCTCGTCAAGGTGCTCGGCACCGGCGAGATCACCGTGGCGCTGCAGGTGACGGTCGACGCCGTCTCCGGCTCCGCCAAGGAGAAGATCGCTGCCGCTGGCGGCACCGTCACCGAGCTCGTCTGAGACGACTCGATGGCTTGAACATCCGACCGGGGATGCCTCCCAAAAGGGGCATCCCCGGTTGGTCGTTCCTAGGGGGGCATGGTCGCCGGTAAGGTGGCGTGCACTGTCTAGACTCCGTGCGCCATGCCTGCACGGAATTGATGACCGATACCTATTCGTCGAACCTCAAGACCGTCACCCTTGACGCATAGCGCGGGGGTCGCAGGAGGCACCGTGCTTACCGCGTTCGCCCGGGCGTTCAAGACGCCCGACCTGCGCAAGAAGCTGCTCTTCACGCTCGCCATCATCGTGCTGTACCGCCTCGGGGCCCACATCCCGGTCCCCGGCGTCAGCTACGAGGCCGTCCAGCAGTGTGTCAAGCAGGCCAGCGAGGGCAACAACAGCCTCTTCGGCCTGGTCAACATGTTCAGTGGCGGGGCGCTGCTCCAGATCACCATCTTCGCGCTCGGCATCATGCCGTACATCACGGCGAGCATCATCCTGCAGCTGCTGACCGTCGTGATCCCGCGACTCGAAGCCCTCAAGAAGGAGGGCCAGTCCGGTACTGCGAAGATCACGCAGTACACCCGGTACCTGACGGTCGCCCTCGCCGTGCTGCAGGGCACCGGTCTCGTCGCCACCGCCAAGAGCGGCGCGCTCTTCAGCGGTTGCCGCGTCGCGGACCAGGTCGTGCCCGACCCGTCGATCTTCACCATCGCCACGATGGTCATCACGATGACCGCCGGTACCTGCATCGTCATGTGGCTCGGTGAGCTCATCACCGACCGCGGCATCGGCAACGGCATGTCCATCCTGATGTTCATCTCGATCGCCGCCGGCTTCCCGGGTGCCCTGTGGGCCATCAAGGAGAGCGGCAAGCTCGCCAAGGGCTGGATCGAGTTCGGCACCGTCATCCTCATCGGCTTCGTGATGGTGGCCCTCGTGGTCTTCGTCGAGCAGGCCCAGCGCCGCATCCCGGTGCAGTACGCGAAGCGCATGATCGGCCGGCGCTCCTACGGCGGTACGTCCACGTACATCCCGCTGAAGGTGAACCAGGCGGGTGTGATTCCCGTCATCTTCGCTTCGTCGCTGCTCTACATCCCGGCCTTGATCGCCCAGTTCTCGAACTCCACCGCGGGGTGGAAGACCTGGATCGAAGCCCACTTCGTCAAGGGTGACCACCCCTACTACATCGCCACGTACTTCCTCCTGATCGTGTTCTTCGCCTTCTTCTACGTGGCGATCTCGTTCAACCCCGAGGAAGTCGCCGACAACATGAAGAAGTATGGTGGCTTCATCCCGGGTATCCGGGCTGGTCGACCTACTGCCGAGTATCTGAGCTACGTGCTCAACCGGATCACTTGGCCGGGCTCGCTGTACTTGGGTCTGATCGCTCTTGTGCCGACGATGGCGTTGGCAGGCTTCGGTGGCGCCAATGCCAACTTCCCCTTCGGCGGGACGAGCATCCTCATCATCGTGGGTGTGGGGCTGGAGACCGTGAAGCAGATCGAGAGCCAGCTCCAGCAGCGCAATTACGAAGGGTTCCTCCGCTGATGCGAATCGTCCTCGTCGGACCGCCCGGTGCGGGCAAGGGCACGCAGGCCGCGTACCTTGCCAAGAACCTGGACATCCCGCACATCTCCACGGGTGACCTGTTCCGTGCCAACATCTCGCAGGGCACGGCGCTGGGGCTCGAGGCACAGTCGTACATGAAGGCCGGTCAGCTCGTACCGGACTCCGTGACGATCGGGATGGCCAAGGACCGTATGGAGCAGCCGGACGCCGTCAACGGCTTCCTGCTCGACGGTTTCCCCCGCAACGTGGCCCAGGCCGAGGCGCTGGACGAGATCCTCAAGGCGGGTCACGTACAGCTCGACGCGGTCCTGGACCTGGAGGTCCCCGAGGACGAGGTCGTGAAGCGGATCGCGGGTCGCCGCATCTGCCGCAACGACAGTGCGCACGTCTTCCACGTGACGTACAACGCTCCGAAGACCGAGGGCGTCTGCGACGCCTGCGGTGGCGAGCTCTACCAGCGCGACGACGACTCCGAGGAGACCGTCCGCCGGCGCCTGGAGGTCTACCACACGGAGACCGAGCCGATCATCGACTACTACCGGGCGCAGAGCCTGGTGTCGACGATCTCGGCGCTCGGCAAGGTGGACGAGGTCACCGCCAAGGCGATGAGCGCGCTCAAGAAGTAACCCTGGTTCGTCCGATACGGCCGCGGTGCCCCTCAGGGGCGTCGCGGCCGTATCGTTGTTCTGTTCCCCGTACTCGATGGAAAGGCCGCGGCCACGATGGTGCAGATCAAGACCCCCGAGCAGATCGCGAAAATGCGCGAGGCGGGGCTGGTCGTCGCCGCCATTCACGCGGCGACCCGTGAGGCGGCCGTGCCGGGTGCCACCACGAAGGACCTGGACGAGGTCGCGCGGAAGGTCATCGCCGACCACGGGGCCAAGTCGAACTTCCTCGGGTACGGCGGTTTCCCCGCGACGATCTGCACCTCGGTGAACGAGGTCGTCGTCCACGGCATCCCCGACGACAAGACCGTCCTCAAGGACGGCGACATCATCTCCATCGACGCGGGCGCGATCGTGGACGGCTGGCACGGTGACGCCGCCTACACGGCCTTCGTGGGCACCGGGCACGCGCCCGAGCTCGTCGAGCTCTCCCGTGTCACGGAGGAGTCGATGTGGGCCGGCATCGCGGCCATGAGGCTCGGCAACCGCCTGGTCGACATCTCCAAGGCGATCGAGACCTACATCAAGCGGCAGCCGCGGCCGGCGGTCGGCGACCACAGCCTCGGCCGGTACGGGATCATCGAGGACTACGGCGGCCACGGCATCGGCACCGAGATGCACATGGACCCGCACCTCCTGAACTACGTCTCCCGCAAGCGCGGCAAGGGCCCGAAGCTGGTCCCCGGCCTCTGCCTGGCGATCGAGCCGATGGTCTCCCTGGGCACCCCGCAGACGGAGGTCCTGAAGGACGACTGGACGGTCATCACGACCGACGGCACCTGGTCCTCCCACTGGGAGCACAGCATCGCCCTGACCGAGGAGGGCCCGCTGGTCCTCACCGCGGTCGACGGCGGCAAGGCGAAGCTCGCGGAGCTGGGCGTCACCGCGGCGCCGGACCCGCTGGCGTAGGGCCCGGTACGGAATTTTCTACGGCGTGGCGCCTTGCGTAAGGATCAGTTCGGGTGGGCAGACTTCCCGATTCGTCTTTTCCTGGGCCCTGACGTAGACTGATGCGTCGGCTCTCGTGTACCCGTGTGTCCGCATGCGGCGGCGAGAGTCGATCAAGGTAGCCGATTCGAAAGGCGAAGCGTGGCCAAGAAGCAAGGTGCCATCGAAATCGAGGGCACCGTGATCGAGTCCCTCCCGAACGCCATGTTCAAGGTGGAACTCCAGAACGGTCACAAGGTCCTCGCGCACATCTCCGGCAAGATGCGGATGCACTACATCCGAATCCTCCCGGACGACCGGGTCGTCGTGGAGCTCTCTCCGTACGACCTGACGCGTGGCCGGATCGTCTACCGGTACAAGTAGATCTTGCCCGCACCCCGCTTCACGGCGCGGGTGGTGGCACTGACCCGGAGAACCTCACATCCCATGAAGGTCAAGCCGAGCGTCAAGAAGATCTGCGACAAGTGCAAGGTGATCCGCCGTCACGGCCGGGTCATGGTCATCTGCGACAACCTGCGCCACAAGCAGCGCCAGGGCTGACGCACGCCGACCGACCTGCATTTCGCAGTTCTTCGCGCGACGCATAGCAATACGTACATACGCAGAGCCCGTCGGGCCGTGTTCCACGGTTGACGGCACCTCCGGCGGGGGCCGGGGACCCGGACGTACCACCCTTCGAAACTTCGAAGGGTCGGCGGTCGGGAGCGGTTCTGCAGCAGACCCCCGAGAACACAGGAGCCATTGAATGGCACGCGTTTCCGGTGTTGACATCCCGCGCGAAAAGCGTGTGGTGGTCGCACTCACCTACGTCTTCGGCATCGGGCGTACCCGGTCCGAGGAGATCCTCGCCGCGACCGGCGTGAACCCGTCCACCCGTGTCCGCGAGCTTGCCGAGGAAGACCTCGTCAAGATCCGCGAGTACGTGGACGCCAACCTCCAGACCGAGGGTGACCTCCGCCGCGAGATCGCCGCCGACATCCGCCGCAAGGTCGAGATCGGCTGCTACCAGGGTCTGCGCCACCGTCGTGGCCTGCCCGTCCGCGGTCAGCGCACCAGCACGAACGCTCGTACCCGCAAGGGCCCGCGTCGCGCCATCGCCGGCAAGAAGAAGCCGGGCAAGAAGTAGTCCTCAGCGGACGCTTTACCAAGCGGTCTTCGCTGTAGGACCGACCACCTCCCGTAGGAGTAATAGATGCCCCCCAAGGGTCGTCAGGGCGCTGCCAAGAAGGTGCGCCGCAAGGAAAAGAAGAACGTCGCTCACGGCCACGCGCACATCAAGAGCACGTTCAACAACACGATCGTCTCGATCACGGACCCCTCGGGCAACGTGATCTCCTGGGCCTCCGCCGGCCACGTCGGCTTCAAGGGCTCGCGCAAGTCGACTCCGTTCGCCGCGCAGATGGCCGCCGAGTCGGCCGCCCGTCGCGCGCAGGAGCACGGCATGCGCAAGGTCGACGTCTTCGTGAAGGGTCCGGGCTCCGGCCGCGAGACCGCGATCCGCTCCCTCCAGGCCACGGGCCTCGAGGTCGGTTCGATCCAGGACGTCACCCCCACGCCGCACAACGGCTGCCGTCCCCCCAAGCGCCGCCGCGTCTGATCTTCCGACGCACGGCTGCTTGACCAGGACTTCGGGCGGTACGGCTCTTCGGGCCGTGCCGCCCGTACCCTTGCAGTACGCACCAACTCCGTCGGGCGTCAAATAGTGGGCGTCCACGACTGAAGGAATACAGACATGCTGATCGCTCAGCGTCCTTCGCTGACCGAAGAGGTCGTCGACGAGTTCCGCTCCCGGTTCGTGATCGAGCCGCTGGAGCCGGGCTTCGGCTACACCCTCGGCAACTCCCTCCGCCGTACCCTCCTCTCCTCGATCCCGGGTGCCGCTGTCACCAGCATCCGCATCGACGGTGTCCTGCACGAGTTCACCACCGTGCCGGGCGTCAAGGAGGACGTGACCGACCTCATCCTCAACATCAAGCAGCTGGTCGTCTCCTCGGAGCACGACGAGCCCGTCGTGATGTACCTGCGCAAGCAGGGCCCGGGTCTGGTCACCGCCGCCGACATCGCGCCCCCGGCCGGTGTCGAGGTGCACAACCCCGACCTCGTCCTCGCCACGCTCAACGGCAAGGGCAAGCTGGAGATGGAGCTGACCGTCGAGCGCGGTCGCGGCTACGTCTCCGCCGTGCAGAACAAGCAGGTGGGCCAGGAGATCGGCCGTATCCCGGTCGACTCCATCTACTCGCCGGTGCTCAAGGTCACGTACAAGGTCGAGGCGACCCGTGTCGAGCAGCGCACCGACTTCGACAAGCTGATCGTCGACGTCGAGACCAAGCAGGCCATGCGCCCGCGCGACGCCATGGCGTCCGCCGGCAAGACCCTGGTCGAGCTGTTCGGTCTGGCGCGCGAGCTCAACATCGACGCCGAGGGCATCGACATGGGCCCGTCCCCGACGGACGCCGCCCTCGCCGCCGACCTGGCGCTGCCGATCGAGGAGCTCGAGCTCACCGTTCGTTCGTACAACTGCCTCAAGCGCGAGGGCATCCACTCCGTGGGTGAGCTCGTGGCCCGTTCCGAGGCGGACCTGCTCGACATCCGCAACTTCGGTGCGAAGTCGATCGACGAGGTCAAGGCGAAGCTGGCCGGTATGGGCCTCGCGCTGAAGGACTCGCCGCCCGGATTCGACCCGACGGCCGCGGCGGACGCGTTCGGCGCGGACGACGACGCGGATGCCGGGTTCGTGGAGACCGAGCAGTACTGACGGTCGCGATTTTGCTGCGGGCCGGCCTCGGCCGGCCGCGCAGTTCCCCGCGCCCCTTTCGGGGCGCGGGGTCTCCGACGGGTGACCGCCCGCTCGGACACTGACATCGGTACCTCATACGGCCGGTGCAGATCACTAGGAGAAACACCATGCCGCGTCCCGCGAAGGGTGCCCGCCTCGGCGGTTCCGCCGCCCACGAGAAGCTGCTCCTCGCCAACCTGGCGAAGTCGCTCTTCGAGCACGGCCGCATCACCACGACCGAGGCCAAGGCCCGCCGCCTGCGTCCGGTCGCCGAGCGCCTGATCACCAAGGCGAAGAAGGGCGACATCCACAACCGTCGCCTGGTGCTGCAGACGATCACCGACAAGGGCATCGTCCACACCCTCTTCACCGAGATCGCCCCGCGTTACACGGAGCGCCCCGGTGGCTACACCCGCATCACCAAGATCGGCAACCGTCGTGGCGACAACGCCCCGATGGCCGTGATCGAGCTGGTCGAGGGCGAGATCGCCAAGAAGGCGACCGTCGACGAGGCCGAGGCCGCCACCAAGCGTGCCGTCAAGGAGGCCGACGAGGCCGCCACGACCGAGGCCGCCGAGGAGTCGAAGGACGCGTAAGCGTTCCGACGTTTCTCGTGTGCGGGCCCGTACCCCCTCCGTGGGGTGCGGGCCCGCACCGCGTTATCCATGGTTTCGAGAGGATTGTTCCGCGTGAGCGATGACGTGCAGGACGGGTTCGTACGGGTTCGCCTCGACCTGTCGTACGACGGCAAGGACTTCTCCGGCTGGGCCAAGCAGGCCGGCGGACGGCGGACCGTGCAGGGGGACATCGAGGACGCCCTGCGGACCGTGACCCGGTCCACGGAGACGTACGAACTGACCGTGGCCGGCCGGACCGACTCCGGGGTGCACGCGCGCGGCCAGGTCGCGCACGTCGACCTGCCCGTCGAGCTGTGGGCCGAGCACCGCGACAAGCTGCTCAGGCGGCTCGCGGGGCGCCTCTCGCACGACGTCAGGGTCTGGTCCCTCACCGAGGCCCCCAGCGGCTTCAACGCGCGTTTCTCGGCGATCTGGCGGCGCTACGCCTACCGCGTCACCGACAACCCCGGCGGGGTCGACCCGCTGCGGCGCGGCCATGTGCTCTGGCACGACTGGGCCCTCGACATGGACGCCATGAACGAGGCCGCCGCCGCGCTCGTCGGCGAACACGACTTCGCCGCGTACTGCAAGCGGCGCGAGGGCGCCACCACCATCCGCACGCTCCAGGAGCTGCGCTGGGAGCGGCGGCCCGACGGCGTGATGGAAGCCACCGTGAAGGCCGACGCCTTCTGCCACAACATGGTCCGCTCGCTGGTCGGCGCCCTGCTCTTCGTCGGCGACGGGCACCGGCCCGTGGAGTGGCCCGGCAAGGTGCTGGCCGCCGGGGTCCGGGACTCGGCCGTGCACGTCGTACGGCCGCACGGCCTCACCCTCGAAGAGGTCGGCTACCCGGCCGACGAGCTCCTGGCCGCCCGCAACCGGGAGGCCAGGAACAAGCGGTCACTCCCCGGGAGCGCCGGCTGCTGCTGAGGCCTGGGCGCGGCCGCGGGCGTAGATCTGGTTGAAGGTGAAGGTGCCGAGGTCGTCGCTGGCCAGGAAGACCGGCTTGTCGGCCTTGGTGACCTTCTTGCCGTCGGTGAAACCGGCCTGGGTGAAGTACGCGTAGCGGCCGACCGCGTTCGAGCGGCGCAGGCAGACCGTGGCGCGGCAGAACTCGCGCACGCCCGCGCCGGCCAGCGGGGCGATCCCGCCGGTGGCCTGGCTCTTCGCCTTCAGCGCCGCGGCCTCCGAGGGGAAGACGGCGACGCCGACGGTGATCGCCACGCCGTCCCGCACATAGGTGGCGCGGAGCACCCGCTGGCAGCCGTTCTTCTTCAGGACGGTGCCGAGGCCGCCCTGGGTGACCGCCGCGCAGTTCGTCGTCGCCGAGGTCGCGCCCTTCTTGTACGGGCGCTTGTTCATCGTCAGCTTCTTGCCCGGGAAGAGGCCCTCCGCGGAGAGCGGGGCCCTGTCCTTCTTCGGGTCGGAGATGTAGTCCTTCGGGTTCGGCGGGGGCGGCGGCGCCACCGAGGAGAAGGTCGGCTCGGGGGTCGGCTCGGCGGTGGGGGAGACCGTGCCGGTGGGCACCCCGCCGTTCTTGGCCTCGTCGTTCTTCTTGCCGGAGGCCACCACGGCGGTGGCGACGATCGCGCCGACGACCAGGGCCGCCACCGCCCCGCCGCCGATCATCAGCCAGCGCCTGCGCCGGCCGCGGGAGGCCGAGGCGTCGGCCAGGGCGCCCCAGTCGGGGGTCGCCCCGCCGCCCTGCGCGCCGGGGAAGGGGTTCGGCGACTCCTGTCCGTACCCGGGCTGCTGCCCGTACCCCTGCGGAGCGCCGTACCCCTGCTGCGGCTGCTGTCCGTACCCCTGCTGCCCCTGCTGCTGCGGCTCTTGCGGCCACTGCGGTCCCCCAAAGCTCATGCCGCGCATCCTAAACCGGTTGGGCCCGGGCGACGCGGGCGGCGACAATGCACCTCATGGGACATGTCGAGGCCGCGCATCTTGAGTACTACCTTCCGGACGGGAGGGTCCTGCTCGGGGACGCCTCCTTCCGGGTGGGGGAGGGCGCCGTCGTCGCCCTCGTCGGGGCCAACGGCGCCGGCAAGACCACACTGCTCCGGTTGATCTCCGGAGAGCTCCAGCCGCACGGCGGCTCGGTCACCGTCAGCGGCGGGCTCGGCGTGATGCCGCAGTTCGTCGGCTCCGTACGGGACGAGTCCACCGTCCGTGACCTGCTGGTCTCGGTGGCCCAGCCCCGGATCCGGGAGGCCGCGAAGGCCGTCGACGAGGCCGAGCACCTGATCATGACCGTCGACGACGAGGCCGCGCAGATGAAGTACGCGCAGGCCCTCAGCGACTGGGCCGAGGTGCAGGGGTACGAGGCGGAGACCCTCTGGGACATCTGCACCATGGCCGCGCTCGGCATCCCGTACGAGAAGGCGCAGTTCCGGCAGGTCAGGACGCTCTCCGGCGGTGAGCAGAAGCGGCTGGTCCTGGAATCCCTGCTGCGCGGCACCGACGAGGTCCTCCTCCTGGACGAGCCGGACAACTACCTCGACGTCCCCGGCAAGCGGTGGCTGGAGGAGCGGCTGCGGGAGACCCGCAAGACCGTGCTGTTCATCTCCCACGACCGGGAGCTGCTCTCCCGGGGCGCGCAGAAGATCGTCGCGGTCGAGCCCGGCCCCGCCGGGTCGGACGTCTGGGTGCACGGTGGCGGCTTCGACACCTTCCACGACGCGCGGCGGGAGCGCTTCGCGCGCTTCGAGGAGCTGAAGCGGCGCTGGGAGGAGAAGCACGCCCAGCTGAAGAAGCTCGTCGTCAACCTGCGGCAGGCGGCCGCGGTCAGCCACGAGATGGCCTCGCGGTACGCGGCGGCGCAGACCCGGCTCAGGAAGTTCGAGGAGGCCGGGCCGCCGCCGGAGCCGCCGCGCGAGCAGGACATCCGTATGCGGCTGCGCGGCGGGCGGACCGGTGTCCGTGCCGTGACCTGCGAGAACCTTGAGCTGACCGGTCTGATGAAGCCGTTCTCCCTGGAGGTCTTCTACGGGGAGCGGGTCGCCGTCCTCGGCTCGAACGGGTCGGGCAAGTCGCACTTCCTGCGCCTCCTCGCCGGGGACCCGTCCGTGGCCCACACCGGTGACTGGAAGCTCGGCGCGCGCGTGGTGCCGGGGCACTTCGCGCAGACCCACGCGCACCCGGAGCTGGCCGGGCGGCCGCTCGTCGACATCCTGTGGACGGAGCACGCCAAGGACCGGGGCGGGGCGATGTCGGTACTGCGCCGCTACGAGCTGGAGCGGCAGGGCGACCAGCCCTTCGACAAGCTCTCCGGCGGGCAGCAGGCGCGGTTCCAGATCCTGCTCCTGGAGCTGGCCGGCACGACGGCGCTGCTCCTCGACGAGCCCACGGACAACCTGGACCTGGAGTCGGCGGAGGCCCTCCAGGACGGCCTCGAGGCGTATGACGGGACCGTGCTGGCGGTGACCCACGACCGGTGGTTCGCGAAGAGCTTCGACCGGTACCTGGTCTTCGGTTCGGACGGGGTCGTACGGGAGACGACGGAGCCCGTGTGGGACGAGCGGCGGGTGGACCGGGCGCGGTGACCTCGGGCGGTCGGCGGCGGGGTTCCGGGCTCCGGTCGACGGTCGGCGGGGGCGTCGGGCTCGGGTCGGCGGTCGGTGGGGGCCGTGTGTTTTGACCCGTCCGGGGAGGCACGGGTACTGTTGCGGTTTGTTATGCGTATCGGCTTCGTCGTTCTCACACGATGAGCCCCTACGCAGGTTCCCTGGAGCAGTTACCAGTGGCTCGCATACGGGCGGTGTCCCGGCAGTGCAGGCCCCAGCTGCATGATCGCTTCAGGTGTGTCTGGACTCCATCCACTGAAGAAGCGAAGGCTACGAAGTGCGTACGTACAGCCCCAAGCCCGGCGATGTCTCTCGCCAGTGGCACATCATCGACGCGCGGGACATCGTCCTGGGCCGTCTGGCGACCACGGCTGCGAACCTCCTGCGAGGCAAGCACAAGCCCGTGTACGCCCCCCACATGGACATGGGCGACTTCGTCATCATCATCAACGCTGACAAGGTCCACCTGTCCGGCAACAAGAAGACCCAGAAGCTGGCTTACCGCCACTCCGGCTTCCCGGGTGGTCTGCGCTCCGTCCGTTACGACGAGCTGCTGGACAAGAACCCCGAGAAGGCCGTCGAGAAGGCCATCAAGGGCATGATCCCCAAGAACACCCTGGGCCGTCAGATGCTCTCGAAGCTGAAGGTCTACGCGGGCGAGAACCACCCGCACGCTGCTCAGCAGCCGGTCCCGTTCGAGATCACCCAGGTCGCGCAGTAGTTCCGGCCACACCCCCTAAGAACGAAAGAAATCTGAGGAGCATCGTGGCCGAGACCACCCCCGAGACCCCCGTCGACGAGTTCGAGGGCGTCGAGGAGTACACCACCGAGACCGAGCTCGTCGAGGGTGAGTACACCTCCGAGTCCCTCGCGTCCCGCTTCGGCGACCCGCAGCCGGCCGCCGGCCTGGGCCGTCGCAAGAACGCCATCGCCCGCGTCCGGATCGTTCCGGGCACCGGCAAGTGGAAGATCAACGGTCGCACCCTTGAGGACTACTTCCCCAACAAGGTGCACCAGCAGGAAGTCAACGAGCCCTTCAAGGTGCTCGAGCTCGACAACCGCTACGACGTCATCGCCCGCATCGCGGGTGGCGGTGTCTCCGGTCAGGCCGGCGCCCTGCGCCTCGGCGTGGCCCGTGCGCTGAACGAGGCGGACGTCGAGAACAACCGCCCGGCGCTGAAGAAGGCCGGCTTCCTCTCCCGCGACGACCGTGCGGTCGAGCGCAAGAAGGCCGGTCTCAAGAAGGCCCGTAAGGCCCCGCAGTACAGCAAGCGTTAATCGCCTGCTCGGTCTGCTTTCGTACGCCCCGGCGGCACTGCCCGTGCCGTCGGGGCGTACGTTTTTTCATAACCTCTTTCATCAGCTTGGGCACGTATTTCTCGGAGGACAGCTGTGGGACGACTCTTCGGCACGGACGGCGTACGCGGCGTCGCCAACGCGGACCTGACGGCGGAGCTGGCGCTCGGCCTGTCGGTCGCCGCGGCGCACGTTCTCGCCGAGGCGGGCACCTTCGAGGGCCATCGGCCCACCGCCGTGGTCGGCCGTGACCCCCGCGCGTCCGGAGAGTTCCTCGAAGCCGCCGTCGTGGCCGGCCTCGCCAGCGCCGGTGTCGACGTGCTGCGCGTCGGCGTCCTGCCCACCCCGGCCGTGGCCCACCTCACCGGCGTCCTCGGCGCCGACCTCGGCGTGATGCTCTCCGCCAGCCACAACGCCATGCCCGACAACGGCATCAAGTTCTTCGCGCGCGGCGGCCACAAGCTCGCCGACGAGCTCGAGGACAAGATCGAGTCCGTCTACGAGGAGCACCGCACCGGCGCCCCCTGGGAGCGCCCGACCGGTGCCGGCGTCGGCCGCGTCCGCGACTACGACGAGGGCTTCGACACCTACGTCGCCCACCTCATCGCCGTCCTCCCCAACCGTCTCGACGGACTGAAGGTCGTCCTCGACGAGGCCCACGGCGCCGCCGCCCGCGTCTCCCCCGAGGCCTTCTCCCGGGCCGGCGCCGAGGTCGTCACCATCGGCGCCGAGCCGGACGGCCTCAACATCAACGACGGCTGCGGCTCCACCCACCTCGGCCTGCTCAAGGCCGCCGTCGTCGAGCACGGCGCCGACCTGGGCATCGCCCACGACGGCGACGCCGACCGCTGCCTCGCGGTGGACGCCGCCGGCAACGAGGTCGACGGCGACCAGATCCTCGCCGTGCTCGCCCTCGCCATGCGCGAGGCCGGCGCGCTGCGCGGCGACACCGTCGTCGCGACCGTCATGTCCAACCTGGGCTTCAAGCTGGCCATGGAGCGCGAGGGCCTGAACCTCGTCCAGACGGCGGTCGGCGACCGCTACGTCCTGGAGTCCATGAAGGAGCACGGCTACGCCCTGGGCGGCGAGCAGTCGGGGCACGTCATCGTCCTCGACCACGCCACCACCGGCGACGGCACCCTCACCGGCCTCATGCTGGGCGCCCGGGTCGCCGCCACCGGCAAGTCCCTCGCGGAGCTCGCCGGCGTGATGGAGCGGCTGCCGCAGATCCTCATCAACGTCCCGGACGTCGACAAGTCCCGGGTGAAGACCTCCGGCGACCTCGCCGCCGCCGTCACCGCCGCCGAGGCCGAGCTCGGCTCCACCGGCCGCGTCCTGCTGCGCCCCTCCGGCACCGAGCCGCTGGTCCGCGTCATGGTCGAGGCCGCGGACATCGAGCAGGCGCGCGCGGTGGCGCAGCGACTCGCGGACGCCGTGAAGTCGGCGCTGGGCTAACCTCTCCGAGGCACCGTCATGCATGGAGGGCCCCGCCGTACCCGTACCGGGTGCGGCGGGGCCCTTTTCAGATGTCCTTCCGGGCCCCCGGCCCGCGGCGCCAGCGGCCGCGCTGGGTGCGCCAGAGCAGCTTCTGGCCGTACAGCGTCAGCACTCCGGCCAGCATGATCCCGAACAGGTTCAGGGCGAGCTGCTCGATCGAGCCCCACATCTGGCCCAGGTCGCCGTAGCTGAGCGCCACGGCCGCGTTCGCGCCCGCCGGGACCGTCGTCACCGAGATCGCCACGCCCACCAGGGCCCCGGACTTGGCCGAGGTCAGGGAGAGTATGCCCGCCACGCCCGCGAGCAGGGCGACGACGAACGAGAACGGGTCGGGCTGCCAGATGAAGCTGGTGTTGGGGCGGTCCCCGTCGAGGCGGCTCTCGCTGAACAGGTCGAGCGCGTCCATCCCCAGGCTGAACACCGTCGTCGCCGCGATCGCCGCCGCGAAGCCGACGAGCAGCGCGATCAGCGAACGTGCCGCCAGCCTCGGCTCGCGCCGCACCACCGCCGTACAGACGCCGGCGAGCGGGCCGAACTCCGGGCCGACCGCCATCGCGCCCACGATCAGGATCGCGTTGTCCAGGACGACGCCGCAGGCCGCGATCATCGTCGCCAGGATCATGAACGCGCAGTACGTGATCGAGAGCGTCGACTCCTCGTGCGTCGCCCCCTCCAGCTGCTCCCAGAGCACCGCGTCCGCCGGCTCGCCCGGGGCCTCCTTCTCGGCGGTGTCCGCGCGGGTGGAGAGGGAGAAGTCGATGTTCTCGACCGCGATCGAGCCGTCCTGATCGATCCTCAGGTCGCGCAGCCCCTTGAGGAGTTCGTCGCCCGCCTCGCGGGCCACGTCGCACATGACCACGTCACCGGTCGGGTCCCGGGCCGCGCCGGGCAGCACCACCAGATGGGTGGTGCCGACCGTCGACTCGATCACCCCGACCGCTGCCGTGGTGCGGTCGGGCGGGACGATCATCCGGAGATGCAGCATCCTCAGAGCTTACGGAGACTCAGCCGCTGAACCTTGTGATCGGGACCCTTGCGGACCACGAGCGTCGCCCGGCCGCGCGTCGGGGCCACGTTCTCCAGGAGGTTCACCTTGTTGATGGTCCGCCACATGGTGCGGGCGTAGTCGAGGGCCTCCTCCTCGGAGACCTGCGTGTACCGCTGGAAGTACGAGGAGGGGTTCTGGAAGGCGGTGTCGCGGAGCTTGCGGAAGCGGTTGAGGTACCAGCGCTCGATGTCCTCGGCGCGCGCGTCCACGTACACCGAGAAGTCGAAGTAGTCGGCGAGGCCGACGCGGGTGCGGCCGTCCTTGCCGGGCAGCGCGGGCTGGAGGACGTTCAGGCCCTCGACGATGAGGATGTCGGGGCGGCGGACGACGAGCCGTTCGCCCGGTACGCGGTCGTAGATGAGGTGCGAGTAGACCGGGGCGGTCACCTCGTCCTTGCCCGCCTTGATGTCCGCGACGAACCGGGTCAGGGCCCGGCGGTCGTACGACTCCGGGAACCCCTTCCGGGACATGAGCCCGCGTGCCTTCAGCTCCTCCATCGGATAGAGGAAGGCGTCCGTGGTCACCAGCTCCACGCGCGGGTGCTCCGGCCAGCGGGCCAGGAGCGCCTGGAGGAGGCGGGAGACGGTCGACTTGCCGACGGCGACCGAACCGGCGACCCCTATGACGAAGGGGGTGCCGCGCTGTTCGGCGCTCTCGCCGAGGAAGGTGTTGAGGGCGCCGCGCAGGCCGCTGGTGGCCTGCACGTACAGGTTGAGCAGCCGGGAGAGCGGGAGGTAGATGTCCCGCACCTCGTCGAGGTCGATGACGTCACCGAAGCCGCGGAGCCGCTCGACCTCGTCGGCCGTCAGGGGCAGCGGCGTCTTGTCGCGCAGGTCGCTCCACTCGGCGCGGGTGAGGTCGACGTACGGGGTCGCCTCGCCGGTCCGGCGGTGGCCGGTGCCGTTTCTGGGGCTGTGTCCGGCGGCCGGGCCGTCCCCGGCGGGGCGGTCTCCGTTGGCGGGGCCGTCCCCGTTGGCGCTTCGTGGCGGCGAAGTGATCACCCCGCCATTGTCGGGGGTCCGTGGCCTTCGTGGGTCGTGGGGTCGGTCACGCTGCAAAAGGCGTTGTGATACCCCGCTCCCGGGGCGATCATGCTCATGCCGCGTGGGCTTCCGGACTTCACGCGGGGGGAGCCGTCACCGGGCGGCACGAAGTCACCACGTAGAGAACTGTGAGTCACCTGATGCGTACCTCCGTGCGACGTGCCGCCGTCGCCGCCACCGCCGTCTCCCTCGCCCTGCTCGCCACCGCGTGCGGCGGCGGCGACTCGGGCAAGGCCGCCGGCAAGGACGCGGGCAAGGAGTCCGCGCCCGCCGCCTCCGCCACGAGCGCCGCTCCCGCCGCCGAGGCGCTGTCCGCGGCCGAGCTGGAGAAGCTCATCGTGGAGCAGGCCGACCTGCCCGGCCACCAGGTGCAGAAGGCCACGGCCGCGGACATCGTCCCGGCCGACGCCGTCTCCACCGACAAGGCGTCCTGCAAGCCGCTCGCCGACGCCATGTCGTTCATCGCCACGGGCAAGCCCGCGGTGAGCGCGCAGCGCAAGGCCATCGAGGTGCCGAAGACCGACGGGGCGACGGCCTCGCCGGAGGAGGCCCTCGGGGCGCTGGCCGCACCGGTGACGAGCGTGACGTTGGGCTCGTACCAGGGCCAGGGCGCCCAGGAGGCCTTCACCTCGCTGAAGACGGCCGGCACCGACTGCGCGGCCGGCTTCACCCTGATCGGCGGCGGCGAGAAGACGAAGATCACCAAGGTCGCGCCGGAGACCGTGTCCGCCGGTGAGGAGGCGCTCGCCTACACGGTCACGACCGACATGGACGGCGAGCCGTTCGTCAGCAAGCTCGTCGCCTTCCGCCAGGGCAACACGCTCGCCACGTTCTCCAGCATCAGCCTCGGCGGCACGGTCAAGACACTGCCGAAGACCATCGTCGACGCGCAGGCGAAGAAGCTGGGCTGAGTGCCCCAGGCCCGTCGGGGCGGTGGGTGGGGGCGGGAGTGTTGCGATCGGGTACCGGTCGCGGTCGTGGTGATCACGTCGGTGGGTCCGGTACCTAGGGTGCGGAGGGAAACGTATGTTCGATCAGGAGTCGTGTCATGAGATCCGTCCGTCCGCGCCGCCCCCTCCTCGCCGCCGCCCTGGCCCTGCTCGCCGCCGGGTGCGGGGCGGGTGACGCCGGGGAGGGGAGCGCTCCGGCCGGCGGCGGCGAGACGGTCACCGCCTCCGCAACCGCGACGGCGGCCCGTGAGGAGGCCGCTTCCGCCACTCCGGCGGCCGACGGGACCATGAGCCTGGAGCGGCAGTACGCGTCGCTGCTCACGGAGAAGGACCTCCCCGGGTACCGGGGTTACCGCGACGGGAGTTCCGAGAGTCTGGCCGCCTCGGCGCTCGCCCCCGACAAGCCCGTCTGCAAGCCGATCGCCGACGCCGTCGTCTCCGTCCCGAGCGGCGCGACGCACGTCGTACGGCAGGTCCTCGTTCCCCTGTCGGGCAAGGGAAGGACCGAGGTCTCCGTCGGCGCGTACCGGGGGGCGGACGCCCAGGAATGGCTCACCGGTCTGAAGTCGGCGGTCGGCCCGTGCGCGACCGGGTTCGAGGCCGTCCAGGGCACGGAACGGTTCACGTACACCGGCCTCCGGGCGGAGCCGCTTGCCGCCGGGGACGAGGCCGTCGCGTGGAGCGTCACGGTCACCAAGGGAGGCGTCGCCGTGCCGCTCAGGCTCGCCGTCGTCCGCAAGAAGAGCAACGTCGCGCTCTTCGTCACCGACGCCGGGGGCCGGCCCGTCGTGCGGCAGCCGAAGGAGATCATCGACGCGCAGGTGGTCAAGCTCCCGTGAGTCCGGGATCCCGGAGGGCTTCCGCCGTACGCTGCCGTCATGTGCGGAATCGTGGGATACGTCGGCGGGCAGTCGGCGCTTGATGTGGTGGTCGCGGGCCTCAAGAGGCTCGAATACCGGGGCTACGACTCGGCCGGTGTCGCGGTGCTCTCCGACGGAGGGCTCGCCGCGGCCAAGAAGGCGGGCAAGCTCGTCAACCTGGAGAAGGAGCTCAAGGACCGGCCGCTGGCCGGCGGGGCCGTGGGCATCGGGCACACCCGCTGGGCCACCCACGGCGGGCCGACCGACGTCAACGCGCACCCCCATCTGGACAACGCCGGGCGCGTCGCCGTCGTCCACAACGGCATCATCGAGAACTTCGCCGCCCTGCGCGGGGAGCTCGCCGAACGCGGCCACGACCTGGCCTCCGAGACGGACACCGAGGTCGTGGCCCACCTCCTCGCGGAGGAGTTCTCCTCCGCCGGGGACCTGGCGGAGGCCATGCGGCTCGTGTGCCGGCGGCTCGACGGGGCCTTCACCCTCGTCGCCGTCCACGCCGACCAGCCGGACGTGGTCGTCGGAGCCCGCCGGAACTCGCCGCTCGTCGTCGGCGTCGGCGAGGGCGAGAACTTCCTCGCCTCCGACGTCTCCGCCTTCATCGCCCACACCCGCTCGGCGATCGAACTCGGCCAGGACCAGGTCGTCGAGCTGACCAGGGACGGCGTCACCGTCACCGACTTCGACGGGGTACCCGCCGACGTCCGGGCCTTCCACGTCGACTGGGACGCCTCCGCCGCCGAGAAGGGCGGCTACGCCTCCTTCATGCTCAAGGAGATCGCCGAGCAGCCCAAGGCCGTCGCCGACACCCTCCTCGGCCGGATCGACGGCTCCGGCCGCCTCACCCTCGACGAGGTGCGCATCCCCGACGCCGTGCTCCGCGAGGCCGACAAGGTCGTCATCATCGCCTGCGGCACCGCCTTCCACGCGGGCCTCATCGCCAAGTACGCCATCGAGCACTGGACCCGGATCCCCTGCGAGGTCGAGCTCGCCAGCGAGTTCCGCTACCGCGACCCGATCCTCGGCCAGAAGACCCTGGTCATCGCGGTCTCGCAGTCCGGCGAGACCATGGACACCCTGATGGCGCTCCGGCACGCCCGTGAACAGGGCGCGAAGGTGCTCGCCATCTGCAACACCAACGGCTCCACCATCCCCCGGGAATCGGACGCCGTCCTCTACACCCACGCCGGGCCCGAGGTCGCCGTCGCCTCCACCAAGGCCTTCCTGACGCAGCTCGTCGCCTGTTACCTCCTCGCGCTCTACCTCGGCCAGGTGCGCGGCACCAAGTGGGGCGACGAGATCCACGCCGTCGTCCGCGAGCTGGCGAGGATCGGCGACGAGGTCGAGCGGGTCCTGGAGACCATGGAGCCCGTCCGGGTCCTCGCCCGCTCCCTCGCCCACAAGAACACCGTCCTCTTCCTCGGCCGGCACGTCGGCTACCCCGTCGCCCTCGAAGGCGCCCTGAAGCTCAAGGAACTCGCGTACATGCACGCCGAGGGCTTCGCCGCCGGAGAGCTCAAGCACGGCCCGATCGCGCTCATCGAGGAGGACCTGCCGGTCGTCGTCGTGGTGCCCTCGCCCAAGGGCCGCTCCGTCCTTCACGACAAGATCGTCTCCAACATCCAGGAGATCCGGGCGCGCGGAGCCCGCACGATCGTGATCGCGGAGGAGGGCGACGAGGCCGTGGTCCCCTACGCCGACCACCTCATCCGGATCCCCGCCACGCCTACGCTGCTCCAGCCGCTGGTCTCCACGGTGCCGCTCCAGGTCTTCGCCTGCGAGCTCGCCACCGCGCGGGGCAACGAGGTCGACCAGCCGCGCAACCTGGCCAAATCCGTGACCGTGGAGTGAGTGGGAAATGATCATTGGGGTGGGGATCGACGTGGCGGAGATCGACCGCTTCGCCGCGTCGATCGAACGGACGCCGGGGCTGCTCCAGCGCCTCTTCGTCGAGAGCGAGCTGCTGCTGCCCAGCGGCGACCGGCGGGGGCCCGCCTCGCTCGCGGTGCGGTTCGCCGCGAAGGAGGCCCTGGCGAAGGCGCTCGGCGCGCCGGGCGGACTGCACTGGACGGACGCCGAGGTGTACGTCGAGGGCACCGGCCAGCCGCGGCTGCGGGTGCGCGGGACGGTGGAGGCCCGGGCGACGGAGCTGGGCGTGAAGCACTGGCACGTGTCGTTGAGCCATGACGCCGGGGTGGCTTCGGCGGTGGTGATCGCGGAGGGGTGAGCCCCGGCCGTAGCCGCAGCCGTAGTTGTAGGTGTGGTCGTCGCTGTACGGACCATGGGCCCGGCCGTCGGGAGACGGTCGGGCCCATGGCCGTGTACGCGCGACTGCCAGGGCCGGCGTCGGGTTGATTCGTGTCGCGCGTGTCTGTGGACACCCCTAATGGGTGAGAGCGGAGCGGGTGCGGGTGCTGCTGCGCATGGCGGGGCCGACCTTCCGGAAGATGGCCGTTTAAGTAAGGTAAGGCAAACCTAAGTCGATGGGGGGAGAGGCGTCAACCCCGCCTCCAGGGCGAGGTGTGAGGGAGGGCGAGCGCTGCGACGCGGGCGTTCGAGGCTTGCGGCGGGGGGCCGGGGGCCAGGGGCCACGGCCACAGGGGCTGGGGACCGTGGCGCGCGGGGGGCCGGGGTCCAACGCCGCAGGGGGACCACGGCGTGCGGGGCGCACGACCCCGGCCTGTGGGGCCAGGACCCCAGCCCCAGGGCCACGGTGCCACGGTCCCTGGACCACGGCGCGACCGGACCGGGACTGCGGCAGACTGCGGACATGCGTACCGCTCACCGCGTCGAGACCGTCCGGGCCGCCGAAGCCGCCCTCATGGCCCGCCTGCCCGACGGCGCCCTCATGGCGCGGGCCGCCGCCGGACTCGCCGCCGCCTGCTGCTCGCTCCTCGGCAAGGGGCGGGTGTACGGCGCCCGGGTCGTCCTCCTCGTCGGCAGCGGCGACAACGGCGGCGACGCCCTCCTCGCCGGCGCCCGGCTCGCCCGGCGCGGCGCCGGAGTCACCGCCGTCCTGCTCGGCGCCCACGCCCACGAGGCCGGCCTCGCGGCCCTCCGGGCGGCCGGAGGCCGGGTCGCCGACGACCCGTTCGCCCCCCTCGCCACCGCCGACCTCGTCCTCGACGGCATCACCGGCATCGGCGGCAGGGGCGGACTCCGGCCCGACGCCGTGCCCGTCGCCCGGGCCGCGCGCGGCTCCGACGCCGTCGTCGTCGCCGTCGACCTGCCGAGCGGCGTCGACGCGGACACCGGAGAGGTGGCGGGGGAGGCGCTGCGGGCCGACGTGACCGTGACCTTCGGGACGTACAAGCCCGGCCTGCTCGTCGACCCCGCGCGCACGTACGCGGGCGCGCTGCGGCTCGTCGACATCGGGCTCGCCGACGAACTGCCGGGCGTCCCCGACCTGGAGGCGCTCCAGCACCAGGACGTGGCGCGGCTGCTGCCCGTCCCCGGCGCCGAGAGCGACAAGTACCGGCGCGGGGTCCTCGGCGTCGTCGCCGGCTCCGGCCGCTACCCCGGGGCGGCGGTCCTCACCGTCGCCGGGGCGCTGCACGGCGGTGCGGGGGCGGTGCGGTACGTCGGACCCGCGGCCGACGCGGTGATCGCCCGGCACCCCGAGACCCTCGTCCACGCGGGGCCGCCGGACCGGGCGGGGCGCGTCCAGGCCTGGGTGGTCGGACCCGGGCTCGGCGACGAACCGGGCGTCGCCGAGGTCCTCGCCTCGGAGGTCCCGGTCCTGGTGGACGCCGACGGACTCCGGGGCCTGGACCCGGCGCTGGTGCGGGCCCGCAGCGCGCCGACCCTGCTCACCCCGCACGCCGGGGAGGCGGCGGCGCTGCTCGGCGTGGCCCGCGAGGACGTGGAGGCCGGGCGGCTCGCGGCGGTCCGGGAACTGGCCGGGCGGTTCGGGGCGACCGTACTGCTCAAGGGCTCGACGACGCTGGTGTACGGGGAGGAGGGCGGCCCCGTACGGGTGAACCCGACCGGGACCGGCTGGCTGGCCACGGCCGGCAGCGGCGACGTCCTCTCCGGCCTGGCGGGCTCGCTGCTCGCGGCGGGTCTGCGGGCGGTGGACGCGGCGTCGTGCGCGGCGTACCTCCACGGCCTGGCGGCCCGCCGGGTGTCGGAGGGCCGGGGACCGGTGACGGCGGCGGAGGTGGCGGGGGCACTGGGCGGCGCGTGGCGGGACGTGACGGCCGGGGAGTGACGCGGAGCGAGGCCTGCCGGGGCGTAACGGCGTGACGCGGAGCCCGGCCTGCCGGGATGCTCTCCCCGCACGGTCCGGCACGGTCCCGCACGGTCCCGCACGGTCCGGCACGGCCCCGCACGGTCCCGACACGCCGACCGCCACGCCCGTGTGGCGCGGCGGGCGGAGCGGGCTCGGGTGCCCTGGGGGCCGGAACCCGGGGGGTGTTCGGGGTGGGGTGACCGGGTCTACAGCCGGGGGCAGCGGTCCGGGAGCCGGCACCTGAGAGACTGGGCGCGATGACTGAGACACCGCCGCCCCGCAGAGCCCGCGCCGAGATCGACCTCGGCGCGCTGCGTGCGAACGTCCGCACGCTGCGCGCCCGCGTCGCCCCCCACGTCCGGATCATGGCCGTGGTCAAGGCCGACGCGTACGGACACGGCGCGCTGCGCTGCGCCCGCGCCGCCCTGGACGCGGGTGCGGACTGGCTCGGTACGGCCACCCCGCACGAGGCGCTCGCGCTGCGCGCCGCCGGGATCACCGACGTTCCGGTCATGTGCTGGCTCTGGACCCCGGGCGACCCGTGGGACCAGGGCATCGAGGCCGGTCTGGACATGTCGGTGAGCGGGATGTGGGCCCTGGACGAGGTCCGCGAGGCCGCGCGGGCCACCGGGAAGACCGCCCGGGTGCAGCTCAAGGCCGACACCGGCCTCGGCCGGAACGGCTGTCAGCCCGCCGACTGGCCCGAGTTGGTCGGCGAGGCGCTCAAGGCGGAGGCCGACGGGCTCGTCAAGGTCACCGGCCTCTGGTCGCACCTCGCGTGCGCCGACGAACCCCACCACCCCTCCACCGCCGCGCAGCTCGACGTCTTCCGTTCGATGCTCGATCACGCGGAGGAGGCCGGGGTCCGGCCCGAGGTCCGGCACATCGCCAACTCGCCCGCCACCCTCACCCTCCCCGAGGCCCACTTCGACCTGGTCCGGCCGGGCATCGCCGTCTACGGCGTGTCGCCGAGCCCCGAGCTCGGCACCTCCGCCGAGCTGGGTCTGCGGCCCGTCATGTCGCTCAAGGGCAGCATCGCGCTCGTCAAGCGGGTGCCGGCCGGCCACGGCGTCAGCTACGGCCACCACTACGTCACCGACGCGGAGACGACCCTCGGTCTCGTCCCGCTCGGCTACGCCGACGGCGTTCCCCGGCACGCCTCGGGCCGTGGCCCCGTCCTCGTCGACGGCACCGTCCGTACGGTCGCCGGCCGGGTCGCCATGGACCAGTTCGTCGTCGACCTCGGCGGCGACGAGCCCGCGCCGGGCACCGAGGCCGTGCTCTTCGGCCCCGGCGACCGGGGCGAACCCACCGCCGAGGACTGGGCGGTGGCCGCCGACACCATCGCGTACGAGATCGTCACCCGGATCGGCGCGCGCGTCCCGCGCGTGTACCTGGGCGAGTAGAGGGGGCCCCGTGGGCGAGTCCAGCAGCACCGGTACCTGGCGGCGCGCCGGATTCGCCGGCGCCGCGATAGGTGTGCTCGCGGCCGGAGCGGCCGCGGGCGTCGCCGTCGAGCGGCTCACCGTCGGCCGTTCCGTACGACAGAAGGCGCGGCTCGCCCTGGACGCGACCGGGCCGTACGGCGGGCTGCGCGGGACCCCCGGCCGGGCGCTCGCCGACGACTCGACCGTCCTGTACTACGAGGTGGACGAGGTCGAGGCGGACACCGCGCCGGCCCGTCGCCGCCGGCTCTTCGGCCGCAAGGAGCCCGCCCCCGTCACCGTCGTCTTCAGCCACGGCTACTGCCTCAACCAGGACTCCTGGCACTTCCAGCGGGCCGCGCTGCGCGGTCTCGTCCGGACCGTCCACTGGGACCAGCGCGGCCACGGCCGCTCGGGCCAGGGCGTCGACCAGACGGGCCCCGACGGCGTGCCCGTCTCCATGGACCAGCTGGGCCGTGACCTCAAGGCCGTCCTCGACGTCGCCGCCCCCGAGGGCCCGCTCGTCCTCGTCGGGCACTCGATGGGCGGCATGACGATCATGGCGCTCGCCGAACGGTTCCCGGAGTTCGTCCGCGAGCGGGTCGTCGGCGTCGCCTTCGTCGGTACGTCCGCCGGGAAGCTGGCCGAGGTGTCGTACGGGCTGCCGATCGCCGGCGTCAACGCGGTCCGGCGGGTGCTGCCGGGGGTGCTGCGGGCCCTCGGCTCCCAGGCGGAGCTGGTCGAGCGCGGCCGCCGGGCGACCGCGGACCTCTTCGCCGGGCTGATCAAGAAGTACTCGTTCGCGTCGAAGGACGTGGACCCGGCGGTCGTCCGGTTCGCCGAGCGGATGATCGAGTCGACCCCGATCGACGTGGTCGCCGCCTTCTACCCGGCCTTCGCCGAGCACGACAAGGCCGCCGCCCTGCCCGTCCTCCACGAGCTGCCGGTGCTCGCGCTGGCCGGGGACAACGACCTGGTCACCCCCAGCTCCCACACCGAGGCCATCGCCGATCTGCTCCCGGACGCGGAACTCGTCATCGTCCCCGACGGCGGCCATCTGGTGATGCTGGAGCACCCCGAGGCCGTCACCGACCGCCTCGCCGACCTCCTCGTACGGGCGGGGGCCGTCCCGGAGACGACCGGGGCGGACGTCGGGAAGCGGTAGCGGCGGGCTCATCGGGCCGGGAGGCGGTGACCGCGAGGCTCACCGGGAGGAGCGCGGGGGCGGCCGGGTGACGGCCAGCAGGGCCATGTCGTCGCCCCTGGCGCCGTTCGCGTGCCGGTGGACGTCGGCGAGGAGCGAGGCGACGAGCTTGTCGGGCGTGGCGAACGACCTGCCCTCCAGGCTCCGGGCGGGTTCGTAGAAGGCCCCCGCCGCGTCACGGCTCTCGGAGAGGCCGTCGGTGTACAGCAGCAGGGTCGACGCGGGCGGGAACGGCCACTCGTCCGGCTGTGCGGCGTGCGGGCCGAGGTCTCCGAGGCCCAGGGGCAGGGAGAACTCCCCGGGGCGGAGCGCGGTGACCGTCCCGGCGGGGCCCAGGAGCAGCGGCTCCGGATGCCCCCGGTTGAGGACGCGCAGGCTGCCGTGGCCGGGCGGGATCTCCACGAGCACACAGGTGGTGAAGCCTTCGGAGGTGTCCATCCCCTCGCGCCGGGCCCCCTCGCGGACCAGCGCGTTCTCCAGGCGGTTCGCGAGGTCCGGCAGCGACGGCTCGCTGTCCGCGGCCTCCCAGAAGGCGCCGAGGATGACGGAGACCGCCTCGATCGCCCCGAGCCCCTTGCCCCGGACGTCGCCCACGATCAGCCGGACGCCGTACGGGGTCGGCCGGGCCGCGTAGAGGTCCCCGCCGATCAGGGTGTCCGACTGGGCCGCGTCGTAGCGCGCCGCCAGGCGCAGGCCGTCGATCCGGCCGGACGGGGTGGGAAGGACGGCTTTCTGCGCGGCCTCGGCGACCCCCCGGGCGGTGGCGAGCCGGCCGCGGGCGCGCTCCACGACGCCGTTGATCAGCACGGCGAGCGCCGTGACGAACGCGATGGTGGCGGCCTCCATCGCCAGGTCGTGGACGGCGGCGGTGCCCCCGGCCACGAAGTGGAGCAGCGTCGCCGCCAGGATCCCCAGCGCGCCGAAGAGCGCCGCCACCCACCACGCGAACAGGGGGGCCGCGACGAGGGGCGCGGCCACGAAGAAGGGGGTGCCGGTGAGTTCCGGCGGGGTGAGGAACTGGAAGGCGCAGCCGATGGCCACGAGGAGCGGGGGGAGCGTGCGGGCCAGGGTCCGGGTGGCGTCGGCGCGCGCGCCACCCGCGTATCCGTCGGAGATGCGGTGCATCCGGTCGCGCACGTCACCCTCCCGCAGGGACGCCTTCCAGCATCAGGATGACGGCCCCGGGCCCCGGCGGCGACCGGGAGGCGGCGCGGCGCGGTCCGGTCCGGCGCGGCGCGGTGCCGGGAGGTCCGGCCCGCCGCGGCCCGACGCGGGCGGCCGGTGCCGGCGCGGTCCGGTGCCGGTGGGGGCGGTCTCCGCGCGGGCCGGGTCCCCGTACGAGCTAAGTTGGCGGGTATGGAAGCAGCGCACCCGCCCGTCTCCGGCGCCACCCTCTCCGTCGACTCCCCGCAGCGGATGCAGGAACTCGGCCGCAGTCTCGCGAAGATCCTCCGCCCCGGCGACCTCGTCATGCTCACCGGTGAGCTCGGCGCCGGGAAGACCACCCTGACCCGGGGCCTCGGTGAGGGCCTCGGGGTGCGCGGGGCCGTCACCTCGCCGACCTTCGTCATCGCCCGCGTCCACCCGTCCCTGGTCGGCGGCCCGGCCCTGGTGCACGTCGACGCGTACCGCCTCGGCGGCGGTCTCGACGAGATGGAGGACCTCGATCTGGACGTCTCGCTGCCCGAGTCGGTGGTGGTCGTGGAGTGGGGTGACGGCAAGGTCGAGGAGCTGACCGACGACCGGCTGCACCTCCTGATCCACCGGGTGACCGGCGACACCGAGGACGACCGGCGCACGGTCGTCCTGCGCGGGATCGGATCGCGCTGGGCCGACGAGGACCTGGCGGTGCTCTGACCGGAGTACGCCGGACCGCACGGGGTACGTACTTTCCGACAACGTGTCGGGAAGGTGTTGCGTCGTTCGTACGCGGCGTGGTGACATGGATGCACGAGCTGGTTAGGTGAACCTAACCTACGGGAGGCACACATGGCCACGCCGAAGCGCGCGGAACCCGTCCGGCACCACGTCCCGATGAGTGAGCTGCTGGCGTCCTGCGCGGCCGCCCGCGCCGTGTCGACCCCGCCCGGCGTCCGCCAGGACCGGGCGGACGAGGAGCACGGGGCGAGGGCCGGACAGGTCGAGCGGATCGTGCGGGTCGTCCGCGGCAGAGCCGCGTAGCCGTCGTCGCGCGGGCCCCCCCCGGCCCCCCGCGGCCCCCCCAGGCGGCCCCGACGACCAACGCCCCCGACAAAGCG
>NZ_JBEOXR010000021.1:0-114518 GCF_040296665.1 Streptomyces sp. NPDC002057
GTGGCCGAACAGCTCCAGGTCATGGCGCACCTGTCGGGGCGGGCGCCCAAGGAGGCGTATTCACGGTGCGGCGCCGTCCGTATGTCGGCTTCCGGCCACGGGTGCGGAATCCCGTATCGATGTGAGTGGCGTTCGGCTCGTACGGTGATGTCAATGGCACCGACGGATGGGAGAGACTCGTTCATGGCTCTGCATTCGGCGCCGCGACTCGGAGTGGTGGTTCCCTCGGGAAACGCCGCAGCCGAACCCGAGATCGGCAGCCTCGTCAGCCCCGCATTCAATGTCCACACCTCACGGTTCCCGGTACTTCCCGGAAAGGACCTCCGCGGTCGACTGGAGAAGTACAACGACGTACTCCCCGACGTGCTGGGGAACTTCGGCGGGCTGCGCCTCGACGCGGCCGTCGTCTCCTGCACCGGCTCGCACTACCTGCTGACCCCGGACGGCGACCGCGCGCTCTGCGCGGAGCTCTCCGAGCGCGTGGGAGCCCCCGTACGGTCCGCGGCCCTCGCGATCCTCGACACCGCACGGGCGGTCGGCTCCGAACGTCTTGTCCTGATCTCGCCGTACGAGCCCTGGCTCACCGAACTGTCGCACGCCTACTGGGAGTCGGCCGGCCTCACGGTCGACCGCGTGGTCAAGATCCGGGCCGGCGCCCGCTTCTCCCCGTACGACGTGACCACCGACGAACTCGTCGCGCAGGTACGGGAGGCCGAACTCCCCGAGGACGCGACCCTGTTGTTCACCGGCACCGGCATGTTCACCTTCGACGCGCTGGCCGAGCTCGGACGGGACGGCGGGCAGACCCTGCTCACCTCCAACCTGGCGAGCGCCTGGTGGGCCCGGGACACCCTCGGCCTCCCGGTCGAAGGACCGGACGCCCACCCGCTGCTGCGCCGGCTCGCGGAGCGGACCGGCGGCGGTCGCCCCGGCCACGACACCGTCACCGGCCGTGATGCCGTGGCCGTGCCGTGAGCGGCGACACCGGCTCCCGTGGACCGGTCGCCGTCGTCGGCGCCGGGCCCGTGGGGCTGACCGCCGCGCTCGTCCTCGCCCGGACCGGCGTGCCGGTGACGCTCCTGGAGTCCCGGGACGCGCTCGCCACCGAGTCCCGCGCCTCCACCTTCCACCCGTCCACCCTCGACCTCCTCGACGAACTCGGCGTCGCCGCCGCCCTGCGCCGCCAGGGCCGTACCGTCGACCGCGTCCACTGGCGCGACCTGGACGGAGTCGTCCACGCCGAGCTCGACTACTCCCTGCTCGCCGGGCACACCGGTCACCCGTACCGGCTCCATGTCGAACAGGCCCGGCTCACCCCCCTGCTGCTCGCCGAGCTGGCCGCGACCGGCCTCGCCGACATCCGCTTCGGGACCACCGTCACCGGGGCGGAGGACGCCGGCGACGGGGTGCGGCTGCGGACCGAGGACGGGGCGGGGCGGATCACCGTCACCCGCCACCCGTACGTCCTCGCGGCCGACGGCAGCCGCAGCCGGCTGCGCGAGCTCGCCGGACTCCCCGGCACCGCCGAGGAGTACCCGGACTACGCGCTCCGCGTGGTCACGGAGACCCCGCTCGACGAGCTGGTCCCCGGACTCGCCGCGCTCTCCTACGTCCGTGACCGGCGGGGCTCGTTCAGCGCGCTCGGCATGCCCGACCACTGGCGGCTGATCTTCCGGATCCCCCGGGGGACGGACCGGGACGCGGTGCTCGCACCCGACGCCGTACGGGCCAGGGTCGAGCAGGCCCTGCCGGGGGCCGCCGGGCGGGCCGTGCGGATCGCCGACGCGCACACCTACCGCCTCGCGCGGTTCCTGCTGCCCCGCTACCGGGCGGGCAGGGTGCTCTTCGCCGGGGACGCGGCCCATCTGACCTCCACGGCCGGCGGTCTGAACATGAACTGCGGGATCCACGACGCCGTGGAGACCGGCCGGGCCCTCGCCGCCGTCCTGCGGGGCGACGGGGCGGGCGAGGCCGTGCTCGACGCGGCCCTCGAACGGCGCCGTTCCGTCGTCGAGACCGCCGTCATCCCGCGCAGCGAGGCCCGCACGGCCGGACTGGACAGCGCGGCCGAACTCCCCGCCCGGCTCGCCTCCCTGAGGCGCACCGCCGAGGACCCCCGCGCGGCCACCGACTACCTGTTCACGGCATCACTTCTCGACGTCGCACCACGACCACTGAAAGGTGAGGCACATGCGGATCTGGTTTCACAAGCACACCGTTGAGGGACGTCTGCCCCTGCTCGACCAGTGGTATCGCGAGCACCTCGACGCGATCGCCGCACCGGGCACCACCATCGACATCAAGACCCTGCCGGCCGACACGTACCCCGACCGCACACCCTTCGGTCTGGTGGGCCACCACTCCGCCCAGGTGCTCTTCAGCCGCCACTTCTCCGAGTCCGCGCTCGTCGCGGAGCGGGAGGGCTACGACGCCTGGGTGATCGCCGCCGGGCAGGACCCCGGCCTGCGCGACGCCCGCCACCTCGCCTCGATCCCCACCCTCGGCTACGGCGAGACGGCCTTCTTCCTCTCGGCGCTCACCGGGCAGCGCTTCGGCGTCCTCGGCTTCATGCCGCCCCTCGAAGAGCCCATCCGGGCCAACATCCGGCAGTACCGCCTGGAGTCCTCGCTGAGCTCGTACGAGGTCGTCCCCGGCGGCTGGGACTCGGTGCACCGCTCCCTGGAGGGGGACTTCGACGAGTTCGTCGAGGTGTACTCGGCCGCCGCCCTGCGCGCGGCCAAGGCCGGCGCCGAGGTCATCATCCCCGCCGAGGGCATCCCCAACGAGATCCTCTGGCACCTCGGCATCCACGAGCTGCACGGCCTGCCGGTGATCGACCCCGCCGGACTCGCCGTCAAGCTCGCCGAGACCCTCGTCAAGCTCGGGGAGCTGAAGCTCTTCCAGCGCAGCGGGCACGGCTACTGGTTCAGCCGCCCCGAAGAGCCCGTCGCCAAGCACCTGGAGCAGGTGTTCCTCGGCGAGGCGCTCTAGAAGATGCCGTGTCCGCCTTCCTGTCCGCCCTGCCCGCCGCCCCGGTCCCACACCGGCCACCGCATGCCGCACTCCCCGGCACCGCACACCCCGCGAGCCACCGGGACCCGCATGCCGCGCACCACCGCACCGCGAACCTCCGGGACCCGCACCCCGCACACCTCCGCACCGCGAGTCCCCGGGACCCGCACCCCGCACACCCCCGCACCGCAGGTCCCCGCGCCGCGCACCCCGCACACCGGGACCCGCACCCCGCGGCCCCCCACGCCGCGCACCCCGTACCTCTCCGCGTCCCGCACGCCGCCACGCTCTCGAAGGAGTCACGCTCATGACGTACGACGCCTACGGCCGCAACACCGCGGCCACCGACCCCGCCGCCCCTTACTACCGCCCCCGCCGGCTGCGCCGCACCCCCGCGCTGCGCCGGTTCGCCGCCGAGACCCGCGTCGGCCCCGCCAACCTCGTCCAGCCCCTCTTCCTCCGCGAGGGCCTCACCGAAGCGCGTGAGATCCCCTCCATGCCGGGTGTCTTCCAGCACACCCGCGACACCCTCCGCAAGGCCGCCGCCGAGGCGGTCGCCAACGGGGTCGGCGGACTCATCCTCTTCGGCATCCCCGAGCACAAGGACCCCACCGGCACCGGCGCCGTCGACCCCGACGGCATCCTCCAGGTCGCCCTGCGCGACGTCGTCGCCGAGGTCGGCGACTCCACCGTGATCATCGGCGACATCAACCTCGACGAGTACACCGACCACGGTCACACGGGCGTCCTCGACGCCGACGGCGACGTCGACAACGACGCCAGCATCGAGCTGTACGCGCAGGCCGCCGTCGTCCAGGCCGACGCGGGCGCCCAGATCGTCGCCCCCAGCGGCATGATGGACGGCCAGGTCCGCCGTATCCGCGAGGCGCTCGACCGGGCCGGCCACCAGTCGGTGGCCATCCTCGGCTACTCCGCCAAGTACGCCTCCCACTTCTACGGCCCCTTCCGCGACGCCGTCGAGTCCACCCTGCGCGGCGACCGCAAGGGCTACCAGCAGTTCCCCGGCAACATCCGCGAATCCCTCCTGGAGGTCTCGCTGGACGTCGCCGAGGGCGCCGACCTCGTGATGGTCAAGCCCGCCCTCGCCTACCTCGACATCGTCCGGCTCATCGCCGACCACGTGCAGGTGCCCGTCGCCGCCTACCAGGTCTCCGGCGAGTACTCGATGGTCGAGGCGGCCGCCGCCAAGGGCTGGATCGACCGCGACCAGGTCGTCCGCGAGAGCCTCGCCTCCATCCACCGCGCGGGCGCCACGCAGATCATCACCTACTGGGCCTCCGAGTTCGCCCAGACGCTGGACCGGTGACCCGGTGACCCCGTCCTCCTCCATGCTGGTCCTCGGCATCAGCCATGCCAGCGCCCCGCTCGACCTCCTGGAGAGACTCGCCGGGACCGACCGGCCCGCCGAGGAGCTCGTCTCCGACGTGACCTCCGTCGACGGCATCGACGCCGCCGTCGTCGTCTCCACCTGCAACCGCCTGGAGATCTACGCCGAGACCCGGGGCGGCCCCTCCGGCCCCGGCAGCCCCGGCGAACTCGACGGCCTCGGCGCGCTGTTCGCCCAGCACACCGGCGTCGACCACGAGGAGATCGCCCCGCACCTCTACAGCCACCACGCCGACCGGGCCGTACGCCACCTCTTCGCCGTGGCCTCAGGACTCGAATCGGTCGTCGTCGGAGAGGACCAGATCCTCGGCCAGGTCAAGCTGGGCCTCGAACGGTCCCAGCGGCTCGACCGGACCGGCGGGGTCCTCGGCAAGGCCGTGCAGACCGCCCTGCGGGTCGGCAAGCGGGCCCGCAACGAGACCGGGCTCAACGAGGCGGGCCGCTCGCTCGCCACCGCCGGACTCGGTTTCTTCGAGCGCGAGGTCGGCTCCCTGCACGGCAAGACCGCCCTGGTCATCGGCGCCGGCGCCTTCGCCGGAGTCGTCGTCGCGGCGCTGCGCCGCTCCGGCCTCGACCGGGTGCACGTCGCCAACCGCACCCCGGAGAAGGCCCAGCGCCTCGCCGAGACCACCGGGGGAGTGGGGTACGACCTGACGGAACTGCCCCGGCTGCTCACCGAGGTGGACGTGGTGGTCGGCGCGACCGCCGCCACCGGCCACCTCGTCTCCGCCCGCGATGTCGAGGAGGCGCTCGCCGCCCGGGACGGCCGCGAGCTGTTCCTGCTCGACCTGTCGCTGCCGCACAACATCGCGCCCGGCGCGGCGGAGCTGCCCGGCGTCACCTTCGTCGACCTGCGCCGGATCGCGGAGGAGGGGCAGGAGGACGAGATCTCGGCGGCCAGCGTCCAGGCCGCGCACGAACTGATCGACGCGGAGGTCGAGCAGTTCCGCACCGGGCTCCGGCTGGCCGGCGCCAAGCCCGTGCTCACCGCACTCCGTACCGCAGCGACCGAGGCGGCGGAGGCCGAACTCGACCGGCTGGCACGCCGGTTGGAGGGTCTCGACGGCTCGGTACGACGGGAGATCGACCGCAGCGTACGGCGCATCGTCGACAAGGCCCTGCACCAGCCGACCGTGCTCGTACGGGAGTTGGCGGCCGACCCGGACGGGGCCCGGCACATCGCCGCCTTCACCCGCCTCTTCGCCGCCGCCGAGGGCGAGGCGGGAGAGCCCGGCACCACCAGTCCCACCAGCACGAACGACCCGAACGAGACAAAGATCGAGGCCATCGCATGAGTGACATCTCGGCCCTCTGGGAAGCCGAATCCATCGCCGTCATCGGCGCCAGCGAGCGCCCCGGAGCCCTGGGCCGCAAGCCGCTCGACTACCTGCTCCGGTACGGCTTCAAGGGCCGCATTCTGCCGGTCAACCCGCGCTCCCCGGAGATCCTCGGCGTCCCCGCGTACCCCAGCGTGAAGGACGCCCCCGGACCGGTCGACCTGGCGCTGATCATGGTCTCCGCCGAACGGGTCCTCGGCGCCGTCGACGACTGCGTCGCCGCCGGCGTCAAGCTCGCCGTCATCGCCTCCTCCGGCTTCGCCGAGACCGGCGAGGAGGGCGCCCGCCTCCAGGCCGAGGTCGTCGCGAAGGCCCGCGCCGGCGGCCTGCGGATCATCGGCCCGAACTGCATCGGCGCCGTCGCCTACGAGAACCGCGTCCTCGCCACCTTCAGCCCTCTCTTCGGCGCCGAGTCCGTGCCCTTCGAGCCCGGCACCCTCGCCTTCGTCAGCCAGAGCGGCGCCCTCGGCTTCGGCGCCGCCAGCCTGGCCCTCGAGCGGGGCCTGCGCCCGGGCTGGGTGGTCAGCACCGGCAACGACGCCGACGTCACCGCCCTCGAAGTGCTCCGCGAACTCGCCACCGTCCCCGAGGTCACCGGCCTGCTCGGCTACCTGGAGGACACCCCGGACATCGGGACCCTGCGCGAACTGGCCGGCTCCGGCAAGCCCGTCGCCCTCCTCAAGTCGGGCCGTACGGAGGCCGGCGGCCGCGCCGCCGCCTCGCACACCGGGGCCCTCGCCACCGACGACCGCGTCCTGGACGCCGCCCTGCGCGGTCTCGGCATCGTCCGCGTCGACGACATCGACGAACTCCTCGACGTGGCACGGGTCTTCGAGTCCGAGCGGCGCCCCACCGGCAACCGCGTCGCCGTCGTCACCACCTCCGGCGGCTCCGGCATCCTCGCCGCCGACGCCGTCGAGGCCCACGGCCTCGAACTCAGCGCCCTGGAACCCCGCAGCAAGGAGGCGCTCGCCGAGATCGTCCCCGCCTTCGGCGCCATCGACAACCCGGTCGACATCACGGCGACCGTCCTCAGCGACCCCTCGCTCTTCGACCGCTCCCTCGACGTCCTGATCGCCGACGACACCGTCGACATCATCGTCGCCGCCTTCTGCGTGATGGCCGGACCGGACGTCGAGAAGGCCGTCAACGCCCTCTCCCGGGCCGCCGAGAAGGGCGGCAAGCCCATCCTCGTCGCCCGCACCGGCGCCGACTTCCTCGCCCCCGACGCCCCGCGCGACCTGCGCGAGGCCGGTCTCCCCGAGTACCCGACGCCGGCCCGCGCCCTGCGCGCCGCCGCCGCCCTGTGGGAGGTCAGCCGCCCCCGTACGCTGCCGGACGCCCCGCGCCCCGGCACGGTGCCCGGCCCGGGCGCCGAGGCCACCGAGCCCGAACTGAAGCGGCTCCTCGCCGAGGCCGGGATCGACGTGCCCAAGGGGCGGATCGCCGTCGACGCCGAGGACGCGGTCCGAGCCGTGACCGAGGCCGGCGGTACGGCGGTCCTCAAGGCCGTCGTCCCGGGCCTGCTCCACAAGACGGAGGCCGGCGGCGTCGAGATCGGCGTCACCGCCGACACCGCGCCCGAGGCCCACGCCCGGCTCGCCGCCCTCGGCGGTCAGGTGCTCGTCGAGGAGTTGATCGACGAGGGAGCCGAAGGCGTCGAGCTGATCGTCGGCGTCCACACCACCGACCTGGGCCCGGTGCTCACCGCCGGCCTCGGCGGGATCTTCACCGAGGTCCTGGACGACGTCGGCCACCGGCTCCTGCCGCTGGCCCCGGGCGAGGGCGCCGAACTCCTCGCCGGGCTGCGCGGCGCCAAGATACTCGCGGGCACCCGCGGCCGGGCCGCCGTCGACGTGGCGGCCGCGGCCGAACTCCTCCACAAGGTCGGCGCACTCGTCCAGGACTGGCCGGCCGGCTTCGCCCTCGACCTGAACCCGGTCCGCGTCCTTCCCCGGGGCGCCGTCGTCCTCGACGCGGCGCTCAGCTTCGACACCTCAGAGGAGGCGGGCCGATGAGCGGCACGGCGAGCCACGGCGAGACCCGCAGCAAGGCGCTCTTCGAGCGGGCCCGCAAGGTCACCCCCGGCGGCGTCAACTCCCCGGTCCGCGCCTTCGGCGCCGTCGGCGGCACCCCCCGCTTCATCGCCTCGGCGCAGGGCCCGTACCTCACCGACAGCGACGGCAACGAGTACGTCGACCTGATCTGCTCCTGGGGCCCGATGATCCTGGGCCACCGGCACCCGGCCGTCGTCGAGGCCGTCACCCGGGCCCTGGAGCACGGCACCTCCTTCGGGGCGCCGTCCACCGGAGAGGTCGAACTCGCCGAGGAGATCGTCGACCGGGTCGCCCCGGTCGAGCAGGTCCGCCTCGTCAGCTCCGGCACCGAGGCGACGATGTCGGCGATCCGGCTCGCGCGCGGCTTCACCGGACGCGGCAAGATCGTGAAGTTCGCGGGCTGCTACCACGGCCACGTGGACGCGCTCCTCGCCTCCGCCGGCTCGGGCCTCGCCACCTTCGCCCTCCCCGACACCCCGGGAGTCACCGGCGCCCAGGCGAGCGACACGATCGTCCTGCCGTACAACGACCTGGCCGCCGTCGAGAAGGTCTTCGCCGAGATCGGCGACGAGATCGCCGCCGTCATCACGGAGGCCGCCCCCGGCAACATGGGCGCGGTCCCGCCGCTGCCCGGCTTCAACGCCGGCCTCAAGGAGATCACCGCCCGTCACGGGGCCCTGTTCATCTCCGACGAGGTGATGACCGGCTTCCGGGCCAGCCGCTCCGGCTGGTACGGGCGGGACGGCGTCGCCCCCGACCTGCTGACCTTCGGCAAGGTCATGGGCGGCGGCTTCCCGGCGGCGGCCTTCGGCGGCCGCGCCGACGTCATGGGCCACCTCGCCCCGGCCGGACCCGTCTACCAGGCGGGCACGCTCTCGGGGAACCCGGTCGCCACCGCCGCCGGCCTCGCCACCCTGCGGCACAGCACCCCCGAGGTGTACGAGCGGCTCGACCACGTCTCGGAGACGATCGGCCGCGAGGTCTCCGCCGCGCTGACGAAGGAGGGCGTGGCCCACCGGCTGCAGTACTCCGGGACCATGTTCTCGGTCTTCTTCACCGAGGACGACGTGGTCGACTTCGACGGCGTCCGCGCCACGGAGTCGTACCGCTACACCCCCTTCTTCCACGAGCTGCTGCGCCAGGGCGTCTACCTGCCGCCGTCGCCCTTCGAGGCCTGGTTCATCTCCGCCTCGCACGACGACCGGGCGGTGAGCCGGGTGGTCGAGGCGCTGCCCGCGGCGGCCGCGGCCGCCGCGGCGGCGACGCCCTGACGCCAGGGCCGTACGCGAGGGAAAGCCGGGAAAGCCCCCGTGGTCGCTGCCACGGGGGCTTTCCCGGCTTTCATCCGAAAGGAACGAGGCGGCTCACGCCGCGATATTCACCCGCACCTCGACATTCCCGCGGATCGCCTTCGAGTACGGGCAGCGCCCGTGCGCCGCGTCGGCGAGCCGACGGGCCTCGGCGGCGTCGAGTCCGGGCAGTTCGACGGTCAGGACCACCGACAGGTGGAATCCGCTCTCCTCCTTGTGCAGCGCCACCTCGGCGACGACGGTGTCGTCCGCGAGCGCGACCCTGGACTCGCGCGCGGAGACCCGGAGCGCGCTGTGGAAGCAGGCGGCGTAGCCGGCGGCGAAGAGCTGCTCGGGGTTGGTGGCGGTGCCGGAACCGCCCACGGCCTTGGGGCTCGACAGCGGAAGGTCGAGCAGCCCGTCGGAGGAGCGCACGGCGCCGTTGCGCCCGTCTCCGGTGGAGGTGACCTCGGCGGTGTAGACGACGGCCATGAGTCAGGCCTTTCGGAAGAGGGAAGGGGGAATTCGACCATTCTCGGGCGCCGTCGAATTCCGGGCGCTACGGATCTCCGCAGTTTCTTCCCCCCGCCCCAGGATTAGCGTGGAACGCGTCAGGAAACCGGAGAAACGAGGGAGTTGGCCATGGCAGGACCGCTGACCGGAGTGCGCGTACTGGAATTCGCGGGATCGGCGCCGACCGCGTTCGTCGGCACCGTCCTGTCCGGTCTCGGTGCCGATGTCGTACGGGTCGACCGGGCGCCCGGCGCGACCCCCGGCCCCGACGCCCCGCGTCCGGCGGAGAACCCGCTCTCCCGCGGACGCCGTTCGGTCGCCCTCGACCTCAAGAGCCCCGAAGGGGTCGAGCAGGCCCTGTCGCTCGTCGAGCACGCGGACATCCTCGTCGAGGGCTTCCGCCCCGGCGTCGCCGACCGCCTCGGCATCGGCCCCGAGGCGGCCCTCGCCCGCAACCCGCGCCTGGTCTACGGGCGGGTCAGCGGCTGGGGCCAGCAGGGCGAGTGGGCCGGACGCGCCGCCCACGACCTGGCGGTCCTGGCCCTCACCGGCGCCCTCGACACCGACCCGGCCACCGGCGACCCGCAGCCGCCCCCCACCGCGTACCTCTCCAGCTTCGCCGGCGGCGCCAACGTCCACGTCCACGGGCTGCTCGCCGCGCTCCACGAGCGGGAGCGCTCGGGCCGGGGCCAGGTCGTCGACACCGCCCTCGCGGACGGCGCCGCGCTCATCTCCACCCTGGTCCACCAGTGGCGCGAGGTCCCCGGCAACCACACCGTCACCGACGCCCCGCACTACTCGCTCTACCGGGCCGCCGACGGCCGTCACCTCGCGGTCGCCGCCATCGAACCCAAGCTCTACCAGAACCTCCTGGACCAGCTGGGCCTCGCGGACACCGAGGGGCTCCCCGACCGCGCCGACCCGGCCGACTGGCCCGCGCTGCGCGAGCTGATCGCCGCCCGCTTCGCGACCGCGGACCGGGAGCACTGGGTGAAGGTCTTCGACGCCGTGGACGCCGGGGTCGCCCCGGTCCTCACCGCCGCCGAGGCGGCCGGACACCACCAACTCGCCGCCCGGGGCTCCTTCGTGGAGATCGGCGACACCCTCCAGCCCGCTCCGCCCTCCCGCTTCGACCGCACCCCGGCCGAGGCCCCGGGCCGCTCCCCGCTCCCCGGCGAGCACACCGGCGAGGTCCTCGCCGAGTGGCGCGGATAGCGGACAGCGGGCAACGGACCCGCCCGTGGCGGGCGACCGCCACGGAACGGGTCCGTCAGGGCCCTCGGCCCCGCTACGACTCCAGATAGCGGAGCACCGCCAGGATCCGCCGGCTGTAGCCGGTCGTCCGGGACAGCTCCAGCTTGTCGAAGACGGAGTTGAGGTTCTTCTCCACCGAGCTCAGCGAGAGGTGCAGCTTCTGCCCGATGGCCGTGTTCGTGTGGCCCTCCGCGAGCGCCTCCAGGACCGTCCGCTCCCGTGGGGTGAGCCGCGCCAGCGGGTCCCCGCGCGTGGTCCGGACGACCAGCTGCCGTACGACCTCCGGGTCGATCGCCGCCCCGCCCGCGTGGATCCGCTCCAGCGCGTCGAGGAACTCCTCGACCTGCGCCACCCGGTCCTTCAGCAGATAGCCGACCCGCTCGGCACTGGACGCGAGGAGCTTGGCCGCGTAGTGGCGCTCGATGTACTGCGAGAGGACGAGGACGCTGACCTCGGGCCACCGTTCCCGGATCTCGACGGCCGCCCGCAGCCCCTCGTCCGTATGGGTCGGGGGCATCCGGACGTCGACGACGACGATGTCCGGCCGCCGCTCCCCGACCTCCTCGACCAGGGTCACCGCGTCGCCCAGCGCCGCCAGGACCTCGTGGCCCTCCTCGACGAGCAGCCTGACCAGGCCCTCGCGCAGCAGGGTCGAGTCCTCGGCCAGGATTACGCGCACGGCAGCTCCGCGGTGATGGTGGTGGGTCCCCCGAGGGGGCTGTGGACGTGCAGGACGCCGTCGAGCGCGGCCACCCGGCTGCGCAGCCCGGTCAGCCCGCCGCCGGTCCCGTCCGCGCCACCCGTGCCGTCGTCCTCGACCCGGACGGTGAGCAGTGCCCCGTCGAGCGCCACCGCCACCGAGATCGCCGAGGCGGCGGAGTGCTTGGCCGCGTTGGTCACGGCCTCCGACACCACGAAGTAGGCGGCGGTCTCCACCGGCCGGGGCAGGGGGGCGCCGACCTCGAAACGGGTCCGCAGCGGAATGCCGCACCGCTCGGCGACCCCGCCGAGCGCCTCTTCCAGCCCGAGGCTGTCCAGCGCCGACGGGTAGACCCGCCAGGCCACCTCGCGCAGTTCGGTGAGCACGCCCCGGGACTCCTCGTGCGCCTGGAGGAGCAGCGCGGCGGCCTGCTCGGCGGTACGGCCCCGGCGGGCCCGCCCGATGAGCACGGCCAGCGCCACCAGGCGCTGCTGGACCCCGTCGTGGAGATCGCGCTCGATGCGCCGCCGCTCGGCGTCGACCGCCTCGACGACCGCGGCCCGGCTGGTCGCCAGTTCGTCGATGCGGCGCCGCAGCAGCTCCCGCTCGGAGGGACCGAAGCACGCGCGGGCGGTACGGGCGTCGAGCGCGGCCAGCGAGTACAGCCCCTGGACGTCCAGGAAGAGCAGGACGCCCCCGAGCAGGACCTGGGTGAGCAGCTCGTCCCAGCCGAGGGTGCCCCGGACCGCTCCGGAGACCAGCAGCCCGGCCAGGACCGCGCCGAGGACGAGGAGCCCGACGACCACCCCGCACAGCAGTCCGGTGGAGGCGCGGATCGCGAGGTAGCGCAGGATCCTCCGGTCGGAGGCCTTGTAGTGCTCGGGGAAGAGGTCGCCGAAGAAGGCGGAGCGGCGGGCCCGTTCGAGGGCGGCCAGGCGCCTGGCGCCGACCATCAGGATCGCCAGGGCGCCGGAGCGGGTGCGCGGCCCGAGCAGGAACGGGCCGAGGACCACGCCGGCGACGAGGAAGTGGACGGCGCCGAGGAGCGCGGTCGCGCTGCCGAGGAGGACGCCGAGACCGCGCCGGGGCCAGGAGGGGGTGGTCGTACGGGTGTCGGCCTCGTCGCCGCCGTCCGCCGCATCCCCCCGCACGGGGCCCGAGGCTAGTGCGCCCGCACGGCCCGGGCAAGATCGCCCGGGCCGCGCGGGAGGCGGGGCCGTACCGGCGGAAGGGGAGCCGGGGGTCACGAGGCGCGGCGGCGCCCGGTCCGGCCCCGGCTTCGCACCCGGACCGCCACGTAGGCCGCGACGGCGACGACGACGAGGACCAGGACGATCTTCGACAGGAGGCCGACATAGGTCTCCACGACGTCCCACCGGTCGCCCAGCCAGTAGCCGGCCATCACGAGGACGCTGTTCCAGATGAGGCTGCCGAGCGTGGTGAGCGTGACGAACAGGGGCAACGGCATCCGCTCGACACCGGCGGGCACCGATATCAGGCTCCGGAAGATCGGCACCATCCGGCCGAGGAAGACGGCCTTGGTGCCGTGCTTCGCGAACCACTCCTCGGTACGGACCAGGTCCGAGGCCTTCACCAGGGGCAGCTTCCCCCAGAGCGCGTGCATCCGCTCCCGGCCGAAGAGGGCCCCGATCCAGTAGAGCGCCACCGCGCCGACCACCGAGCCGAGCGTCGTCCAGAACAGCGCCGAGGCCAGGCTGAGCACCCCCTGCCCTGCGGCGAAGCCGGTGAGCGGCAGGATCACCTCGCTGGGCAGCGGCGGAAAGAGGTTCTCCAGGGCGATCGCCAGACCGGCTCCCGGGCCGCCCATCGTGTCGACGAGGTCGGCGGCCCAGCCGGCGACGCCGTCCGCGGGCTGCTGGGCGAGCGCCGTGGCGGTGAGGTTCATGAGGACTCCAGGAGGACGGTGACGAGGACGGGCGGGGGCGGGCGGGGGCGGGCCCCGTTCCGCTCCCACCAAGGTAGGAAGCGCAGCTCGGCGCCGGTACGAGGGTTGCCGTCCGCCCCGGTGGTGTTCCCCGCACCTCCCACCCTGCGGAAAACCGCGGGGCGGGATCCCCGGCACTCTCACGGTACGGGGCGCCCGGGGCTTCCCGGGCCGGGCGGAGGCTCTCCACGGACCGCCTACCCTTGGACGCATGACGAGCAGCAGCGACCGGAGCACCGCAGTGAGCGTTGACGGCACCAAGACCTATGAGATCCGCACCTACGGGTGCCAGATGAACGTCCACGACTCCGAGCGGCTCTCCGGTCTGCTGGAAGAGGCGGGTTACGTCAAGGCCCCCAAGGGCTCCGACGGGGACGCCGACGTCGTCGTCTTCAACACCTGCGCGGTCCGTGAGAACGCCGACAACAAGCTGTACGGCAACCTCGGCCGGCTCGCCCCCATGAAGACCACGCGCCCCGGCATGCAGATCGCCGTCGGCGGCTGTCTCGCGCAGAAGGACCGCGAGACCATCGTCAGCCGGGCCCCCTGGGTCGACGTGGTCTTCGGCACGCACAACATCGGCAAGCTGCCCGTCCTCCTGGAGCGCGCCCGCGTGCAGGAGGAGGCCCAGATCGAGATCGCCGAGTCGCTGGAGGCCTTCCCCTCCACGCTGCCGACCCGCCGCGAGTCCGCGTACGCCGCCTGGGTCTCGATCTCCGTCGGCTGCAACAACACCTGCACCTTCTGCATCGTCCCGGCCCTGCGCGGCAAGGAGGAGGACCGCCGGCCCGGCGACATCCTCGCCGAGATCGAGGCCCTGGTCGCCGAGGGCGTCTCCGAGATCACCCTGCTCGGCCAGAACGTCAACGCGTACGGCTCCGACCTCGGCGACCGCGAGGCCTTCTCCAAGCTGCTGCGCGCCTGCGGACAGATCGAGGGACTGGAGCGGGTCCGCTTCACCTCCCCGCACCCCCGCGACTTCACCGACGACGTGATCGCGGCGATGGCCGAGACGCCGAACGTCATGCCGCAGCTGCACATGCCGCTCCAGTCCGGCTCGGACTCGATCCTCCGGGCGATGCGCCGCTCGTACCGGCAGGAGCGGTTCCTGGGCATCATCGAGAAGGTCCGCGCCGCCATCCCGCACGCGGCCATCTCCACCGACATCATCGTGGGCTTCCCGGGCGAGACCGAGGAGGACTTCGAGCAGACCATGCACACCGTGCGCGAGGCCCGCTTCGCGAACGCCTTCACCTTCCAGTACTCCAAGCGTCCCGGGACCCCGGCGGCCGACATGGACCACCAGATCCCCAAGGAGGTCGTGCAGGAGCGCTACATGCGGCTCGTCGCCCTCCAGGAGGAGATCTCCTGGGAGGAGAACAAGAAGCAGGTCGGCCGCACCCTGGAGGTCATGGTCGCCGAGGGCGAGGGCCGCAAGGACGGCGCCACCGACCGCCTCTCCGGCCGCGCCCCCGACAACCGGCTCGTCCACTTCACCAAGCCGGACGAGGACGTCCGCCCCGGCGACGTCGTGACCGTCGAGATCACCTACGCGGCCCCGCACCACCTGCTCGCCGAGGGCGCCGTCACGTCGGTGCGCCGTACCCGCGCGGGCGACGCCTGGGAGAAGCGCACGGCGACGAAGCCCACCGGCGTCCTCCTCGGTCTCCCGAAGATCGGCGTCCCGGCCCCGCTCCCGGCGGCCGAGGTCCCGGCCTGCGGAAGCCACTGACCCACCCGGCACACCGCCACCCCAGCACGTCGCCACCGCCCCGGCAGGGAATCCGCCGGGGCGGCGGTGTGCCCGGGGCGGGCGCGCGTGGCCGTCCGGTCCCGTACGCCCGAAGCGGCCGACCGGCCGACGGGCTGTCAGGCGGTCCGACCGCCTGACAGCCGGGCAGGCCCACGGGCAGAGAGCCAGACGCCGTCCGGCCAGCCAGAGAGCCAGAGCGGCGCACCGGCGGACCGGCAGGCCGCCCGACAGAACGGCGGACCGGCCGACCGACGCGTGCGCCGGGGAAGCCGCGCCGTCGCGTCGGAGCGGCGCAGTAGGCTGCGGATCATGCTTGTCGCCGCAGCCGTCTGCCCCTGCCCGCCGCTCCTCGTGCCCGAGATCGCGACCGGCGCCGCCCCCGAGCTGGACGCCGCTCGGGCGGCCTGCGCGGACGCCGTGGGGCTGCTCGCCGCCGCCCGCCCGGACCGGCTGTACGTCGTCGGGCCGACGCCCGGGGGCGCCCGAGGTACCTATCCGGCGGGCGCGGTGGGCTCCTTCGCCGGGTTCGGTGTCGACCTCTCCGTACGGCTCGGCGAAGGCGCGGCGGCCGACCACGACGCCCGCCCGGCCGAAGAGGCCCACGACCGCGCCCTGCCCACCTCCCTCGCCGTCGGAGCCTGGCTTCTCGGCCGGGCGGGCTGGGCCGACGCGCCGATCGAGGGGCTGGGCGTCGACGAGACGGCCGCACCCGACGTCTGCGCCGGGCTGGGCCGCGGGCTGGCCGCCTCCGCCGAGCGGGTCGCACTCCTGGTGATGGGTGACGGCAGCGCCTGCCGGACCGTCAAGGCCCCCGGCTACCTGGACGAGCGGGCCGAGGGCTTCGACGCGGCGGCCGCCCGTGCGCTGGGCGCGGCCGACGGGGCCGCGCTGCTCGCGCTGGACACGGAGCTCGCGGACGAGCTCAAGGCGGCGGGACGCGCGCCCTGGCAGGTCCTCGCGGGCGCCGCCGAGGGCGCGGGTCTGGACGGCCGGCTGCTGTTCGAGGACGCGCCGTACGGCGTGGGGTACTTCGTCGCCGCCTGGTCCTGACGGAACACCCGACGAAACGGCGGACGGCCGCGGAGCGAGGTGCTCCGCGGCCGTCCGCCGTGCGCGGGGACTGTCGGGGTGGTGACGCCGGAGGTCAGCCGGCGGGCGGCGGCGTCGTGCCACCGCTCCCGGGCGCACCGGGGGTGCCGGGCGCACCGGGGGTGCCGTTGGTTCCAGTGGTTCCCGTCGCACCAGGCGCACCGGGCGTCCCGGGCGTCCCGGGCGTCCCACCGGTCCCGGGGGTGCCGTCGTCCTTGTGACCGATCCTGTCCAGGGCGTCCTTGGCCTTGCCCGTACCGGACTGGATCTTGTCGCTGTACTTGCCCTTGGTCTTCTCGTCGACCAGCTTCGCGGCCTTGTCCAGGCCGTCGTCGATCTTCCCCCCGTGCTGCTGCGCGAGGTCCGCGACCTTGTCCTTGGCCGGGCCGAGCTTGGCCTTGAGTGAATCCAGGAGACCCATCGGGCACCTTCCCTCCGCGGACCCCCCGTGGGGTCCGAGTTCCGTGTCCTGCCCCCAGGACCCCGGGGGCCTAGCGACGGGCGCCTTCGCCCGCCTCGTTGTCCGCGGCGGCCTCGGCAGACTGCTGCTTCGGGATCTCCACGGCCTCCGCGGCGACCGCTCCGGCCACCACCTCGTCCGCGTCGACACCCTCCGTGTCCTCGTCCTGCACAACGTCCGTGCTCGCGGCCTCGTTCCCGCCGTCCGCCGCCGCCACCGCCGTGACCCTGGCCGTGTCCCCGGCCGTCGCCGCCTCGGCGGGGGCCGGGACCGTCGCCGCCGGGGCGTCAGAGCCGGGCCCGCCGGCGTCGTCCTCCGAGGGGACGACGGTCGCGGTCTCCGCGGTGGAAGCCGGGGTCACATCCTTCTTCTTGCGGCGAAACACTGCAAAAACGCCCATATTCACTCCATAGCGTACGTGGATGGGAGGGATTCCGTGGTGATCGACGGCCGGAACCTCGCAACAGGCAACGAAGGTGGATGAGGCCCGTCACGTAGCTCATTCGGGGACGGGCCGGGAGGTTTGCGAGACTGGGGCGGTGAGAAGTGCAGCTCCCGCCCCGCGGGTCATCGCCGTCGTCGGCCCCACTGCGGCCGGAAAGTCCGATCTGGGTGTATTCCTGGCCCAGCAGCTCGGGGGCGAGGTCGTCAACGCAGACTCGATGCAGCTCTACCGGGGGATGGACATCGGCACCGCCAAGCTGACGCGGGAGGAGCGGGGCGGCGTCCCGCACCACCTCCTCGACATCTGGGACGTGACCGAGGCCGCCAGCGTCGCCGAGTACCAGCGGCTCGCCCGCGCCGAGATCGACCGGCTGCTCGCCGCCGGCCGCACCCCGGTCCTCGTCGGCGGTTCCGGGCTCTACGTCCGGGGGGCCGTCGACGCCCTGGAGTTCCCCGGCACCGACCCCGCCGTCCGGGCCCGCCTGGAGGCCGAACTGGAGGAGCACGGCTCCGGCGTCCTGCACGCCCGGCTCGCCGACGCCGACCCCGAGGCGGCCCGCGCGATCCTGCCCAGCAACGGGCGCCGGATCGTCCGCGCCCTGGAGGTGATCGAGATCACCGGCAAGCCCTTCACCGCCAACCTGCCGGGTCCCGACTCCGTCTACGACACCGTGCAGATCGGCGTCGACGTGGCCCGCCCCGAACTGGACGAGCGGATCACCACGCGCGTGGACCGGATGTGGGAGGCCGGGCTCGTGGACGAGGTCCGCGCGCTGGAGGCCCAGGGCCTGCGCGAGGGGCGCACCGCGGCCCGCGCCCTCGGCTATCAGCAGGTCCTCGCCGCGCTGGCGGGGGAGTGCACCGAGGACGAGGCGCGCGCCGAGACCGTCCGCGCCACCAAGCGCTTCGCCCGCCGCCAGGACTCGTGGTTCCGCCGCGACCCGCGCGTCCACTGGCTCAGCGGAGCCGCCGATCACCGGGGGGAACTCCCGGGAGAGGCGCTCTCGTTGGTCGAACGAGCGGTTACAGCCTGATCACGTGATGGCATCGGGACGCCCTGCCCGTCATTTCGGCGGTCAGGAGCGTGCCATCATCGAGCATCGATCGACCAAGTGGAGTCCGAGTGGGGAGGGCGCGTGGCGATGGAGGCCGGCCCTCGCGACATGGAACAGCACCAGGCGGCGCTCGGTGACCCGACGGGTGACACACCGGGCGGCCCGCCCGGCGACGACCTGCCGGTCGGCGCCCCGGGGCTGACCCCGGACGGCCCCGACGACGCGGTGGGCACCGCCGTCGAGGTGGACGCCGACGAGGTCGAGGTCGAGCTGCGTCCCCAGCGCAGGCTGAGGATCTGGCAGCTCGCCCCGATCGTGGGTCTGGCGGCCGTCGGTTCGCTAATGTTCGCCTTCCCGCTCGCCTTCGGCTCGGGCGACGGCGGCGCGGTGCTCGCCATGCTCGGCCTGCTGATCAGCTCCTGCGCGGCCGGCTGGGGAGTGATGGCCGCCCGCAAGGTCGGCTACACCTGGCCGGGGCTCCCGCGGCGCGGCTCGGGCGAGCGCCCGAACTGGCGGTACCTCGCCCTGTACGTGACAACGATCGCGGCCCTGGTCGCCCTGGCGGTCTGGCGCGTCGCCCGTCTCCGCTGAGCGACCTCCGCCGAGCGGCACGGGCCGACGTCCGTCCGCGGCCCCCGGCCCGTACCGACCGCCCTGTGGACGACCGGGCCCCCGGTCGGCACCACCCCGTACAGTTGATCTCGTGACCAGCACGCAGACCGCCCCGCTCCCCTTCCTCAAGGGCCACGGCACCGAGAACGACTTCGTGATCGTCCCCGACGCGGAGAACGCCGTCGACCTGCCGCCCGCGGTCGTCGCGCGGCTCTGCGACCGGCGGGCCGGCATCGGCGGCGACGGGCTGCTGCACGTCGTGCGCAGCGCCGCCCACCCCGAGGCGCGGCACATGGCCGACGAGGCCGAGTGGTTCATGGACTACCGCAATGCCGACGGCTCGGTCGCCGAGATGTGCGGGAACGGAGTGCGGGTCTTCGCCCGCTACCTGGAGCACGCCGGGCACGTCACCGCGGGCGAGGTCGCCGTCGCCACCCGCGGCGGGATCAAGCGCGTCCACCTCGACAAGGACGGTTCCGTCACCGTCGCCATGGGCCGCGCGGTCCTCTCCGAGGCCGGGGTGACCGTCACGGTCGACGGCCGCAGCTGGCCCGCGCGGAACGTGAACATGGGCAATCCGCACGCGGTCGCCTTCGTCGAGGACCTCGCCCACGCGGGCACCCTCTACACCGAGCCGCCGTACGCGCCGGCCGAGGTCTACCCGGAGGGCGTGAACATCGAGTTCGTCGCCGACCGGGGCCCCCGCCACGTCGCGATGCGCGTCCACGAGCGCGGCGCCTCCGAGACCCGCTCCTGCGGCACCGGCGCGTGCGCCGTGGCCGTCGCCACCGCCCGCAGGGACGGCGCCGACCCCGCCGAGACCGGCACCCCCGTCACGTACACCGTCGACGTCCTCGGCGGGACGCTGCTCATCACCGAGCACCCCGACGGCCGGATCGACATGACGGGGCCCGCCGTGATCGTCGCCGAGGGCACCGTCGACCCCGCCTGGCTCGGCTGAGGCGCGCCGGCCCGCCCGGGCCGAATCGAAGGAAGCGACGAAATCGAAACAGTCAACGACTGATTTGTCGCTCGAATGGGTGATCCGATTCACGCTGAGCGAGAGCGTGACTGCGCCACGTGGTGGGGTCGGTAGCATCAAGCACCGGCCCCCCGGGCACGCCTGGCCCGCCCACCGCCGGTCGACGTTGCCGGAGGTGCCCCATGAGCGCAGAGGCCACCAACCCCGTGAGCGCGGCGGAAGCCGTTGTCACCGATGTGACCGCCCGCAGACGCGGACGCGCCCGGATCGACCTTCGCCGGCTCGGCCGTGCGGCCCTGCTCGGCGCCACCGCCGGACCGGCGCCCCGGGACCGGCTGCCCGACGCCATCAGCCATGTGGCCGAGGCGCACCGGGCCCACCATCCGGAGGCGGACCTCTCGGTGCTGCGCCGGGCCTATGTGCTCGCCGAGTCCTCGCACCGGGGCCAGTTCCGCAAGAGCGGCGAGCCGTACATCACCCATCCCCTCGCGGTGACGCTCATCCTCGCCGAACTCGGCGCGGAGACCACCACCCTGACCGCCTCCCTCCTCCACGACACCGTCGAGGACACCGAGGTGACGCTCGATCAGGTGCACCGGGAGTTCGGCGACGAGGTCGCCTACCTCGTCGACGGCGTCACCAAGGTGGAGAAGATCGACTACGGCGCCGCCGCCGAGCCCGAGACCTTCCGCAAGATGCTCGTCGCCACCGGCAACGACGTGCGGGTGATGTCGATCAAACTCGCCGACCGGCTCCACAACATGCGCACCCTCGGAGTGATGCGGCCCGAGAAACAGGCGAGGATCGCCAAGGTCACCCGGGACGTCCTCATCCCGCTCGCCGAACGCCTCGGGGTCCAGGCGCTCAAGACCGAGCTGGAGGACCTCGTCTTCGCCATCCTCCACCCCGAGGAGTACGAGACCACCCGGGCGCTGATCGCCGACAACCCGCACGCGGGCGACGCCCTCGACGCCGTCGCCGAGCAGGTGGCGACGGTCCTGCGCGAGGCGGACATCGGCGCCGAAGTCCTCGTCAGACCCCGGCACTTCGTCTCCGTGCACCGGGTCCGCCTGAAGCGCGGCGAGCTGCGCGGCTGCGACTTCGGGCGGCTCCTCGTCCTGGTCGCCGAGGACGCCGACTGCTACGGGGTCCTCGGCGAGCTCCACACCTGCTTCACCCCGGTGATCTCCGAGTTCAAGGACTTCATCGCGGCACCCAAGTTCAACCTGTACCAGTCCCTGCACACGGCGATCGCGGCCCCCGACGGCGCCGTGGCCGAGGTCCTCATCCGGACCCACCGGATGCACAAGGTCGCGGAGGCGGGAGTCGTCGCCCTCGGCACGGACAGCACGACCACCGCGGAGCCCGCCCCGGCCGACACCCCCGCCTCCGAGGACGGCGAGCGCGTCGACCCCACCCGGCCCGGCTGGCTCTCCCGGCTCCTCGACTGGCAGCAGGCCGCCCCCGACCCGGACACCTTCTGGACCTCGCTCCGCGCCGACCTGGCCGAGGACGACGAGATCACCGTCTTCCGCGCCGACGGCAGCGCCCCCGGCACGATCAGCCTGCCCGCCGGGGCCAGCTGCGTCGACGCCGCCTACGCCCAGCACGGCGAAGCCGCCCACGCCTGCCTCGGCGCGCGCGTCAACGGGCGCCTCGCCCCGCTGAGCACCGTCCTGCGCGACGGGGACACCGTCCAGCTGCTGCTCGCCCAGGACACCGTCTCCGGACCGTCCCCGGAGTGGCTCGACCACGCCCGTACCCCGGCGGCCCGGATCGCCATCACCGGCTGGCTCCGGGCGCATCCGGAGAGTGCCGCGCCCCCCGCCGCCACCACCGGCCCCCGCCCGCAGGTCAACGTCACCGCCGAGCGCCGCCCCGGGGCCGACCTCCACGCGGAGCTGGAGGGCGAGCCGTGTCCGGCCGTCCGCCCGGCGGGCTGCTGCACCCCCGTACCGCCGGACGAGATCACCGGTTTCCGGGTGCGCGGCGGGTCGGTCACCGTCCACCGCACGGGCTGCGCGGCCGTCGACACCATGGGCGGGCTGGGCCGCGAGCCGGTCGCCGTCCGCTGGGGCGACACGGCACAGGGCCGGGTCACCCTCGTCGCCGAGTCCTTCGGACGGCCCGGTCTCCTCGCCGACCTCACCGAGGCCATCGCCGTCGCCGGAGCGGCCGTCGTCTCCGCGACCGTCGAGCCACCGAGCGAGCAGCGGGTCCGCCACACGTACACCCTCCACCTGCCCGACGTGGCCCGGCTCTCCGCCCTCATGCGGGCCATGCGGGACGTGCCCGGCGTGTACGACGTGAGCCGCGCCCGCCCCCACTCCCCCCGGGCGCCCCGCCGGGCCTGACGCACCCCGGCCCGCCCCGCGTCCCGCCGGGCGCCACCCGAGCCGTGCCCCCTTCGGGTGGCGGGCGAGCGCGCCGCCCGGGGGAGCGGACGAAGCCCTGGTAGCCGTAGGGCCAGTCCTCCGGAAAGGCCTGGCCCATGCCGCTCGTCCGAACCCCCCTGCCCCGCGCCCGGTGGCTCCGCTCCGCCGTCCTGGTCGCCGCCTCGGCCGGTCTCGTCGCCGCCGCGCTGCCCGCCCCGCCTCCGCTCGGGATCGGGGACCCGCTCTTCCCGCACCTCGGCAACCCCGGCTACGACGTCCTCGCGTACACCGTCGACCTCACCTACCCCGGGGTCAACACCGAGCCGCTGGCCGCCGTGACCCGGATCGACGCCCGTGCCACCGACGACCTGGAGCGGCTCAACCTCGACTTCACCCACGGGACGGTCTCCGCCGTCACCGTCGACGGCCTGCCCGCCACGTACATCGGCAGCGGCGAGGACCTGGTCGTCACCCCCGCCGTGCCGATCGACGCGGGGGAGCGGATCCGGGTCACCGTCACCCACACCAGCGACCCGAGCGGCCCGGCCGACACCGGCGGCTGGGTCCGTACCGGCGACGGTCTCGCCATGGCCAACCAGGCCGACGCCGCCCACCGCGTCTTCCCCTCCAACGACCACCCGGCGGACAAGGCGTACTTCACCTTCCGCGTCACCGCCCCCAAGGAGCTCACGGCCGTCGCCAACGGCCTGCTCGCCGGTCGCTCCACCCGGGGCGCCACCACCACCTGGACCTACCGCACCCGCCACCCCATGGCCACCGAGCTCGCCCAGGTCTCCATCGGCCGCTCCACGGTCGTCCACCGGACGGGGCCGCACGGCCTGCCCGTACGGGACGTGGTGCGCACCGCCGACCGGGAGCTCATGGAGCCCTGGCTCCGCAGGACGCCCGGACACCTGGAGTGGATGGAGCGGCAGGTCGGCCCGTACCCCTTCGAGACGTACGGCGTGCTCGTCGCCGACGCCGAGACGGGCTTCGAGCTGGAGACCCAGACCCTCTCGCTCTTCGAACGGCGCCTCTTCACGGAGCCGGCCTACCCGGAGTGGTACGTCGACTCGGTGATGGTGCACGAGCTGGCCCACCAGTGGTTCGGCGACAGCGTCTCGCCCCGGACCTGGTCCGATCTCTGGCTCAACGAGGGACACGCCAGCTGGTACGAGGCGCTGTACGCCGAGGAGACCGCCGGCAGGTCCCTGGAGAAGCGGATGAAGGCCGCCTACGCCGCCTCCGACGGGTGGAGGGCCGACGGCGGCCCGCCCGCCGCCCCCGAGCCGCCCTCGCCCGAGCACAAGATCAGCCTCTTCCGGCCCGTCGTCTACGACGGCAGCGCCCTCGTCCTCTACGCGCTCCGCCAGGAGATCGGCACCGAGGCCTTCCGGCGCCTGGAGCGCCGCTGGGTCGCCGACCACCGGGACTCCACCGCCACCACCGCCGACTTCACGGCCCTGGCCGGCGAGATCGCCGGACGGGACCTCACCGCCTTCTTCCGCGGGTGGCTGTACGAGGCGAAGACCCCGGCGATGCCCGGGCACCCGGACTGGCGCAGCCGTCCGGTCGAGGCCGCCGGGACCGCCCCGAAACCCGGGTGACGAGCCCCGCCGGGCCGTGTCACCATCGTCAGGTCGGCGACGCGGCCGGTGGCCCGGGAATCTTCCCGAGCCCCCACACGTTGCCACGGCATAAGACTCATCGCTCCGTACGCGTCGCCTCATCGAGACGACCGACGTGGAGCACTCGACGTAAGGATCAAATGACCTCCTCTTCTTCCCCTTCCCAGGACGAGCAGAGCTTCGCGGAGACGAGCCGTACCGAGAGCCTTCGGGCCGATGCCCTGATGGAAGAGGACGTCGCCTGGAGCCACGAGATCGACGGAGAGCGGGACGGCGACCAGTTCGACCGTTCCGAGCGTGCGGCCCTGCGCCGTGTCGTGGGCCTCTCCACCGAGCTCGAGGACGTCACCGAGGTCGAGTACCGCCAGCTGCGCCTGGAGCGCGTCGTGCTGGTCGGTGTGTGGACCTCGGGGACCGTCCAGGACGCGGAGAACTCCCTCGCGGAACTCGCCGCCCTCGCCGAGACGGCGGGCGCCCTCGTGCTCGACGGCGTGATCCAGCGCCGTGACAAGCCGGACCCGGCGACCTTCATCGGCTCCGGCAAGGCGCGCGAACTGCGCGACATCGTGGTCGAGACCGGTGCCGACACCGTCGTCTGCGACGGCGAGCTCAGCCCCGGCCAGCTCATCGCCCTCGAAGACGTCGTCAAGGTCAAGGTGGTCGACCGGACCGCCCTGATCCTCGACATCTTCGCCCAGCACGCCAAGTCCCGAGAGGGCAAGGCGCAGGTCGCGCTCGCGCAGATGCAGTACATGCTGCCGCGGCTGCGCGGCTGGGGTCAGTCGCTCTCCCGTCAGATGGGTGGCGGCGGCGGTGGCGGCATGGCCACCCGCGGTCCCGGTGAGACCAAGATCGAGACCGACCGGCGCCGTATCCGCGAGAAGATGGCGAAGATGCGCCGGGAGATCGCGGAGATGAAGACCGGCCGTGACATCAAGCGGCAGGAGCGCCGTCGCAACAAGGTGCCGTCGGTCGCCATCGCCGGCTACACCAACGCCGGCAAGTCGTCCCTGCTCAACCGGCTCACCGGCGCGGGCGTCCTCGTGGAGAACGCGCTGTTCGCCACGCTCGACCCGACCGTCCGCCGGGCCGAGACGCCCACCGGCCGGGTCTACACCCTGGCCGACACCGTCGGCTTCGTCCGGCACCTGCCGCACCACCTGGTCGAGGCGTTCCGCTCCACCATGGAGGAGGTCGCCGACTCCGACCTCATCCTGCACGTGGTGGACGGCTCGCACCCGGCGCCGGAGGAGCAGCTGGCCGCCGTGCGCGAGGTCTTCCGGGACGTCGGCGCGGTGAACGTGCCGGAGATCGTCATCATCAACAAGGCGGACGCGGCCGACCCGCTGGTGCTCCAGCGCCTGCTGCGGATGGAGAAGCACTCCCTCGTCGTCTCGGCCCGTTCGGGCCAGGGCATCGAGGAGCTGCTCGCGCTCATCGACCGTGAGCTGCCGCGCCCGGAGGTCGAGCTGGAGGCCCTCGTGCCGTACACGCACGGCGGTCTGGTCTCGCGGGTGCACGCCGAGGGCGAGGTCGAGTCCGAGGAGCACACCCCGGAGGGCACCCTGCTCAAGGCCCGGGTGCACGAGGAGCTGGCGGCGATGCTCGCGCCGTACGTTCCCGCCGCGCACTGACCCGGCTCCTGAGCACGACGAAGGCGTCGGCCCCTCCCTCGGGGAGGGGGCCGACGCCTTTCGTCATGGGGTGCGACGGATCAGCGCGCGTACTTCTTGCTGACCATCTCGTGGGCCGCCTTGGCGCCCCGGCCCAGCTGCGGTCCGGCGAGCCAGCCGTTGCCGCCGGCCGGGCCGATCGAGGTGTTCGACACCAGCGCCGTCTTCCCGTTCGGCAGCACCCGGAACCAGCCGCCACCGGACGAACCCGCGGTCATCGTGCAGCCGATCCGGTACATCACCGGGGTGGCGGGCGCCGTGGTCATCCGCTTCGCCCGGTCCAGGCACTTGTGCATGATCACACCGTTGTACGGGGGTGCCTGCGGGTATCCCCAGGCGCCCACCGTCCCGGAGGCCGCCGGAGCCGGCGCGGAGAAGTCGACCGGCAGCGCGGCGCCGACCGTCTCCTCCAGGGACTTGCCGCCCCGCTGCGGCTGCACGTGCAGCACGGCGTAGTCGTACGGCCAGGCCTGGTTGCCGCCGCCGGACTTGATCCACTCACCCGAGGTCACGGCCCAGTCGGCCCAGTACTGGCCGTACGGGTAGACCTCGTGCGGCTTCGCGTTGTTCAGCGCGGCGGGGGACTTGCCCAGGTCGTTGAAGGCCGGGACGAAGGTGATGTTGCGGTACCAGCCGCCCTTCTTGCCCGCGTGGACACAGTGGCCGGCCGTCCAGACCAGGTTGGACTTCCCGGGCCGCCGCGGGTCCTTCACGATGGTGCCGGAGCAGACCATGTGGCCCTGGGGCGAGTCGAAGAAGATCTTCCCGACCGGGGCCGCGTTGCGGTGGTACGGCGTCTTCTCGCGCTGCGCCTTGACGGGGCGGGGCGTCGGGTCGGTGCCGCTGCCTCCGGCCTGCGCGGTGATCGTCTGGTCCGGGCTCTTGGCGGACTGCATCCGCGCGGGGTCCCAGAGTCCTTCGATGACCGGGTTGACGAAGTCCTCGGCCTCACGCAGCCAGGTGTTCGTGTCCCAGTTCTTCCACTCACCGTCCTTCCACTTCTCCAGGTCCACGCCGCGCTTCTTGAGCTTGTCGGCGAGGTCCTGGGTGAGGTCGGAGCCTCCGCCGTCGGTGGCGGGCGCGGAGCTGCTGGCTCCGGCGGACGGCTTGTCGGAGGCCGGGGTCTCGGTGGGGCCGCAGGCCGTGGCGGTCAGCGCGAGCGCTGTCGCCACGCCGAGGGCGGCGGGTATGAGTCGTGCGGAACGCATGTGGTGAATTCCCCCTGAGATGATTCCCGCGCCCGGGACCGGCCACGTCTCCGGCGCGATCTCACCTTGACGTTGCCATGGACGCGTCACTAGCGGTGCACAGTATGCCGGTCGGTCCGGACGCCGGTGAGGCTCAGCGGCGTATCCGGCCCGGACTGCGTAACCGGCCCGGACTGCGTATCCGGCCCGGACATGGAGGAGGCGGGACCCGTGGGGTCCCGCCTCCCGCCGCGCCTACTGCCCGGCGTACTTCTTGCTGACCTCGTCGAACATGGCCTTGGCCTCGGGACCGAGGCGCGGACCGGCGAGCCAACCCGCCGACGACGGGCCGATCGAGGTGTTCGACACCAGCGCCGGCCGGCCGTCACGGCCCTGGGCGACCCAGCCGCCACCGGACGAACCACCGGTCATCGAGCAGCCGATGCGGTACATCGTCGGCTGCTCCGCCTTCAGGGACAGCCGACCCGGCTTGTCCTCGCACTGGAACATCTTCTGACCGTCGAACGGCGGCGCCGCCGGGTAGCCGGTCGCCTCCAGGCTCGCGACCTTCGGCACCGCCGGCGCGTTGAAGTCCACCGGAAGCGCCGAACCGACGGTCTCCTCCAGGGACTTGCCCGAGCCGCCCTTCTCCGGGGTCACCTTGATGACCGCGAAGTCGTAGGGAGCGCCCGCGCCACCCGTGGACGCGCCCTCGGCGATCCACTGGTCGGAGGTCTTGACCCAGTCCGCCCACCACACGCCGTACGGGGCGACCTGCTCCCGCGTCGCCTTCTCCAGGTCGGCGGTGGACAGCGAGGCGTCGTTGTACGAGGGCACGAACGCGATGTTGCGGTACCAGCCGCCCTGCTTGCCCTTGTGCACGCAGTGGCCGGCCGTCCACACCATGTTCGACTTGCCCGGGTGCGCCGGGTCCTTCACGACCGTGGCCGAGCAGACCATCGAGCCCTCGGGGCCGTCGAAGAAGACCTTCCCGGACTCCGGGGCGTTCGCGTGGTACTTCGGCGCCACGGGCTTCGCCCGCACCGGCACCGGCGTCGGATCCGTCACGCCGGCGTCACCCGAGATGTCCTCCTCCTCGACCGGCTTGTCGGGACGCTCGGCGTCCCGCATCCGGTCCGGGTCCCAGAGGTCCTCGATGATCGGGTTGACGAAGTCCTTGGCCTCACGCAGCCACTTGTCGCGGTCCCAGTTCCTCCACTCGCCGTCGCGCCACTTGTCGACGTCGATCCCGTGTTCCTTCAGGCGGTCCTTCAGGTCCTCCGGAATCTTGATCTTGTCGGCCGGGTTCTGGGCGGTCGCGGGCGCGCTGGGCTTGTCTCCCGCGTTCTCCTCGCTCGGGCCACAGGCCGTGACGGTGAGCGTCAGCGCCGCGACGGCGGAAGCCGCCGTCAGCAGCGGACGAATCGATCGCATCTCGTGATCCCCCTGGGACTACGTCAACTTGTGCATGGACAGCGGCCGTGCCCGCGCGGACAGCGGCCGACGGCCCCCACTATGCCGGTGCCGGAGGGGACGGTACGCGGCCGGTCGGCGGTTCCGGCCCTCGTTCGGTCGTTGCCGTGACGTGATCCGGGACACGCCAAGTTCTTGCCTCCGGCCCGTGATCCCCGGCAGTTCGCGTCGTTGGTACGTACGGGGGACACAACGGTGGCGTTCAGGGCGGCCCTTGCGGCGGCTCCACGACGCCCCGAGGTGCAACGCAACTGTTACAGCGGGAGGACACCGAGCCGTGGCCGTGACCGAACCAGCTCCGGCCGTCCCACCGGCCGCGCGCACGCAGCCCCGGACGCCCGACGGGCCCTCCGGCGGACCGCCCGACGCCCCCGGCACCGGGACGCACACCCCACCCCTCCGAGACACCCCGAACCTGGACGCGCCGGACCGAAACACGCCGGGCCAGGGCATGCCGGGCCGGAGCACTCCGGGCCAGGTGGTGCCGGAACAGGTGGCGCCGGATCGGGGAGCGCCGGGCCAGGTGGTGCCGGGCCGGAGCACGCCGGACCAGGTGGTGCCGGATCGGGGAGCGCCGGGCGCGGGTATGCCAGGCCGGGGTGCTCATGACCGAGGCGCTCAGGACCGGGAGGCTCCGGGGCGAGAGGCTCCGGAACGGGGCACTCAGGGGCGAGGGGCTTCGGAACAGGTCGGCGGCAGCGGTGGATACGAGGGCATCCTGCGCCGCCAGTCACTCCGTGAATCCGCCGCGCGCACCTACGCCCGGTCCCTGCCGATCGTCCCCGTGCGCGCGCGAGGCCTGACCATCGAGGGCGCCGACGGCCGCCGCTATCTGGACTGCCTCTCCGGCGCCGGGACCCTCGCCCTCGGCCACAACCACCCCGTCGTCCTGGAAGCCATCAAGAAGGTCCTCGACTCGGGCGCCCCGCTCCACGTCCTCGACCTCGCCACCCCCGTCAAGGACGCCTTCACCTCCGAACTGTTCGCCACCCTGCCGGGCGAACTCGCCGACAACGCCCGCATCCAGTTCTGCGGTCCGGCCGGAACGGACGCCGTGGAGGCGGCCCTCAAACTCGTCCGCACCGCCACCGGCCGCAGCGGCCTCCTCGCTTTCACCGGCGCCTACCACGGCATGACGTCCGGCGCCCTCGACGCCTCCGGCGGGGCGACCGACGTCCGCGTCACCCGGCTGCCCTACCCGCAGCAGTACCGCTGCCCCTTCGGCGTCGGCGGCGACCGCGGCGCCCAACTCGCCGCCCGCTGGACCGAGAACCTCCTCGACGACCCCAAGAGCGGCGTCACCACCCCCGCCGGAATGATCGTCGAAGCAGTCCAGGGCGAGGGCGGGGTCATCCCCGCGCCCGACGACTGGATGCGCCGGATGCGCCGGATCACCGCCGACCGCTCCATCCCCCTGGTCGTGGACGAGGTCCAGACCGGGGTGGGCCGCACCGGCGCCTTCTGGGCCGTCGAGCACAGCGGCGTCGTACCCGACGTGATGGTCCTCTCCAAGGCCATCGGCGGCTCCCTCCCCCTCGCGGTCATCGTCTACAGAGCCGAACTCGACGCCTGGGAACCCGGCGCCCACGCCGGCACCTTCCGCGGCAACCAGCTCGCCATGGCGGCGGGCACGGCCACCCTCGCCTACGTCCGCGAGAACAAGCTCGCCGAACGGGCCGGCGTCCTGGGCGACCGCATCCTCGGCCAACTCCGCGGTCTCGCCGCCGCCCACCCCTGCGTCGGCGACGTCCGCGGCCGGGGCCTCATGATCGGTGTCGAACTCGTCGACCCCGACGCCGCAGGACCGGACGACCCCGCGCCTCCGGCCGCTCCCGCGCTGGCCCTCACCGTCCAGCAGGAGTGCCTCGCCCGCGGGCTCATCGTCGAACTCGGCGGCCGCCATTCCGCGGTGGTCCGGCTCCTGCCCCCGCTCACCCTCACCGACGAGCAGGCCACCGCCGTCCTGGACCGCTTCGCCGACGCCCTTGCCGCGGCCGAACGGGCCCACACCCCCCAGCTGCCCGCCGCCCGCCGGGCCACGGCCCCCCGGACCGCCCCCGGGCCGTCCCACTGACCCGGACCGCCCCCGGCCCCACCCCAAGGAAGCCCCCGTGAACGCCATGCCCCCCTCTCCCGCACCCGAGACCGAGGCCCCCCTCAGCGTCGACCGACTCGCCTCCCAGGCATCCACCCCCGAGGCCACCCCCCACCTCCTGCTCCCCGAGACCACCGCTCACCGCCCGCCCTCCGAGACCACGCTCCACCGCCCGCCCTCCGAGGCGCGCGGCACCGAAACACCCACCTCAGCGGGATCCGCCTCCGAGGCGCGCGGCACCGAGACTCCCACCGCCGCCGGACCCGCCTCCGAGACCACCGCCTCCACGCTTCCCGCTTCCGGGTTCGCCGCCTCCGAGCCCCCGGTCACCCCCACCCGCGCCCCCCTCACCCCGGCCTCGCACACCACCGGGCTCGGGGCCGCCGCCTCCGGCCTCGGGACGACCGGGCTCGGGACGACCGGCCTCGGCGCCACCAGCCTTGGCGCCTCCGATCTCGGGACGACCACCTCCGGCACCGCCGGCCTCGGCACCCCCGCCTCCGGCGTCACCAGGGACGGCGTGACCAACCCCGGCGTCACCGGTCCCGCCGCCCCGGAACCCGGTGTCGCCGAGCGCACCGTCCCCCGTCAGCACGCCGGCCCGTACGACCCCCGGCCGCACCGCCCGGCCGTCGGCGACCCGCTGGACGACCCGGACCCGCAGCGCGCCGCGGACTCGGCCGCCGTCGAGAACCTGCTCCGCTGCTGGGTCCGGGAGAAGAACCTGCCCGCCCCCGGCTCCACCACCCTGCGCATCCCCCTCGAAGCCAGCGGCACCGCCCTCCTCGTCCCCGTCCGCTACTGGTCGGCCACCGGATGGCACCGGTTCGGCGCCCCCGCCCTCGAAGGCCTCCCGGTCACGGCTCCCGCCGTCGACGCCGTGACCGTGGCCGCGCTGCTCAGCCGGGAGACCGGCCGCTCCGGGGGCACCGACCTCGTCGGCCGGGTCGCCGACTCCGCCCGCCGCACCGCGGACTTCCTCGCCGAGCGCCGCCACCGGCCCCAGCCGCACCCGGACGCGGATCTCTTCCTCGCCGCCGAACAGTCCCTGCTGCTCGGCCACCCGCTCCACCCCACCCCCAAGAGCCGCGAAGGCCTCTCCGAGGCCGAGGCCCGGCTCTACTCACCCGAACTGCAGGGCTCCTTCCCCCTTCACTGGATCGCCGTCGATTCCTCTCTCCTGGCGTCCGACTCCGCGTGGACGGAACAGGGCCGTCCCGTCACCGCGGAACAACTCGTCTCCGGTCTCGCCGAGGGGCTGCCGACCCCCGTGGGCACCGTGCCCCTCCCCGTCCATCCCTGGCAGGCCCGTGAGCTCCTGCACCGCCCCGACATCCGCGCCTTCCTCGACGCGGGTCTCCTCCACGACCTCGGGCTCCACGGCAGCCCCTGGCACCCCACCTCCTCCGTCCGTACCGTGCACCGTCCCGGCGCGCGGGCCATGCTCAAGCTCTCCCTCGGGCTGCGCATCACCAACTCGCGCCGTGAGAACCTCCGCAAGGAGCTCCACCGCGGTGTCGAGGTCCACCGGCTGCTCCGTACCGGCCTCGTCGACGAGTGGCAGGCCGCCCACCCGGGCTTCGACATCGTCCGCGATCCCGCCTGGCTCGCCGTCGACTCCCCGGACGACACCCCTGTCCCCGGACTCGACGTCATGATCCGCCACAACCCCTTCGGGCCCGGCGACGACGCCGTCTGCATCGCCTCCCTCACCGCTCCCCGTCCCTGGCCCGGGACCACCGCCATGCGCTCCCGGCTCGCCGACGTCATCGGCCGCCTCGCCGCCCGCACCGGCCGCCCCACCACGGCCGTCTCCGCCGAGTGGTTCCTCCGCTACCTCGACCAGGTCGTCCGCCCCGTCCTCTGGCTCGACGGCCACGCCGGCATCGCCCTGGAGGCCCACCAGCAGAACACCCTGGTGCTCCTCGACCCGGACGGCTGGCCGGTCGGCGGCCGCTACCGCGACAACCAGGGCTACTACTTCCGCGAGTCCCGCAGGAGCGAGCTGGAGAGCCGCCTCCCCGGCATCGGCGCCCACAGCGACACCTTCGTCTCCGACCAGGTCACCGACGAGCGTTTCGCCTACTACCTCGGCATCAACAACATCCTCGGCCTGATCGGCGCCTTCGGCGCCCAGCACCTCGCCGACGAGCGCGTCCTGCTCGCCGCGCTCCGCAGCTTCCTCGCCTCCGCCACCAGCCTCGGCTCACCCCTGCCGCACCGGCTCCTGGAGGCCGCGACCCTGCGCAGCAAGGCCAACCTCCTCACCCGCCTGCACGGCCTGGACGAGCTCGTCGGGCCCGTCGACACCCAGTCCGTCTACGTCACCGTCACCAACCCCCTCCGTACCTGAGTCCGGCTCTCGGGTACCCACGTCCAGACCGCACCGCCGAGAGGAGAGCGACACCGTGTCACCCCACCGCCCCCCGGCAGAACCGCCCGGCGACGACACCCTCGACCTGAGGCTCGACGAACTCGTCGCCCTCCTCGAACGCGGTCACCCCGACGACGACCTCGCCGACGGCTCCCTGCTGGACTCCGTGGCCTCGTGGGCGCCGGCCGACACCGCGGTCGGAACCTTCCGGCTCGTCCCCGTACGGATCGAACGGGATCTGCCGCTCCTCACCCGATGGATGAACGACCCCGCAGTCGCCGCCTTCTGGGAGCTCTCCGGACCCGAGACCGTGACCGCCGAGCACCTTCGCGCCCAACTCGAAGGCGACGGCCGCAGCGTCCCCTGTCTGGGCGTGCTCGACGCCACACCGATGAGCTACTTCGAGATCTACCGCGCCGACCTCGATCCGCTCGCCCGGCACTATCCGTCGCGCCCCCACGACACCGGTATCCATCTGCTGATCGGAGGCGTCACGGACCGTGGCCGCGGCGTCGGCACCACACTGCTGCGCGCCGTCGCCGATCTCGTCCTCGACCACCGTCCCCGCTGTACCCGCGTCGTCGCCGAACCCGACATCCGTAACACCCCCTCCGTCTCGGCCTTCCTCGGCGGCGGCTTCCGCTATGCGGCGGAAGTCGACCTCCCCGACAAACGAGCGGCGCTCATGCTGCGTGACCGCGCCCTCCGTCACGTTCTGTGAACAACCCTCTGTCTTCTATACACCGCTCGCCCCACACCGGTTCCCACTTCGAGGAGTCCTCGTGTCGATGTCCCCTGCACCCCACGACTCCGCACAGCCCATGCCCCTCACGCCTCCCGTCCTCTCTCCCACGGCCGATCCGAACGCGTCGCCCGAGCTGCTCGCGCCCCCCGAGCTGAACGCCGCCGCCTGGACCCGGGCCTCCTCCCGCCTGCTCGCCAAGGCCCTCGCCGAGTTCGCCTACGAGGAGATCGTCGAGCCCGTCCCGGCCGGCGAGGAGGATCCCGATCTCCACGTCCTGCGGCTCGACGACGGCACCGCCCTCGCCTTCCGTGCCCGCCGAGGTGCCTACGACGGGTGGCACGTCGCCGCCGACTCGGTCACCCTCGACGGCCGGCCCATGACCGACCCCCTCGACTTCCTCGTCCGTGCCCGCGGTCTCCTCCAGCTCGACGGCGCCACCCTCGGCCACCTCATCCGCGAGCTCTCCGCGACCCTCGCCGCCGACGCCCGCCTCGACCACACGGCCCTCACCGCCGCCCGGCTGGCCGACCTCTCCTACGCGGAACTCGAAGGCCACCAGACGGGTCACCCCTGGCTCGTCCTCAACAAGGGCCGCATCGGCTTCTCCGCCACCGACGCGGCCCGGTGGGCACCCGAGGCCCGACGTGCCACCCGGCTGCCGTGGATCGCCGTCAGCAACCGACTCGCCGCCTACCGCGGCGTGGCCGGCCTCGGCACCCCCGACCGTCTCTACGCCCAGGAGCTCGACCCAGAGGTCCACACGGCCTTCCGCGCCGAACTGACCGCCCGCGGCCTCGAACCCGACGGCTACCTCCTGCTGCCCGTCCACCCCTGGCAGTGGGACGAGGTCCTGCTCCCGCTCTACGCTCCGGCCGTCGCCGCCGGGACCGTCGTCCCACTCACCGCCGACGGCGACCTCAGACTGCCGCAGCAGTCGGTCCGTACCTTCCTCAACACCAGCCGCCCCGACCGGCACACCGTCAAGCTCCCGCTCTCGGTGCTCAACACCCTGGTCTGGCGCGGTCTGCCCACCGAGCGGACCCTGGCCGCGCCCGCGGTCACGGCATGGGTCCACGGCCTGCGTGACGCCGACCCGTTCCTGCGGGACGAGTGCGGGGTGATCCTCCTCGGCGAAGTCGCCTCCGTCGCCGTCGAGCACCCTCTGTACGACCGGCTGCCCGAAGTCCCGTACCAGTACAAGGAACTCCTCGGCGCGATCTGGCGGGAGCCGCTGCGACTGCCTCCGGGCGAGCGGGCCCGCACCCTCGCCTCCCTGCTCCACGTCGACCCCGCCGGGCGGGCCTTCGTCGCCGAACTCGTCGAGCGTTCCGGACTCGCCCCCGCCGTCTGGCTCCAGCACCTCTTCGCCGCCCTGCTGCCCCCGCTGCTGCACTTCCTCTACCGGTACGGCACGGTCTTCTCCCCGCACGGCGAGAACGCGATCGTCGTCTACGACGGTCAGGACGTTCCCGTACGCCTGGCGATCAAGGACTTCGTCGACGACGTCAACATCAGCGCCCAGCCGCTTCCCGAGCACGACACCCTGCCGGACGACGTCCGCGCGGTCCTCCTGACCGAGGAGCCCGACTTCCTCGTCCAGTTCATCCATTCGGGGCTCTTCGTCGGCGTCTTCCGCTATCTGGCACCGCTCTGCGAGGAACAACTAGGAGTTCCCGAGACGGACTTCTGGTCCCTCGTGCGTGCGGAGATCCTCCGGCACCAGGCAGGCTTCCCCGAGCTGAAGGAACGGTTCGAACTCTTCGATCTCCTCACCCCCCGGATCGAACGGCTCTGTCTCAACCGGAACCGTCTGCACCTGGACGGCTACCGGGACCGCCCCGAGCGCCCGCACGCGGCCGTCCACGGGACCGTTCCCAACCCGCTCGCGTGACGCCCGCGCGGGTCCGGACTGTCAGTGGTGCCCCGTAGGCTTGTGGGGCTATGACGAAGCCATCCCTCCCCGACCTCCTCCACGCCGCCGTCTCCGCCGTCGGCGGCACGGAGCGGCCCGGCCAGGTCACCATGGCCGAGGCCGTGGCCGAGGCCATCGACGACAACTCCCACCTCCTCGTCCAGGCCGGCACCGGCACGGGCAAGTCGCTCGGCTACCTGGTGCCGGCGCTGGCCCAGGGGGAGCGGGTGGTGGTGGCCACGGCCACCCTGGCGCTGCAGCGCCAGCTCGTCGAGCGCGACCTGCCGCGGACCGTGGACGCGCTGCATCCGCAGCTGCGCCGCCGTCCGCAGTTCGCCATGCTCAAGGGCCGTTCGAACTACCTCTGCCTGCACCGGCTCCACGAAGGAGTGCCGCAGGACGAGGAGGACGGCCTCTTCGACCCCTTCGAGGCGGCCGCGCCCACGAGCAAGCTGGGCCAGGACCTGATGCGGCTCCGGGACTGGTCGGACGAGACGGAGACCGGCGACCGGGACGACCTGACACCGGGCGTCTCGGACAAGGCCTGGGCCCAGGTCTCCGTCTCCTCCCGGGAGTGCCTGGGCGCGAGCAAGTGCGCGTACGGCCCGGAGTGCTTTGCCGAGGCGGCGCGTGAGCGCGCCAAGCTCGCCGACGTCGTCGTCACCAACCACGCGCTCCTCGCCATCGACGCCATCGAGGGCGCCCCGGTCCTTCCGCAGCACGAGGTGCTGATCGTCGACGAGGCGCACGAGCTGGTCTCCCGGGTCACCGGGGTCGCCACCGGCGAACTCACCCCCGGCCAGGTGAACCGTGCCGTGCGCCGGTCCGCGAAGCTGGTCGACGAGAAGGTCGCCGACCAGCTGCAGACGGCCGCCGAGGGCTTCGAGCGCGTGATGGAGCTGGCCCTGCCGGGGCGCCTGGAGGAGATCCCGGAGGACCTCGCGTACGCGCTGATGGCGCTGCGGGACGCGGCCCGTGCGGTGATCACGGCCCTGGGCTCCACGCGGGACCGGTCCGTGCAGGACGAGGACGCCGTACGCAAGCAGGCCATGGCCTCCGTGGAGTCCGTCCACGGTGTCGCGGAGCGGATCACGCAGGGTTCGGAGTACGACGTCGTCTGGTACGAGCGTCACGACCGTTTCGGGGCGTCGGTGCGGGTCGCGCCGCTCACCGTCTCGGGGCTGCTGCGGGAGAAGCTGTTCACCGAGCGGTCCGTGGTGCTGGCCTCGGCGACGCTCAAGCTGGGCGGCGACTTCAACGGCGTCGGTGCCTCGCTCGGTCTCGCTCCGGAGGGCACCACGGGCGACGACCTGCCCGTCTGGAAGGGCATCGACGTCGGCTCCCCGTTCGACTACCCCAGACAGGGCATCCTCTACGTCGCCAAGCACCTCTCCCGCCCCGCCCGCGACGGGGACCGGGGCGACATGCTCGACGAGCTGACGGAGCTGATGCAGTCGGCCGGCGGACGGACCCTCGGGCTGTTCTCGTCGATGCGTGCGGCGCAGCAGGCGGCGGAGGAGCTGCGGACCCGGGTCCCGGAGCTCCCGATCCTGCTGCAGGGCGAGGACACGCTCGGCGAGCTGATCAAGAACTTCGCGGCCGATCCGCAGACCTGTCTCTTCGGCACGCTGTCGCTCTGGCAGGGCGTGGACGTTCCGGGAGCCAGCTGTCAGCTGGTCGTCATGGACAAGATCCCGTTCCCTCGCCCGGACGACCCGCTGATGAGCGCCCGGCAGAAGGCGGTCGAGGAGGCCGGGGGCAACGGCTTCATGGCGGTCGCGGCGACCCACGCGGCCCTGCTGATGGCGCAGGGAGCGGGCCGCCTGGTGCGGGCCACGGGTGACCGGGGTGTCGTGGCGGTCCTCGACCCTCGGCTGGCCACGGCCCGGTACGGCAGCTATCTCAAGGCCTCGCTGCCCGATTTCTGGTACACGACCGACCGCAACCAGGTACGGAAATCACTCGCGGCCATCGACGCGGCGTCCAAGGCCGCCGGCGGCTGAGCTTCACCGTGGAGTGTGGGGGCCCGGGTTCTCCCCGAGTCCCTCCGGACACGGCAGGGCCCCGGAACCGGCGCAGTGGGTTCCGGGGCCCGGTCAGAGCCGGCGAGGTGGTCACACCCGCCGGAGTACCGCCACGACCTTGCCGAGGATGGTGGCCTCGTCGCCGGGGATCGGCTGGTACGCGGCGTTGTGCGGGAGCAGCCAGACGTGACCGTCCTCGCGCTTGAAGCGCTTCACCGTGGCCTCGCCGTCCAGCATGGCCGCCACGATGTCGCCGTTCTCCGCGACCGGCTGCCGGCGGACGGTGACCCAGTCCCCGTCACAGATGGCGGCCTCGATCATCGAGTCGCCGACGACCTTGAGGACGAACAGCTCGCCGTCGCCGACCAGCTGCCGGGGGAGGGGGAAGACGTCCTCGACGGACTCCTCCGCCAGGATCGGGCCGCCGGCCGCGATCCGGCCGACCAGCGGCACGTAGGACGCGGCGGGCTTGCCCGTGGTGTCCGTCGGCTGGGTGCTGGGCTGGTCGGAGCCGCGGACCTCGTACGCCCGGGGGCGGTGCGGGTCGCGGCGGAGGAAGCCCTTGCGCTCGAGCGCCATGAGCTGGTGCGCGACCGAGGACGTGCTGGAGAGGCCGACCGCCTGCCCGATCTCGCGCATCGACGGCGGGTAGCCGCGTCGCTGGACCGAGTCGCGGATGACTTCGATGACCCTGCGCTGCCGGTCGGTGAGACCGGAACTGTCGGCTCGGATGCCTGGAGGTCGCCCGGGGAGGGCGCGGGCGGGTCGCCCGGGCTCCTCGCCGTTCATGCTTGTGTCATTCATGGCGTGTACCGGCTCGAGTCGGCCCTGGGAGCGGTCCTGGGCGGTGATGGTGGCACTGTCTGCGGTGGTGGTCACGTCGTCGGCCCCTCTCGAATGGTCTCCCTGGCTGGCACAACGGTAGTGGCTTTCGAAAGGTTGCGCCAAACACACGTTCGAGTGAAAATTCGCAGATTGCCTTACGCCTGTACGCATAGGGGTGTATGAGCACTCTCACGCCGCCGCCCCAAAACGGTCGTTACAGTAGCCTTCGCCGCTGGGTCGCGAGCATCCGGTGCGCCCTCCCAGTGTCGCACCCGCGGGGGCGGAATCGCGGGAGCGGGCGCGTCACGACACGCGGAGGGTCCGGAAACGCCCTCAACCCAAGATCTAGTGGTTGGATGGCACCGGCCACCCAGGGGTAGTGGTCCCCGGTCTGCCGGGGGTGCCCACATCGCCTATGCTGGTGGTCGCCTCGCAGGGCCTTGACGGCCCCGGTGAGGTTCACCAGTCGTGCCGTGAGGGAGGGTCGGAACCAATGCACTGCCCCTTCTGCAGGCACCCCGACAGCCGTGTCGTCGACAGTCGCACCACCGACGACGGGACGTCGATCCGACGCCGTCGCCAGTGCCCCGACTGCTCCCGTCGTTTCACGACGGTCGAGACGTGCTCGCTCATGGTGGTGAAGCGGTCCGGTGTCACCGAGCCCTTCAGCCGTACCAAGGTCATCTCCGGGGTGCGCAAGGCGTGCCAGGGGCGACCGGTCACCGAGGACGCCCTCGCCAAGCTCGGCCAGCGGGTCGAGGAGGCGGTGCGCGCCACCGGCAGCGCCGAGCTGACCACCCACGACGTGGGCCTGGCCATCCTCGGCCCGTTGCAGGAGCTCGACCTCGTCGCGTACCTGCGCTTCGCGTCCGTGTACAAGGCTTTCGACAGCCTGGAAGACTTCGAGACCGCCATCGCGGAACTCCGCGTGCGGCCTCTCTCCGAGGACCGCGGGACCGGTGCGACCCCTGAGGTCCCCGTTCCCGCCACCGCCGCCGACTGACCGGCGGCCCGGGTCCACGGGCCCGGCCGGCCGCAGAGCGGCCCGACAGACGTGCCCCGAGCGCGACCCCCGTGGCGTTCGTGGCAGCAGCACAGAACGACGTACAGAAGACGGTGCCCTGGGACTTTCTGGGCGCCGAAGTGTGTTTTGCCCGTATATGGGAGGCGGCATGACAGAGACGGCGAGCGGTCCGGCAGCACGTGGTTCTCGTTCCAAGGGAACCAAGGCGAGCAAGGGCCTGCGTATCGAGCGCATCCACACCACCCCCGGCGTGCATCCGTACGACGAGGTGGCCTGGGAGCGCCGTGACGTCGTCATGACCAACTGGCGCGACGGCTCGATCAACTTCGAGCAGCGTGGCGTCGAGTTCCCCGACTTCTGGTCGGTGAACGCGGTCAACATCGTCACCAGCAAGTACTTCCGCGGGGCCGTCGGCACCCCGCAGCGCGAGACCGGTCTCAAGCAGCTCATCGACCGGATCGTGAAGACGTACACGAAGGCCGGCGAGGAGTACGGCTACTTCGCCTCGCCCGCCGACGCCGAGATCTTCGAGCACGAGCTGGCCTACGCCCTCCTGCACCAGATCTTCAGCTTCAACTCGCCGGTCTGGTTCAACGTCGGCACGCCCCAGCCCCAGCAGGTCTCCGCCTGCTTCATCCTGTCCGTCGACGACTCCATGGAGTCCATCCTCGACTGGTACAAGGAAGAGGGCATGATCTTCAAGGGCGGCTCCGGAGCCGGCCTGAACCTCTCCCGCATCCGCTCCTCCAAGGAGCTGCTCTCCTCCGGCGGCAACGCCTCCGGCCCGGTCTCCTTCATGCGCGGCGCCGACGCCTCCGCGGGAACGATCAAGTCGGGCGGCGCGACCCGCCGCGCGGCCAAGATGGTCATCCTCGACGTCAGCCACCCCGACATCGAGGACTTCATCGAGACCAAGGTCAAGGAGGAGGAGAAGATCCGCGCCCTCCGTGACGCGGGCTTCGACATGGACCTGGGCGGCGACGACATCACGTCCGTCCAGTACCAGAACGCCAACAACTCCGTCCGCGTGAACGACACCTTCATGAAGGCGGTCGAGTCCGGCGGGAAGTTCGGTCTCACCTCCCGCATGACGGGCGAGGTCATCGAGGAGGTCGACGCCAAGTCGCTCTTCCGCAAGATGGCCGAGGCCGCGTGGGCCTGCGCCGACCCGGGCATCCAGTACGACGACACGATCAACCACTGGCACACCTGCCCCGAGTCCGGCCGTATCAACGGCTCGAACCCGTGCAGCGAGTACATGCACCTGGACAACACGTCCTGCAACCTCGCCTCGCTGAACCTGATGAAGTTCCTCAAGGACGACGGCAAGGGCAACCAGTCCTTCGAGATCGAGCGCTTCGCCAAGGTCGTCGAGCTCGTCATCACCGCGATGGACATCTCCATCTGCTTCGCCGACTTCCCCACCCAGAAGATCGGCGAGAACACCCGCGCCTACCGCCAGCTCGGCATCGGCTACGCCAACCTCGGCGCCCTGCTGATGGCAACCGGCCACGCGTACGACTCCGACGGCGGCCGCGCCCTCGCCGGTGCCATCACCTCCCTGATGACCGGCACCTCCTACAAGCGCTCCGCCGAGCTCGCCGCGGTCGTCGGCGCGTACGACGGCTACGCCCTCAACGCCGAGCCGCACCAGCGCGTCATGCAGCAGCACGCCGACGAGAACACCAAGGCCGTCCGCACGGACGACCTGGACTCGCCGATCTGGGCCGCCGCCACGGAGGCCTGGCAGGACGTGATCCGCCTCGGCGCCAAGAACGGCTTCCGCAACGCCCAGGCCTCGGTCATCGCCCCGACCGGCACCATCGGTCTCGCGATGTCCTGCGACACCACCGGCCTCGAGCCCGACCTCGCCCTGGTCAAGTTCAAGAAGCTGGTCGGCGGCGGCTCGATGCAGATCGTCAACGGCACCGTCCCGCAGGCCCTGCGCCGCCTGGGCTACCAGGAGGAGCAGATCGAGGCGGTCGTCGCCCACATCGCCGAGAACGGCAACGTGATCGACGCTCCCGGTCTGAAGACCGAGCACTACGAGGTCTTCGACTGCGCCATGGGCGAGCGCTCCATCTCCGCGATGGGCCACGTCCGCATGATGGCCGCCATCCAGCCGTGGATCTCCGGCGCCCTCTCCAAGACCGTGAACCTGCCGGAGACGGCCACGGTCGAGGACGTCGAGGAGGTCTACTTCGAGGCCTGGAAGATGGGCGTCAAGGCGCTCGCCATCTACCGCGACAACTGCAAGGTCGGCCAGCCCCTCTCCGCCAAGAAGAAGGAGGAGGAGAAGGTCGAGGTCACCGCGAAGTCCGAGGCGACGATCCGCGAGGCCGTCGAGAAGGTCGTCGAGTACCGCCCGGTCCGCAAGCGCCTGCCCAAGGGCCGTCCGGGGATCACCACCTCCTTCACCGTCGGTGGCGCCGAGGGCTACATGACCGCCAACTCCTACCCGGACGACGGTCTCGGCGAGGTCTTCCTCAAGATGTCCAAGCAGGGTTCGACGCTCGCCGGCATGATGGACGCCTTCTCCATCGCCGTCTCCGTCGGTCTGCAGTACGGCGTCCCGCTGGAGACGTACGTCTCGAAGTTCACCAACATGCGCTTCGAGCCGGCCGGCATGACGGACGACCCGGACGTGCGGATGGCGCAGTCGATCGTCGACTACATCTTCCGCCGCCTGGCGCTGGACTTCCTGCCCTTCGAGACCCGCTCCGCCCTCGGCATCCACTCGGCCGAGGAGCGCCAGCGCCACCTGGACACCGGCTCGTACGAGCAGTCCGAGGCGGAGGACGTCGACGTCGAGGGCCTGGCCCAGTCGGCGCCCCGCGCCCAGGAGCTGAAGGCCGTCGCCGTCCCGGCCCCGAAGATCGAGGTCCCGGCCCCGAAGCAGGCCCACACCTCGGCGGAGCTCGTCGAGATGCAGCTCGGCATCAGCGCCGACGCCCCGCTCTGCTTCTCCTGCGGCACGAAGATGCAGCGCGCCGGCTCCTGCTACATCTGCGAGGGCTGCGGCTCGACCAGCGGTTGCAGCTGACACCCTGCGGGGCCGCGTCGGACGTGATGTCCGGCGCGGTCCGCACGGGTGACTGACCAGCGCCTCACGAAGGGGACCGGCCTCGGGCCGGTCCCCTTCACGTGTCCGGGCGGCCCGCCTTCTCGTGGCGGCGGGCGTCAGGGGCGGGCGGAGCCGAGCACCCTGGTGAAGTCCTGGGGGTCGGCGTCGAAGCCGTGGCTGAGCGGGCGGTACGTCCACCCCTCCGCGCCGACGCGGGTGAACTCCACGACCGTCGCCGAAAGGGCCTCCGGCACGTCCGCGAAGTCGTGCACCAGCAGGTCCGTGTAGCCCTCGCGGACCCGTATGCCCGTGTTCGTCACGTCGCCGAAGGCCAGCCGCCCGCCGGCCTGCTGTATGGCGACGCCCACCACCACGCGCGCGTACCGCGGCGCCAGCCGGTCCAGCTCCAGGGTCATGGCCTCGTCGTAGCCGAATCCCTGGCCCGTGCGGCTGTCGCGGTGGAGCGTGATCGTGCCGTCGGGGGAGCGGCTGCCGAAGTGCACCAGATGGACCGGCGCCCCGTCCGGGTCGTCCGCCGCGAAGACGCCGGCGACGAGGTCCAGGTCGTGGGCCGGCGCGCCGCTCGGGGCAGGGTCCCACTTGAGCGTCACCTCGACGCGTCCCACTCCCTTGTTGAGTCCGCTCATGGTGCTTCCCCTCTCCGCGTACGCCCCCGCGCACGCTTCGCGTCGTACCGTCGACCGCTCAAAAGCCCGTGGTCCTGGGCCGATTGCTCATGGTGTCATGGGGCTACGACAGGGGGCCCGGGGGTTGAGGGGGAGAGCGGTTTGTGGAGCGGTGACGAGCTGGATCTCGACGCATATCTGGCTCGAATCGGATATGTGGCCGAGCGGGGCCGTGAACTCGTGCCCGATGCGGGGACATTGGCGGCACTTCACCGGGCCCACATCCGGGCCGTGCCCTTCGAGAACCTCGACGTGGCGCTGGGGCGGCGGGTCCCGCTGGATCTGAAGAGCCTGCAGGACAAGCTCGTCGGGCGGCGCCGGGGCGGCTACTGCTACGAGCAGAACTCCCTGTTCGCGGCCGTCCTCGAACGGATCGGCTTCACCGTGTCCGGCCGTGGCGCCCGCAACCGTTCCCGGGGCGGTGCGCTGACGCCCGTGACGCACGCCCTCCTGGTCGTCACGATCGGGGGCGAGGAGTGGCTCGTCGACGTCGGGTTCGGCTGGCAGGGGCCGCTGGAGCCGGTGCCCCTGCGGGACGGGGCGCGTGTCGAGCAGGGCGGCTGGACCTTCGGGATCGGTGTCGAGGCCGAGGGCATCCACGTCCTCCGCTCCCTGCGTCCGCAGGGCTGGACCGATCTGTACGCCTTCTCTCCGCAGACCCTCTACCCCGGTGACTTCGCCGTCATGAACCACTACAGCTCCAGCCACCCCGACTCCCGGTTCCTCGGCCAGGTAGTGGCCCAGAGGCCCGGCGCGGACGTGCGCAGAGCCCTGGTGCGCGAGACGCTGTCGACGGTTCGGACGGACGGCACCACGGAGGAACGGACGGTTCGGGTGGGTGAGTTGATCGCCCTGCTGGAATCCGCGTTCGGAATCGAGCTGGACGAAGGGGAGCGCGCGGGACTGGAGCGAATGCACCCGGCGGGAGCCTGAAGAGGCCTGCCGGGGCGGTCGTCGGGCCCGTACGATGGCGCGGTGCTGGTCAAGTGGATTCGCTGCACCGTGATGGACCGTCGAGGGTTCGAGCGGGGACAGCGGAAATGGGCGGGGCTGCTCGGTGAGCCGGGGTTCCGGGGGCAGGGCGGCGGGTGGAGCCGGACTCGGCCGGACGTCGCCCATGTCTTCGCGTTCTGGGAGAGCCGGGCCTTCTACGACTCCTTCATGGCCCGCTCCCACGACCGGCTGGCGGCCTCGCAGATGGGCACGTTCAAGGACGCCCAGGTCAAGCTGTTCGACCACCGCTTCGACGTGAAGACGGGGTTCGAGCCGCGGTTCTCCGACGCCGACGTGGCGCGGGTCGCGCACTGCCGTGTCCATGAGGACCGCGCCGAGCACTTCGCGCTCATGCAGGAGAAGGTGTGGAACCCGGCGATGGCAGGGTCCCCCGGCATGCTGCGGGGGCTCTTCGGAGAGGCGCCGGGCAGCGAGTTCCTGGTGCTCTCGATATGGCAGTCCGCCGCGGAGCACGGAAAGTACCGGGCGGAGCGCATCGAGCGGCTCGGACTGCGGGCCAGGACCGCGGCCGATGTGGCGGCTCTGGCCGGGGATGTGGTGCAGCTCGAGTCGGCCTGGACGGTCTAGAGGGGAGAGGCCGGCCGGCCCGGACGACCCCGGAGGGTCGACCAGGCCTGACCGGTTGGTCTGGTCAGGCCCGGGCCGTCGACGGCGGTCTGGGAAGGCCTGTGCCGTCCACGGCGATCTGGGCAGGCCTGGGCCGTCCACGGCGGTCGGGGCAGGCCCGGGTGGGAATGATGGTCTGAGCAGGCCTAGGCGGGCACGAACGCGCCCGCGTCGACCCCTGCGAGGACCACGCGTGCCGCCTGGTCCGCGAGCGCGCCGTCGATCGGTTCGCGGGTGACGAAGAGCCGGAGGAAGAGGGGCGCCGAGACCGCGCGCACGACCGCGCCCGCGTCCGTGCCCGCAGGCGCTTCGCCGCGGGCGACGGCCCGGGTGACCACGTCCTCGCAGCGGCGGAATCGCTCCTCGTAGAAGCTGTGCAGCGCCTCGGCGGCCCGCGGCGACTGGAAGGCCGCGCCGACGAACGCGGTCGGTGCGGCCGCGGCGGCGGGATCGCCGAAGGCCTCGACCGCCTCGTGCGCGAGCGCGCGCAGATCTTCGGAGAGGCTGCCGGTGTCCGGCGGCGCCCAGGTGTCCTCGCCCGCCAGGTCGAGCGCGTCGGCGAGAAGGCCTTCCACGCTGCCCCAGCGACGGTAGAGCGTCGTCTTGTGGACGCCCGAGTGCTCCGCCACGTACTCCACGGTCAGGGCCGGATAGCCGTGCTCGGAGAGGCCGGTCAGGACCGCGTCGCGGACGGCAGCCCGGGTGCGGGCGGTCCGCCCGCCGGGGCGCGCGCTGCCGGGTGCCGGGGTGGGAAGCTCCTCAATCGAGTCATTCAATTGCTACTCCCGTTGCGTTAGGGGGTCGAGTCTGCCACACTCGTCCTAACGCGATCCAAGTTGCGTTTGATGGCTCTTGCCCAGGAGGCGCCCTTGCCCACTCAGATCTCCATGCACGACGTCGTCGTGACCCGTGGTGAACGACTGCTGCTCGACCAGGTCTCGCTCTCCGTCCGCCCCGGGGAGCGGATCGGGATCGTGGGGGAGAACGGCGCGGGCAAGTCGACCCTGCTGCGCCTCCTCGCGGGGGTGGAACTGCCCGACGAGGGGAGGGTGGTCACCGTCGCCGACGGCGGCGTGCGGATGCTCGCGCAGACCCCCGAACTGCCGCCGGGCGCCACCGTGGGGGACGCCGTCGACGCCGCGCTCGCCGAGCTCCGCACCATGGAACGGGGACTGCGCGAACTGGAAGCCGGACTCGGTACGGCGGGCGAAGAGGCACTCGACGCGTACGGCGAGCTCCTCACCACCTATGAGCTGCGCGGCGGGTACGAGGCGGACGCCCGGGTCGACAAGGCGCTGCACGTGCTCGGACTCGCGAACACCGGTCGCGAGCGCCGGCTCGGCAGCCTCTCCGGTGGCGAGCTCGCCCGCCTCGGCATCGCCTGCGCCGTCGCGGCCGGGCCCGAGGTGCTTCTGCTCGACGAACCCACCAACCACCTCGACGCGCAGGCGCTCGACTGGCTGGAGGAATCCCTCCTCGCGCATCGCGGCACCGTGGTGGCGGTCTCGCACGACCGGACCTTCCTGGAGCGGGTCGCCACCGCCATCGTCGAGGTCGACGCCGACCGGCGTGCGCTCGTGCGGTACGGAGACGGATACGCCGGCTACCGGTCGGCGCGGGAGGCCGCCAGGCGACGCTGGGAGGAGGCGTACGAGGAGTGGTGCGAGGAGACGGCGCGGCTGGAGGCGTACGCGTCGACCACGGCCCGCGGCGTCGCGCCCGGCAGGGAGATGAAGGACAACAACAAGATGGCGTTCGACCGGGCGGCGGGACGCGTCCAGGCCTCCGTCTCCGGTCGCGTCCGCAACGCCCGCGAGCGGCTGAGACGCCTCCGCGAGGAGCCCGTGCCCCAGCCGCCGTCGCCCCTCTCCTTCACCGCCCGCCCCCAGGCCGGCGCCGCCGAGGGAACGCTCGTCACCCTGACCGGGGTGCGGGTCGCGGACCGCCTCGCCGTCGACTCGCTCACGGTCGGTGTGGGGGAGCGACTCCTCGTGCACGGTGGGAACGGCGCGGGGAAGTCGACGCTCCTGCGCGTCCTCGCCGGCATCGTCCCACCCGACGCCGGTGAGGTCCGGCGCACCGGACGAATCGGGTACCTCGCCCAGGACGTCACCGTCCGGCGCCCGGAGGAACGGCTGCTCGCCTGCTTCGGGCGAGGGCTCGGCCTCCCCGAGGACGAGCGGGCCGAACTCCTCCTGTCGTACGGACTGTTCCGCCCGGCCGACCTCGACGTTCCGGTCGGAGGTCTCTCCGCCGGCCAGCTCCGTCGGCTGGCGCTCGCCCGGCTGCTGGCCCGGCCCGCCGACCTCCTCCTGCTCGACGAGCCGGGCAACCACCTGGCCCTGGGCCTCGTCGAGGAACTGGAGGCAGCCCTGGACCAGTGGAAGGGGGCCCTCGTGGTGGTCTCGCACGACCGCGCGCTGCGCCGCCGCTTCACCGGACAGGTCCGCCGGATGGACTCCGGGCACCTCCTCGGTCGAGCCTCCCCGGGAGCGGCGATCTAGGGTCGGGGTATGGCACGACCGCGGCGCATCGTTCTCGTACGGCACGGAGAGTCCGAGGGCAATGCCGATGACACGGTGTACGAACGGGAGCCCGACCATGCCCTGCGGCTCACGGAGACCGGCTTGCGGCAGGCGGAGGAGACGGGGGAGCGGCTGCGGGAGCTCTTCGGGGACGAGGCGGTCAGCGTCTACGTCTCGCCGTACCGCCGCACGCACGAGACCCTCCGTGCCTTCCGGCTGCGCCCGGAGCGGGTCCGGGTGCGGGAGGAGCCCCGCCTGCGGGAGCAGGACTGGGGCAACTGGCAGGAGAGGGAGGATGTGCGTCTGCAGAAGGCCTACCGGGACGCGTACGGACACTTCTTCTACCGCTTCGCCCAGGGGGAGTCGGGGGCGGACGTCTACGACCGGGTCGGGGCGTTCCTGGAGAGCCTGTACCGCAGTTTCGAGGCGCCGGACCATCCGCCCAACGTGCTGCTGGTCACCCACGGACTGACCATGCGCCTGTTCTGCATGCGCTGGTTCCATTGGTCGGTCGCGGACTTCGAGTCGCTCTCCAACCCCGGCAACGCGGAAACGCGCGTGCTGGAGCTCGACGAGGACGGGCGATACCGTCTGGACAGGCCGTTCGAACGCTGGCGCACCCCGGAACCGTACGGCCCCACCGGATAGAGTGGCAGACCGATGACCGCTGACTCCTCATTCGACCGGCGCTTCGACCGCGCCCTGGCCAGCCTGCGCGGGCTGTCCGTGGGAGACGCCCTGGGCTCCCAGTTCTTCGTACCCGCCAACTACCCACTGCTGAAGCGGCGCGAGCTGCCCGACGGCCGCTGGCAGTGGACCGACGACACCGAGATGGCCTGCTCCGTCCTGGCCGTCCTCGCCCGCCACGAACGGATCGACCAGGACGCCCTGGCGATGTCCTTCGCCCAGCATCACGACTTCGACCGGGGCTACGGCCCGGCGGTCAACCGGATGCTCCGCCTCATCCGGGAAGGCGGCGACTGGCGGGAGCTGGCCGCCGCGCTCTTCCAGGGGCAGGGATCCTGGGGCAACGGCGCCGCGATGCGGATCGCCCCCCTCGGGGCCTGGTACGCCGATGACCCGGAGCAGGCGACGCACCAGGCCGAGATCTCCGCCTACACGACCCACCAGCACCGTGAAGCCGTGGTGGGCGCCATGGCCGTCGCCGCCGCGGCCGCGCTGGCAGCCGACCCCGCGGGCCCGCCCACACCCGAGGCGCTGCTCGACGGGGTCGTCGCCCTGGTGCCGCGCAGCGCGGTCGGGGCAGGACTGCGCCGGGCCCGCGACATGCTCGACTACGGCGACGCGGGCACGGTCGCCGCGGTGCTCGGCAGCGGTCGGCGGACCAGTGCGCACGACACGGTGCCGTTCGCCCTCTGGTCGGCGGCCCGCGGCCTCGGTGACTTCGAGCGGGTGTTCTGGACGACCGCGCAGGTCGGCGGCGATGTCGACACGACCTGCGCCATCGCCGGGGGCGTGGTCGCCGCCGCGACGACCGGTGCACCGCCGGCCGACTGGCTCGGGCGGACCGAGGACCTGCCGGAGTGGGTCCCGGCGACGACGGCCTGAGACGACACGATGGCCCCTGAACCCCGGGCGGGGATCAGGGGCCATCGGTGCGTTCAGGCGGCCGGCCCGGCCGTCGGAGTGCTCGGCCCTCGCGTGCTCCGGGCCGCCGGGCGTACTCAGGCCATCGGTCCGGCGGCCTCGGCGCGGCCGCTGAGCGCTTCCAGGTCGCTCTTGCGGACACGGATCACCAGGACAGCCGTGACCAGCGCGATCAGCACCATCCCGACGGCGGCGGTGAAGGCCGAGGAGATGCCCGAGGTCAGCACCTCGTGGCCCCAGGGCGCCGGCAGCTCCTTCGTCTTCAGGGCCTCGGCCTGCTGCTCGGGCGTCGCGTGCGCGAGGAAGTCCGGCAGCTGCTTCTCGCCCTCCTCCCGGCTGGCGGTGCCGAAGACCGTGACCAGGATCGACAGGCCGAGCGAACCACCGATCTGCTGGGTGGCGTTCAGCAGACCCGACGCGGCGCCCGCCTCGTGCTGGGCCACCCCGGAGACGGCCGTGAGCGTGAGCGTCACGAAGTTGAGGCCCATGCCGAAGCCGAACAGGACCATCGGACCGAGGACGCCGCTCGCGTAGGTGCTGCCCGAGTCGATGAAGGTCAGCCAGAGGAGACCGGTACCCGTGATCGCCGCACCGCTCACCATGAACGGCTTGGGGCCGAGGACCGGCAGCAGCCGCTGCGCGAGCCCCGCGCCGACGCCGATCGCGACCGTCACGGGCAGGAAGGCGAGCCCGGACTGGATCGGGCTGTAGCCCAGGACGTCCTGGACCCACAGCACGATGAAGAAGAACATGCCGAACATGGCGGCCGACAGGCTCAGCATGATGACGTACGTGCCCGAGCGGTTGCGGTCCGCGAACATCCGGAGCGGGGTGATCGGCTCCTTGGCGCGCGACTCCACGATCCCGAAGGCCGCCAGCAGGATCACCGCCGACACGAAGGAACCGATGGTCAGCGCGTCCTCCCAGCCCTTCTCGGAGGCCCGGATGAAGCCGTAGACCAGCGCCGCCATACCGAGCGTCGAGGTCGCGGCGCCCGCGATGTCGAACCGACCGGGGTGACGCTCGGACTCCGAGATGTAGCGCGGGGCCAGGAAGGCGATCAGCAGGCCGATCGGCACGTTGACGAAGAGGACCCAGCGCCAGTCCAGCCACTCCGTGAGCGCGCCGCCGGCGAGGAGGCCGATCGCGCCACCACCGGCGGAGACGGCGGCGAACACGCCGAAGGCCCGGTTGCGCTCCGGTCCTTCGGGGAACGTCGTGGTGATCAGCGCGAGCGAGGTGGGCGAGGCGATCGCGCCGCCGACGCCCTGCAGGGCCCGCGCCGCGAGCAGGTGCCAGGGCTCCTGTGCGAAGCCTCCGAGCAGCGAGGCGAAGGTGAAGATCAGGATGCCCGCCATGAACACCCGGCGGCGCCCGAGGATGTCCCCGGCCCGTCCGCCGAGGAGCAGCAGACCGCCGAAGGTGAGCGTGTAGGCACTGAGCACCCACGACAGGTCGGTGGTCGAGAAGGAGAGCGCGTCCTGGATGTGCGGCAGCGCGATGTTCACGATGGTGGCGTCGAGGACGACCATCAGCTGGCAGGCGGCGATCACGGTCAAGGCGATACCCGGCCGACCTCCGGCGCGAGCAGGCCCGTCCTTGGTCTGTGTGTCCACCGGAGAAGTTGTCACTATGGATCCCCCACGGAAGAATTAGTGAACGCACCCGTTCACTGTCCACCACGGTAGTGAGTCCCCCTCAGTGAACGCAACCGTTCACTGGGTGCTGCCGACGACATGAGATCGCCTCAACGGAGAGATCCTGATGGTTACTTCACGCTCCGCGGCCGCCGCCCGGCCGGACGGCGTGTCGCTGCGACGCCGCGGCCCCGTGCTCGAACGGGCCATTCTGGAGGCCGCGCTCGAGCAACTGGGAAGAGTCGGCTGGAACGGCCTCACGATGGAGGGTGTCGCGATCGGCGCGCAGACGGGTAAAGCCGCGGTGTACCGGCGCTGGCCTTCGAAGGAAGACCTCGTCGCCGACGCCCTCCAGGCCGGACTGCCGACACTCGACGAGGCGCCCGACCTCGGCGGTGTGCGGGAGGACCTGTACGGGCTGTGCCGACGGGTCCGGGACGTCATGTACTCCAAGCCCGGTTTCGCTCTGCGTGCGGTGCTTCACGAATGCGATGCCGACTCCGCCGAGCGGTTCCACGGCCTGATTCTCACGGGAGTGGTCGAGCCCTCGGCCCGGCTCTTCCGGGATGTTCTGAGCCGGGGAATCGCAAGGGGGGAGGTGCGGGCCGACGCGATCGACGATCTTGTGGTCGACGTCATTCCCGCCATGATGATGTACCGATCCAAGGTGTGCGCGAGCGAATGGCAGGATGCCGAGCTCGCCGAACTCATCGACCGGATCATGGTGCCCCTGCTGCGCGTCTGAGGCGGAGGGACGGCGCCCGGGGGACCGCCGCGAGGCCTGGTGCCCCCGGCCCGCGAGGTCCCCTCGGGCGCCCGAGGGGAATCCGGGTACCGCACTCCGCACCAGGCGGCGTAACCTGTCAGGCGCCATGCCGTATGAACCACCCACCCACACCGTCGAGCGATCGCTCCGAGCCACCACCGGCGCCAAGATCGTCGCTGGAGTCGACGAGGTCGGACGCGGGGCGTGGGCCGGCCCGGTCACCGTGTGCGCGGCCGTCACCGGTCTACGCCGGGCCCCCGAAGGCCTCACCGACTCCAAGCTGCTCACCCCCAAGCGTCGTACCGCGCTCGCCGCGGAGCTGGAGGGGTGGGTCACGGCGTACGCGCTCGGCGACGCCTCCCCCCAGGAGATAGACGAACTCGGAATGACCGCGGCGCTGCGGCTCGCGGCGGTCCGGGCCCTCGAAGGTCTTCCCGTACGGCCCGACGCGGTGATCCTCGACGGCAAGCACGACTACCTCGGCAGCCCCTGGCAGGTCCGTACGGTGATCAAGGGCGACCAGTCCTGCATCGCCGTGGCCGCCGCCTCCGTCATCGCGAAGGTCCGGCGGGACACGGTCATGGCGGAGCTGGGGATCGGGGCCGGGGAGTACACGGCCTACGCCTTCGGCGCCAACGCGGGCTACCCTTCGCCGGTCCACAAAGCGGCGCTCGAAGAGCTGGGGCCCACCCCGCACCACCGTCTCTCCTGGTCGTACCTGGACGCGATGCCCAGGTGGCGCCACCTCAAAAAGGTCCGCCTCTCCGCCGAGGCGGCCGCGCTGGAGAGCGGGGGCCAACTCGGCTTCGACTTCTGAACTTCCGGTCGAGGGGCCCTGCCGACGGGGCTCCCACACGGCCGGGGTGCACATGTGTGCCCACCCGCCGGTGCCTGGCGCATCGGCATTTGATAGACATCCACTCATGCCTCTCATCCCCGAGGAGCCTCAGATTCACGAGAGCGCCCAGGGTCCCCGCGCCACCGCGGCCGCCGGCCGCCCCGCGTCGACCCCCCGTCCCGTACCCGGCCCGCGTTCCGCGGCCACCCCGCGTCCCGGACGCCCTGTACCCGGCCCGGCCAGGCCCGCCGCACCGGCGCAGCGCCCGCACCCCGGTGCCGGGCAGTCTCCGGCGAACACCCCGGAGAATCGTTCCGATCAGCGATCCACGCCGCAGCTCCAGCTGATCCCGGCCCCCGTCGACGGCGCGCTCGACGCCGCCGAAGAGGCCCTGGACCTGCTTCTGGAGAACGGCCGGGCGCCGGGCGAGGTCCTGGTGCTCACCACCGGCGCCCCCCACCCGTGGGCCACGCACGAGCTGTCCTTCGGCGAAGCCGCCTACTGGGCCCAGCAGGACACCGGTGACGACGTCTTCTTCGCGCACGCCGCCGCCGTGGAGCGGGCCGCCACCCGCCCCGTGGTGATCGTCGCCCTCAACAGCGGAGACGACGAGACGGCCGCCAAGGCTCTGCCGACGGCGATGGCCCGCGCGAGCGCGCTGCTTGTCGTCTGCGGTGACCCGCAGCGCGTCACGACGCTCCTCGGAGCAGGCGCCGGCGTCTGACCGACAGCCCCTCCGCCGGACCGAACCGGGCCCGGCGGGGGCCGACGTCGTTCACGCGATCAGAGATCAGAGATCAGAGATCAGCGGGCGGCGGCCCGGCGCAGGGGCTCGGTGGCGCCGCTCGCGATTCGCGGTGTGAGCAGGCCGAGTTCGGCCGGCCCGTCACCGAGAGGCAGCGGGATCGAGTCGGAGCTCGGTCGACGGCCGCCCCGGCCCTCGCCGAGCACCTGCCAACCGCCACGGGTCAGCGTGATGTACGCGCCGCAGCGGAGCCCGTGCAGGGTGCAAGCGTCCCGGAGCCCCCACATCCAGGCCCCGTCCTCCTCCGTCCAGCGCTCGTCGCCCTCCCGGCAGTACAGGAGAACCGCGGTCCGCACGGGCGTGCGCCTTCGGAGGTCGTGCGGGATGACCCGCCGCAGGTGCGCGAGCAGAGCGTTGCGGAACTCCCAGCCGTCCGCGGGCGTGGGGCGCCGGACGAACGAGGCGCTGGCGGCGAGTCGTTCCTCGTGGTCCAGGATCGCCAGGACCGCCGTCGAGGGCGTGGGCGTGTGACGCGAGTGGAGGCCGCTGACGACCTCACGCGGATTGCGCAGCAGGGGGATCCCCGCCGCTGACCACTCGGCAGGTTCGAGTACCCGAGCGAGGCGGCTGGCGGACTCGGACGAAGATCTGAGCGAGGTGGCTGTGGGCGGAGCGAATCCGAGGGTCACGGTCCTCCCTTCGGATACGCGCCCGCGAGGCGGGCAAGGTCGGGTGAGGGCGCACCACAGCACAGTCCTTCCGGACCGCTGACGGGCCGTGCGAGGCGGTTTCCCAATTCTTGCTGGCCCGTGCGCGAGCGGCAACGAGCAATTGAGGCCGCTGACGGGAATGCGTTGGTATGCCACTCATATCCCTGCCCAGTTGCCCATTGTTCACTCCCCGTTTCCCCTCCTGTTTCACCCTTGGACGGCAAGCACCAGCGGAAACACCCCTTCCGCTCCGGCCCGCCGCAGCAGCCGCGCCGCCACCGCCAACGTCCAGCCGCTGTCGGACAGATCGTCCACCAGGAGAACCGGACCGCCCGCCGCGGCCAGCCGGTCGGCCAGCTCGGCGGAGACCGTCAGGGTCCGCTGCAACCCGACCACCCGCTGGGCGCTGTTGGTCCGGGACAACCGCAGTTCGTCCGCCTCGGGGCCGTACTCCACCGTGCCCAGCAGGGGCATCCTGCCGATCTCGGCGATCCGCCGGCCCAGCGAATCCACCAGGCGCGGCCTGCGGTGCGAGGCGACCGTGACCACGCCGACGGGACGGGCAGGCGCGTCCGGCGACCCGGAGGCCCAACCCCCGGGCCCCTTGGCCCAGTCACCGAGCACATGCACCACCGCCTGCACGACATCGTCCGGAACGGGACCGTCCGCAGCGGTGTCGGCCAACAGCGGACGCAGCCGGTTGCCCCAGCCGATGTCCGAGAGCCGCCCCAGGGCCCGGCCGCCGAACGCCTGCTCGCCGGCGGGGATACGCCCCTTCAGGTCGACCCCGACAGCGGCGAGCCCCGTCGGCCACATCTTCCGGGGCTCGACCTCCACGCCCGGCCGGCCCAACTCGCCCTTGGCCGCGTCCAGAGCCGCGTCGGACACCTTGGGATCGAACCGGTTCCCCGCGCAGTTGTCACAGCGACCGCACGGGGCGGCCTCCTCGTCGTCCAGCTGGCGCCGCAGGAACTCCATCCGGCACCCTGTCGTCGCCGCGTAGTCACGCATCGCCTGCTGCTCGGCGGCCCGCTGCCGGGCCACCCACGCGTACCGCTCGGTGTCGTACGCCCAGGGCCGGCCCGTGCTCTCCCAGCCGCCCTTCACCCGCTTCACCGCGCCGTCCACGTCGAGGACCTTGAGCATCGTCTCCAGCCGGGTCCTGCGCAGCTCCACCAAGGGTTCCAGGGCGGGCAGGGACAGCGGCCGGCCGGCCTGCGCGAGCACGTCGATCGTGCGGCGCACCTGCTCCTCGGGCGGGAACGCGACCGAGGCGAAGTAGCGCCAGATCGCCTCGTCCTCCTGCCCGGGCAGCAGCAGCACCTCCGCGTGCTCCACGCCTCGCCCGGCCCGGCCGACCTGCTGGTAGTAGGCGATCGGGGAGGAGGGCGACCCGAGGTGCACCACGAACCCCAGGTCCGGCTTGTCGAAGCCCATGCCGAGGGCCGAGGTCGCCACCAGTGCCTTGACCCGGTTGGCCTGGAGATCGTCCTCCGCCTGCTGCCGGTCGGCGTTCTCCGTGCGGCCCGTGTAGGAGGAGACCGTGTGTCCACACTGGCGCAGGTAGGCCGTGACCTCGTCGGCCGCCGCGACGGTCAGTGTGTAGATGATCCCGGAGCCGGGCAGCTCGCCGATGTGATCGGCCAGCCAGGCCAGCCGATGCGCCGCGTCCGGAAGCCTGACCACGCCCAGGCTCAGGCTCTCCCGGTCCAGCGGCCCGCGCAGCACCAGGGCGTCCGTGCCGGCCCCCGTACCGAGCTGCTCGGCCACGTCCGCCGTCACCCGGGCGTTCGCCGTCGCCGTGGTCGCGAGCACCGGTACCCCGGACGGCAGGTCGGCCAGCATCGTGCGCAACCTGCGGTAGTCGGGCCGGAAGTCGTGTCCCCAGTCCGAGATGCAGTGGGCCTCGTCGACCACGAGCAGCCCGGTGGCGGCCGCGAGGCGGGGGAGCACCTGGTCGCGGAAGTCGGGATTGTTGAGCCGCTCGGGGCTCACCAGGAGCACGTCCACCTCGCCGGCGGAGACCTCCTCCTGGACGGTCTCCCACTCCTCCGTGTTCGAAGAATTGATCGTCCGGGCACGGATGCCCGCCCGGGCAGCCGCCTCCACCTGGTTGCGCATCAGCGCGAGGAGGGGGGAGACGATCACGGTCGGACCGCTGCCGCGCTCGCGGAGCAGCGACGTCGCCACGAAGTACACGGCCGACTTGCCCCAGCCGGTCCGCTGCACCACCAGGGCCCTGCGTCCGTCCGCGACCAGGGCCTCGATGGCCCGCCACTGGTCCTCGCGCAGTCTCGCCCGGCCGGTCGGGTCCGAGACGAGACGGGCCAGCACGGCATCGGCGGCGGTGCGCAGGGCGGCGCGGTCTTCCAAGGGGTCTGCGTGGGTCATGCCTCCATGCAACCCGATGCCTCGGACATCGCGCGAATGAGACGCCGGACCTGTGGACAACTCGACGGACGGACGGATGCCGCGTTCCGGGAGTTATCCACAGGGGTTTCGGATTTCGGGAGATCACGAGAACGTCCTGACCATGAACGCGAACCACCACGAATCCAGCGGACCCACCCGTACCCAGCAGATCACCCTGCGAGGCCCGGCGGAACTGGCCGACGCCCTGCCGTTCATGCTGGGCTTCCACCCCACCGACTCCGTCGTCCTGGCCGCCCTGCACGGCGAGCACGGCCGCTTCGGCGGCCGGGTCAGGCTCGGCATTCCGCGCTCGCCCCGTGAATGGGCGTCCACCGCCGATCACCTCGCCGAATGCCTGGTCGAGGGAGGTGCGAGGAGCGGCAGCCGACCGGACGGCATCGTCGTCTTCCTGTGCCAGGACCCGGCCGCCGGGGAGACGGGCCGCAGCGTCATGGAGCGCCTGCGCCCCTTCGCCCAGCGCCTCCGCACCGCCTGCGGCGCACTCGACATCCCCGTCTACGAGGCCCTCTGCATCTCCGACGGTCTCTACTTCTCCTACTGCTGCCCCGACGCACGCTGCTGTCCGCCCGACGGCACCCCGCTCGCCCTCAGCGGTACGTCGGTGATGGCGGCGGCAGCGGCCTACGCCGGAGTCCAGGTGCGGGGCTCCCTGCGGGACATGGAGGGCCGGTTCAAGCCGTCCGGAGGGCCCCGGGAGGAGGAACAGCGTGCGGCACTCGACGCGACCTCCGCGTCGATCGTCCCCCGGATCCTCGAAGACGCCGAGGGCCGGGAGCGCCAGGACGTGCGCGAGACGACTGTGCGACTCGCCCGTGAGGTCCTCCGCCGGTTCGCCAACCCGCAGAACCCGCAGAGCCAGAAGACCGCCCCGGCCGGTCCGACGGCCCCGATTGCCCCGGCCGGCCGGGCGGTCCCGGCGGGCGCGGGGAGGGCCGTCGTGTGGACGGCCGAGGGCGACGCGGCCGACGACGCGCTCGTCGGGACCGACGAAGCGGCCGCGCTGATCATCGGTCTCCAGGACCGCGTCACACGTGACCGCGCCGCCGAATGGATGGAGGGCTGGGAGGGCAAGGCGGCCCTGCGGCTCTGGCGCGTGCTGGCCCGGCGCTGCGTCACCCCCTACCAGGAGCACGCCGCCGCGCCCCTCACCCTCGCGGGCTGGGCGGCCTGGTCCACCGGCGACGAGCCCACCGCCCGGGTCGCCCTCGGACTCGCACTCGACGCCGACCCCGAGTACGTCTTCGCCCAGCTGCTGCACCAGGCGTGCAACGAAGGGCTCGACCCCGAGTCGCTCCGCTCCTGCCTGAGGAACGAGCGGGACGGCCGAGCGGCCTCGGAGCAGGACACCGCCGCCTCTTCCCGGCGGGTCCGGATGCGCACCGCCCGCCCGCAGGGCACGCGGCAGACCCTCCGTGACCCCGGCCGCCGGACCGGCGGAGGCGAGCGCCGGCCGACGGCCGGGGTGCGGCCCGGTGGGCCCGCCACGGGCAAGCCGGGGAAGGGCGCTCCGAGGCACGGCGGGCAGCGCGGCAGCAGGAGCGGCCGATGACGAGCGTGACCCGGCCACCCGCAGGCGCGTTCAGCTCTCTGGCGGAGTCGTCCGAACCGTCCCGCCGTCACTTCGCCGGCCGCCCGGTTCGCACAGAGAGCACCCCTTACCCGCCATGGCCCTCAGCCCCGTCCCGGCCCCCGGCCGTCCCACCGGACCCCCCACCGGGCCTGCGCCCGGGCGGCCGTCCGGTCCCGGCGTCGCGCCTTCCCGTGCCGCGCGCCCCGCAGAGCTTCCCTCGGTGCACGACGCGCTCCTCTGCGTGGCCCTGCCCGCCCTCGCCGTCTGCGCGGAGCACGGTCAGCTCACCGGCGAGGGACCCGAGGGCGTGTACACGGCGGGGCGGCGGCTCCTGTCCCGCTGCGTCCTGCGGGTGGCGGGGCGCGAGCCCGTCGCCCTCCAGGGCCGAATGGCGGCAGCCGATCGAGCCGTCTTCCTCGGCGTCCTCCGCCTCCCCGGGGACACGGGGCCCGACCCCGGTCTCTCCGTCGAGCGCACGCGGAGCGCCGACGGCACCGAGCGGATCACCCTGCGAAGCGCTGTCGCCCGTCCCCTCCGGCTCCCTGTGGAAATCTCTCTGGGCACGGATCTCGCGGACCTGGGCGCGGTGGCGTCCGGCAGGTCGGGACCCGAACTCTCCGCGAGCGTCCACGGCACCGGCCTGCGCTGGACCGACGGCGGCGGTCGCGCCGTCGCCGTCACGGCGGACCCGCCGCCCATGGACGCCCTGGCGGCCGCCGGAGTACTGCGCTGGGAGGCCGAGCTGGCGCCCGGAGGCACCTACACGGTCCGGCTACGGGTCCACGAGGGCTCGGCCGTCCGCCCCACCGCCTCCTCGGGCGGGGGCGCCGGACGGCCGGGCGGCCATCTCCTCGCCGAGGCCCATGCCGAGAGCGACGACCCACGGCCGGGGGAGCTGCTGCGGACATCGGTCGAGGACCTGCGAGCCCTGCTCCAGCGCGACCCGGCGCACCCCGCCGACGTGCACCTCGCGGCAGGGGTCCCCTGGCGCTGCGGACCGGTCACCGCCGAGGCGCTCTGGGCCGCCCGCATGGCCCTGCCCCTCGGTACCCGGCTCGCCGTCACCACCCTGCGCGCCCTCGGCCGCGCCCAGCTCTCCGGTGACGGTCCCGAGGCCGGCCGCATGCGGGGGCCCCTCAGGGACGCGGGCCCGCACCTGCCACCCCGCTGCACGGGCATCGAGGCCACCCTCGCCTTTCCGGCCGTGCTCGCCGAGGCCCGCCGCTGGGGGCTTCCGACGGCGGACCTGGAGGAGCTGCTGCCCGTGGCGGAGCGGTGCCTCGGGTGGCTGCGCCGGGCGGCCGGTGGGACGGGCCTCGTGCCGGACCCAGGGCCCGCCGGACCCTGGCGGGCCGAGACACAGGCGCACGCGCACCGCGCCGCCCTGCTCGGGGCGGACCTGCTCGACGGGTGCGGGAGGCCCGGTGGGGACGGACTGCGCGAGACGGCCCGGACCCTGCGCGAGCGCTTCCGCCGGGACTTCTGGCTCGACGACCCGGGGGGCGGTCGTCCCGCCGCCGCCCGCGGCCCGGACGGCCGGATTCTGCCCCACCTGGGCGGCTGGGCCGCGCACCTGCTCGACACCGGACTGCTGGGCGGCGGCCGGTACGCGCGGGGCCTGCTGGACCGGGCGGAGAGCGAACAGCTGGCGAGGCTGCTCGGCGCCCCGGCCCTCGACTCCGGCTGGGGGCTGCGCGGGCTGGGCGTCAAGGAGCCGGGACACAACCCCTTCGGCCACCGGGCGGGTGCCGTGCGGGTGCACGAGACGGCGGTCGCCGTCGCCGGACTCGCCGCCGTCGGCCACGAGAAGGAGGCCGCCTCCCTGCTGCGTGGGCTGCTCGACGCGGCGGAGGCCTTCACGTACCGGCTGCCCGAGATGTACGCGGGGGAGCAGCGGACGGCGGGCGGTCGCCCGGTGCCGCACCCGGCCGCGTGCCGGCCGGCGGCCGTCGCGGCCGCCGGAGCCGTCCACGCACTGCTCGCGCTCGCCGGCATCCGGCCCGACGCACCCGGGCGGTCCGTGTCGGCCCACCCGATGCGCTCCGCCCCCGTCGGAGCGATCCGGTTCTCGGGGCTCGTGGTGGCGGGTGAGCCGTTCGCCGTACGGGTGGGCAGGCTCGGTCTCGGTATGGTCGAGGAGGCCGCAGAGGGCCTTCAGCTGGGGGTGTGACGGGATGTCGGACACGGACACGAGGGAAGCTCCGCGGCACGGCGCGGAAGTCGTCGCCGATCCTGTCGAGGGGCGTGTTTATCGTCAGGAAGACGACTATGATCGCGGCATGCCTCCCTACGACCCGTCGGCCTTTCCGCCCTTCGCCGTCACCGTCGACCTGGTCGTGCTCACCGTGCGCCGCCACGCACTCTGCACCCTGGTCGTACGGCGGGGGGAGACGCCGTATCAGGGGCGCTGGGCGCTGCCCGGCGGCTTCGTGCGCGCGGAGGAGGACCTCGGCGCCGCGGCCGCACGCGAACTGGTCGAGGAGACGGGTCTCTGCGCCTACGATCCGGCCGCCCCGTCGCCCGTGCCGAGCAACGGCGCACACCTGGAGCAGCTGGCGACGTACGGGGCGCCCGACCGTGATCCGCGCATGCGGGTGGTCAGCGTCGCGCACCTGGCCCTGGCTCCGGACCTGCCCGCGCCGAGGGCGGGCGGCGACGCGAACAGTGCCCGCTGGGCGCCGGTCGAAGAACTGCTCGGCGAGGACGCGCTCGCCGGGGCCGTCGAAGCCGCGGGAGAGGCCGCGGACGCCGGGGACGAGGAGAAGGAGGGCGGTCCGGGGGCGCTCGCCTTCGACCACGCACGGATCCTCGCCGACGGCGTGGAGCGGGCCCGCTCCAAGATCGAGTACTCCTCCCTGGCCACGGCCTTCTGCCCGCCGGAGTTCACGGTCGGGGAGCTGCGGCGTGTCTACGAGGCCGTCTGGGGTGTCGCCCTCGACCCGCGCAACTTCCACCGGAAGGTGACCGGCACGCCCGGCTTCCTGGTGCCGGCCGGCGGTACCACGACCCGTCAGGGCGGGCGCCCGGCCCAGCTCTTCAGGGCAGGTGGGGCCACCCTCCTCAACCCGCCGATGCTGCGTCCCGAGGTCTGACGGACGCGCGCATCCGGCACCCCAGGGCACCAACCCTGCACGGAAAGTCCGAAATGTAGCGTTATCTTGCTGCGGTAGCGCCGCCCTGCCGCGGAGCGGTGTCCCCTACCGCGAGAGAAGCGATGCTCCAGGCAATCGGACTGACCAGCACTCCCCGCCACGATCGTCCGCCCGCCGTGGACGATCTGACCTTCGAGGCCCGGCCGGGTGCCGTGACCGCGCTGCTCGGCCCCCCGGGCGCCGGCAAGACCACCGCTCTCCGGCTCATGCTCGAACTCGAACCTGGCCGCGGGATGACCTACTTCCGGGGTCGCCCCCTCCATCGCCTCGCCCACCCCCCTCGCGAGGTGGGCGTGCTCCTCGGCGACATCCCCGGGCACCCCTCCCGCACGCTCCGGGGACAGCTGCGGATGCTCTGCGCCGCCACCGGCGTTCCCGTCTCACGGGCCGAGGAGCTGACGCGGGCCGTGGGGCTCGACGGCCTGCAGCGCCGACGGATCGGTACGCTCCCGATCGGCGCGGACCGCCGACTCGGCCTCGCCTCCGCCCTGTTGGGCGAGCCTCACACCCTGTTGCTCGACGAGCCGGGCGCGGGCCTCTCCGTACCCGAGGGCGCGTGGCTGTACGAGCTGCTGCGGGCCCACGCGGACGGCGGCGGAACGGTTCTCTACACCACGGGCGACCCCAAGGACGCGGCCCGCAACGCCGACCGGGTCGTCACGCTCGACCGCGGCCGTCTCGTCGCCGACCAGGACGTCGCCGAGTTCGCCCGTACCCGGATGCGGCCGCGGGTGGCCGTCCGCACCCCGCAGGCCGCCCGGCTGGCCGCGGTCGTGGCGCAGGAGGCCAGGGCCGCCCGGCGGCCGGTCGAGGTGGTCGCCGAGGACGGCAACCGCCTCTCCGTCTACGGGAGCGACTGCGCCGCCGTCGGCGACACGGCGTTCCGTCACGGCGTCCCGATCCACCGGCTCGCCGCCGAGACCGGGGGTGGCCCGGCTCCGCGCGCCCCGGAGGGAGCCGAGGCCGGGGCGGGCCCGGTCGCCCGCGCCCCGGAGGGAGCCGCGCCCGGGGAGCCCGGCGCCGGGCGCCGGGCGGAAGGGCTTCCCGGGGCCACGGACGGTCGGGGAGGCGGAACGCGCAGGCCGGCGCGTTCGCCGCTGCGTCCGCTGCGGTACGAGATCCACCGGCTCCTGGGCGTGCCGTCCACCCCGCTCGTCGTGGCGGCCGTCCTGCTCGGCTCCGTGGTGCTCGCCCTGCTCCTCGGTCGGGGAGGCCGTGCCGCGCTGCCCGCCGTCCTGGCCGGCTGGCCCGCGATCTCCCCGCTGCCGCCCGCGGCCCTCGGGGCGGGGCTCCTCGGCGCCTTCTCCTTCGGTGAGGAGTACCGCTACCCCGCGCTCACCACGGGCCGGGGCGCGGTGCCCCGCAGGCCGGGACTGCTGCTGGCGAAGCTCGCCGTGGCGGCGGCGGTCGCCCTCGTGCTCGGAGCGGCCGTCGTGGTGGTGGATCTGGAGGTCCTGCGGTTCGTCTACGGCGCGGAGTTGATCACCGTACCGAGCAACTGGCCCACGCTGTGTGTGAGTTGGCTGGGGCTGATCGTCGGATGCGCCTGGGCCGGGGTGCTCGGCGCCGGGGTGTTCCGCGCCGCGGCGGCCGGGGTTGCGGCGGTCCTCGCGGTGCCGGTCGCGTTCGTTCCGCTGCTCCAGAAGCTGCTGACCGGACCGTCGGTGCGGTCGGTCGCCGGACTTCCGGCGCGGTTGCGCGAGTTCGCCGGACCGCAGTGGTCCCCGGCGGCGGACAGGTGGCTGGCGGGGGCGCTGCGGGTGCTCGGGCAGCCCGCGGGGGTGGCTCTGTCGCTGATGTTGACCGGGTTGCTCTGCGCCTACGTGTTCACCGGCCTTCGCCGTAAGGCGCGTTGGTGATCACCTGCGGATCGAAAGGTTCCGGTTTGCCGCCAACTCCCTTGGAATCCGCCAGAAATGTCCGATTAATCGTCAATTGTGTAGGGGGTGCCGATCACCCTTTCGTGTGCTTTTCACCAAAGACCTCAAGGGGCACGGAGGCAACGCCGACAAAGGATGCGTGAGTACCCTTGCGCACACCATGATGACCGCCGCCCGCTCCGTCGACTCCGGCCTCGGCGCCCCGGGCGATCTCGACCGCTACCCCTACGCGGAGGCGCCCGCCGCCGGCCGCGTGGGTCCGCCCTCCTGGGAGGGGGTGGACACCGACCTGGGCCGCGTCGGCCGCCGTGGCACCGGCAACCGGGGGCGCGGACTGCACGGGCAGCTCGTCCAGCAGCTCGGCCAGATGATCGTCTCCGGCGACCTCGGGGCCGACCGCCCGCTGGTCCCCGAGGAGATCGGCCAGCGGTTCGAGGTCTCGCGCACCGTCGTGCGCGAGTCGCTGCGCGTACTGGAGGCGAAGGGGCTCGTCAGCGCCCGCCCGAACGTCGGCACCCGGGTCAGGCCGGTCAGCGACTGGAACCTCCTCGACCCCGACATCATCGAGTGGCGCGCCTTCGGCCCGCAGCGCGACGACCAGCGCCGCGAGCTGAACGAGCTGCGCTGGACGATCGAGCCCCTGGCCGCCCGCCTCGCCGCCGGGCACGGCCGCGAGGACGTCCAGCAGCGCCTGTCCGACATGGTCGAGATCATGGGCCACGCGTTCGCCCAGGGGGACGGCATCACCTTCTCCCGCGCCGACACCGAGTTCCACTCGCTCCTGATCCAGCTCGCCGGGAACCGCATGCTGGAGCACCTCTCCGGCATCGTCGCCGCCGCGCTCCAGGTGTCCGGCGGCCCCGTCACGGGCTGCGACCGCCCGAGTGAGGCCTGCCTCACCCACCACGCCCGGATCGTGGACGCGCTCGCCGCGGGGGACGCCCTCGGCGCGGAGACGGCCATGCGGCAGCTGCTCACGGTCCACCCCGAGGTGGAGCGGGTCGTCCCCGCCCCCCGCGAACACTGACCCGCGGGCCGTGGCCGGGAGAGCGCGGAGGCGCGGACATCACGTGCCGCCGGATCCGAGCGGCACCCGGGGAGTCCGGCAGGGACTCCCCGGGTGGCGTCCGGGTTTCGGCGGCGCGAATGTACCCTTATCTACTCCTCTGCGTTTTTTGTCGCACATGAGGTGTGACTCGGGCCACGAAGATTGGGCGTAACACTCCTCCGAGCCGTGCGATGACCTAAGAGGTGACAGCCGAGGAAGGAATACAGCAGCCGATGGAGGCGCTGTGCAGTTCCCCGGTCCAGCCCGCGCCGTCGGCACATTCCCCGTCGACGGTCGTCGGCTCCAGCCTGATCCAGGGCGGGGCCGGAAGCCGTTTCCATCGTTCCGAGAGGTTGTTCGTGTCGGCCAGCACATCCCGTACGCTCCCGCCGGAGATCGCCGAGTCCGAGTCTGTGATGGCGCTCATCGAGCAGGGAAAGGCTGATGGGCAGATCGCCGGCGATGACGTGCGTCGGGCCTTCGAGGCTGACCAGATTCCGCCAACCCAGTGGAAGAATGTTCTGCGCAGCCTCAATCAGATCCTCGAGGAAGAGGGTGTGACGCTGATGGTCAGTGCAGCGGAGTCGCCGAAGCGCGCCCGCAAGAGCGTCGCAGCGAAGAGCCCGGCCAAGCGCACCGCCACCAAGACCGTCACTGCCAGGACGACCGTGACGAAGACGACCGTCACGGCCTCCGCGGCATCCGCGGCCGAGGGCGCCGACCCGTCCGACGAGGACGGATCCGCCGCCAAGAAGGCGGCCGCGAAGAAGACCGTCGCCAAGAAGACGGTGGCCAAGAAGACCGTCGCCAAGAAGACGGCGGCCAAGAAGACCACCTCCAAGAAGGACGCCGACGAGCTCGCCGAGGGCGAAGAGCTGCTCGAGGACGTCGCGCCCGGCAAGGGCGAGGAGGAGGAGACCGAGGGCGAGAGCAAGGGCTTCGTCCTGTCCGACGACGACGAGGACGACGCTCCGGCGCAGCAGGTCGCCGTCGCCGGTGCCACCGCCGACCCGGTCAAGGACTACCTGAAGCAGATCGGCAAGGTCCCGCTGCTCAACGCCGAGCAGGAGGTCGAGCTCGCCAAGCGCATCGAGGCCGGTCTGTTCGCCGAGGACAAGCTCGCGAACTCGGACAAGCTCGCGCCGAAGCTCAAGCGCGAGCTGGAGATCATCGCCGAGGACGGGCGCCGCGCCAAGAACCACCTCCTGGAGGCCAACCTCCGTCTGGTGGTCTCCCTGGCCAAGCGCTACACCGGCCGCGGCATGCTCTTCCTGGACCTGATCCAGGAGGGCAACCTGGGTCTCATCCGCGCGGTCGAGAAGTTCGACTACACCAAGGGCTACAAGTTCTCCACGTACGCCACCTGGTGGATCCGTCAGGCGATCACCCGCGCCATGGCCGACCAGGCCCGCACCATCCGTATCCCGGTGCACATGGTCGAGGTCATCAACAAGCTCGCGCGCGTGCAGCGCCAGATGCTCCAGGACCTGGGCCGTGAGCCCACCCCGGAGGAGCTGGCCAAGGAGCTCGACATGACCCCTGAGAAGGTCATCGAGGTCCAGAAGTACGGTCGTGAGCCGATCTCCCTCCACACCCCGCTGGGTGAGGACGGCGACAGCGAGTTCGGCGACCTGATCGAGGACTCCGAGGCGGTCGTCCCGGCCGACGCGGTGAGCTTCACGCTCCTCCAGGAGCAGCTGCACTCGGTCCTCGACACGCTCTCCGAGCGTGAGGCCGGCGTCGTCTCGATGCGCTTCGGTCTCACCGACGGCCAGCCGAAGACGCTGGACGAGATCGGCAAGGTCTACGGCGTGACCCGCGAGCGGATCCGTCAGATCGAGTCGAAGACGATGTCGAAGCTGCGTCACCCGTCGCGTTCGCAGGTGCTGCGCGACTACCTCGACTGATCCGTACGACGTACGGAGCGGTACGCGGAAGGGCCCGGTTCCCCGAGGGGGAGCCGGGCCCTCCGGCTGTGCGCGGGTGCACGGCGCGCGAGTGTGCTGGACTCTGAGTGAACCGACATCACCGGAGAGTCAGGAGACTCCATGCGTGGTTCCCTCGCCCGAGCCTTGACGGGTGCTCTGGGCCTGATCGCCGCTACGGCGGGCCAGCTCGCCACAGCGGCCCCCGTGGCCGCCGACAGCGTCGTGGTGGGCGGCAGGCAGGCCCAGATCGCCGAGGCGCCGTGGGTCGTGGCGCTGTCCAGCCGTGACCGGTTCGGGGGTACGCGCGCGGGGCAGTTCTGCGGCGGCGTGGTCGTCGCGCCGACCAAGGTGCTCACGGCGGCCCACTGCCTGGGCCGGGAGGTGCTCGGCGGCGAGCCGTGGGAGGTGCGCGACTTCGTGGTCATCGCGGGCCGTGCGGCGCTGGGCGGGCAGGGCGGCCAGGAGGTGCGGATCTCGGACACCTGGGTCAATCCCGACTACGACCCCACGACCAACTCGGGCGACCTCGCCGTGCTGACGCTGGTGAGCGCTCTTCCGCAGTCGTACGTGATCGACGTCGCCCGAGCGGGAGACGCGGCGTACACGCCGGGTACGGAGGCGGACGTCTACGGCTGGGGCGACACGACCGGTCACGGGACGTACGCCTCCACGCTGAGGACGGCGCGGGTGCAGGTGCTGCCCGACGCGTCGTGCGAGCGGGCGTACCCCGGTGGCTTCGGCGTCCCCTACCGGGGCGACACCATGCTGTGCGCCGGTGACCCCCAGGGGGGCAAGGACGCGTGCCAGGGAGACAGCGGCGGCCCGCTCGTGGCGCAGGGGCGCCTCGTCGGCCTGGTGTCGTGGGGAAGCGGCTGTGGGCAGGCGGAGAACCCGGGGGTCTACACCCGGGTCTCGGCGGTACTGCCCGCGAGCTTCTGACGCCGGGACCCATGGATCGCGGAACCTCACGGATCCCGGAGCCCCACGGATCCTAGAACCTGCGGACCCCGGAAACCCTTGAACCCGTCCCCCGGACCCCGCCCCGCGCGCACGGCGGCGGTCAGGGCGAGTGCTCCGGGGCCACGGAGAGCCCGTGGGGCCACGGAGGGCTCATGAGGCCCCGAGAGAGTTCGCGGGGCTGCGCGGAGGCCAGGGCCGGTGTTCGGGGCCCGGGACTCCGTCGTGGATACGAGAACGGGCGGTCGCCCCCCTGGTGCTGCGGGGGTGACCGCCCGTTGTCCGGCCGGTGGTCAGTGGCCGGATCTGGGCTCGTCGTGGATGCGAGGCGTCAGTGGTCGTCGCCCTGCGTGCGGGCCGGCACGTCCGTCAGGCGGTCCGTCTCATCCTGTATCTCAACGGCGATCTTCTTGAGTTCCGGCTCGAACTTACGTCCGTGGTGGGCGCAGAAGAGCAAGTCACCTCCGCTGGTCAGGACGACGCGCAGGTACGCCTGGGCGCCGCAGCGGTCGCAGCGGTCAGCGGCCGTCAGGGGGCTCGCGGGGGTCAGAACAGTAGTCACGTCGCCTCTTCTCTAGCTCGACGAGCTGTCGTACCAGGGTCAACATCCAACCAGGCCGAAAACGTTCCCGCTCGTGGCTTTTCCTTGAAACTTCTTCCCAAGGTGGCTGTCTGCTGCCGGTTGGCGGCGAATGAGCCGTATTGCGTCGCTCTACGGATTTCGCGTTGCTTGTGTCGGTCAGTCCTCCCGGCGTGGTTGCCGGTTGTTGATGAGGACGTGCCCGGAGCCTAAATGGTTCATGCCTGGAAGGGAACGTGATGTTCGCGTCACCCCATCGAGGGATCGAACATCCATGCGACGCTGGACTAGCATGAGGAATCGGGGAGGGTGGCGTTACAACGGCTCTACCAGGCATCGGTACCCTCTGACCGGTGACCGACGCCGGGCCTTACCCCATCGGGCCAGATTTCAAATTCAGCGAGGAGCGAACCGCGTGACCGCCGAAACGTCCGTGCCGTCCAGTGCGCTGCTGACCGCAGACCGTGACGCTTCCAACTACACCGCGCGGCATCTGCTCGTACTCGAGGGGCTCGAAGCGGTCCGCAAGCGCCCCGGAATGTACATCGGGTCCACCGACAGCCGCGGCCTGATGCACTGCATCTGGGAGATCATCGACAACTCGGTCGACGAGGCCCTCGGTGGCTACTGCGACCACATCGAGGTCATCCTCCACGAGGACGGCTCGGTGGAGGTCCGGGACAACGGCCGCGGCATCCCGGTCGACGTCGAGCCGAAGACCGGACTCTCCGGAGTCGAGGTCGTCATGACCAAGCTGCACGCCGGCGGAAAGTTCGGCGGCGGCTCCTACGCCGCGTCCGGCGGCCTGCACGGCGTCGGCGCCTCCGTGGTCAACGCCCTCTCGGCCCGCCTCGACGTCGAGGTCGACAGGAACAGCGCCACGCACGCGATCAGCTTCCGCCGCGGTGTCCCGGGCATCTTCACCGAGCAGGGCCCCGACAGCCCCTTCGACCCGGGCAACGGCCTCCTCAAGGGCAAGCGCGTCCCCAAGAACCGCACCGGCACCCGCGTCCGCTACTGGGCGGACCGGCAGATCTTCCTCAAGGACGCCAAGCTCTCCCTGGAGACGCTGCACCAGCGCGCCCGGCAGACCGCCTTCCTGGTGCCCGGCCTCACGATCGTCGTCCGCGACGAGCGTGACCTGGCGGGGATCGGCAAGAGCGAGGAGACGTTCCGCTTCGACGGCGGCATCAGCGAGTTCTGCGAGTACCTGGCGCAGGACAAGGCCGTCTGCGACATCCAGCGCCTCACCGGACAGGGAACCTTCAAGGAGACCGTCCCCGTCCTCGACGAGCGCGGCCACATGACCCCGACCGAGGTCACCCGTGAGCTCGCCGTCGACGTCGCCCTGCGCTGGGGCACCGGCTACGACAGCGCGGTCAAGTCCTTCGTCAACATCATCGCCACCCCCAAGGGCGGCACCCACGTCTCGGGCTTCGAGCAGGCCGTCACCAAGACGGTGAACGAGGTGCTGCGCTCGGCCAAGATGCTGCGCGTCGCCGAGGACGACATCGTCAAGGACGACGCCCTGGAAGGGCTCACGGCCGTCGTGACGGTCCGCCTCGCGGAGCCGCAGTTCGAGGGGCAGACCAAGGAGGTCCTCGGTACGTCCGCCGCACGGCGGATCGTGGCGAACGTGGTCGCCAAGGAGCTCAAGGCGTTCCTCACCTCCACCAAGCGGGACGACAAGGCCCAGGCCCGCGCCGTCCTGGAGAAGGCCGTCGCGGCCGCCCGCACCCGGATCGCGGCCCGCCAGCACAAGGACGCGCAGCGCCGGAAGACCGCGCTCGAGTCCTCCTCTCTGCCCGCCAAGCTGGCCGACTGCCGCAGCGACGACGTGGAGCGCAGCGAGCTCTTCATCGTCGAGGGCGACTCGGCCCTCGGCACGGCCAAGCTCGCCCGCAACAGCGAGTTCCAGGCCCTGCTGCCGATCCGCGGCAAGATCCTCAACGTCCAGAAGTCGTCCGTCTCGGACATGCTGAAGAACGCCGAGTGCGGGGCGATCATCCAGGTCATAGGGGCCGGCTCGGGCCGCACCTTCGACATCGACGCGGCCCGCTACGGGAAGATCGTCCTCCTGGTCGACGCCGACGTCGACGGCGCCCACATCCGGTGCCTGCTGCTGACGCTCTTCCAGCGCTACATGCGGCCCATGGTCGAGGCCGGACGGGTCTTCGCCGCCGTGCCCCCGCTGCACCGCATCGAGCTGGTCCAGCCCAAGAAGGGCCAGGACAAGTACGTGTACACGTACTCGGACAACGAGCTCCGGCAGACCCTGCTGGAGTTCCAGCGCAAGGGGGTCCGCTACAAGGACTCCATCCAGCGCTACAAGGGCCTCGGCGAGATGGACGCCGACCAGCTCGCGGAGACCACGATGGACCCGCGCCACCGCACCCTGCGCCGGATCAACATCGGCGACCTGGACGCGGCGGAGCAGGTGTTCGACCTGCTCATGGGCAACGACGTGGCGCCCCGCAAGGAGTTCATCACCGGTTCGGCGGCGACCCTCGACCGCTCGCGCATCGACGCCTGAGGCGCACCACCCACGGACCGATCACGCGGCCGCCCGCTCTCCACGGAGAGCGGGCGGCCGCGGTCGTGTCGGTACGCATATCAGCACGGTCCCGTCAGGTCACCTGGCGGAAGAGTCACCTGATGGGGTGAACAGGAGGAGGAGAAGAGTCCGGGATCTTCCCGCTCTGTCCATCCTTGGGCACGCGGCCGAAACGGTTCGCTGACAAGGAGAGTTGGCCGGTGGAGCAGGTGGACAAGCAGGAGGGGCTCGGCGCTTCGGCGGTGCCGGTCGACGACCCCTGGTACGACGCGACGGCCTCCGGCGGGGGCGAGCGGGAGGGAGCCGGGGCGCCCGGTGACGGCCGCCCCGACGCGGTGCCGCGGCAGCGGGTCCACAACGCGGCGGAGATCTATCTGGAGGTGCAGCGCAGCCCGGCCTTCCAGGAAGTGCGCAGCCGCTACCGCCGGTTCGTGTTCCCCGCCGCCCTCGCGTTCCTCCTCTGGTACCTCGCCTATGTCGTGGCGGCGACCGCCGCGCCCGGGCTCATGGCGCGGCCGGTGGCCGGAGTGGTGAACGTGGCGATGATCGCGGGGCTCGGACAGTTCCTCACGACCTTCCTGCTGACCTGGGCCTACGCGCGCCACGCGCGGCTGCGCAGGGACCGGGCCGCACTGGACCTGCGCTGGGACACACAGGAGATGACCCGAGGGGTGGCGCAGCCGTGACCGGAGACCACCAGACCCTGGCGCTCGTGCTGTTCAGCGTGTTCATCGCCGTCACCCTGGGGATCACCACGTGGGTGAGCCGCAACCGGCGCGGTTCGGCGGAGGAGTTCTACGCGGGCGGCAGGCTGTTCTCGCCCCTGGAGAACGGATTCGCCATCGCCGGCGACTACATGTCCGCGGCCTCCTTCCTCGGCATCTCCGGAGTGATCGCGCTCTACGGCTACGACGGCATGCTGTACTCCGTCGGCTTCCTCGTCGCCTGGCTGGTCGTCCTGCTGCTCGTGGCCGAACTGGTCCGCAACTGCGGCCGGTTCACGCTGGCCGACGTCGTCGCGGCGCGGATGGCCGAGCGGCCGGTACGGATCGCCGCCGGAACCTCCTCGGTAGCCGTCTCCGTGCTCTACCTCGTGGCCCAGATGGTGGGCGCCGGAAGCCTGGTCGCCCTGCTGCTCGGGGGGACCAGCGAGGCGGCCCGTTCCTGGACGGTGATCGGCGTCGGAGCGCTGATGGTGATCTACGTGTCGCTCGGCGGCATGCGGGCCACCACCTGGATCCAGATCGTCAAGGCGGTCCTGCTGATGGCCGGCACGATCACGCTCACCGTGCTGGTCCTGCTCCGGTTCCACGGCGATGTGAACAGCCTGCTCTCGACCGCGGCCGAGCGCAGCGGCCACGGAGTGGACTTCCTCGCCCCCGGCCTCCGCTACGGCGGGGACTGGACGGCCCGTCTCGACTTCATCAGCCTCGGCATCGCCCTGGTCCTGGGCACGGCGGGGCTGCCCCACATCCTGTCGCGCTTCTACACGGTGCCGACCGCCCGGGCCGCCCGTCGTTCCGTCGTCTGGTCCATCGGGCTCATCGGCAGCTTCTACCTGATGACCATCGTGCTCGGCTTCGGAGCTGCCGCCCTCATCGGCCCCGACGAGGTCCGCGCCTCCAACGCCTCGGGGAACACGGCCGTGCCGCTGCTCGCCCTCGACCTCGGCGGGGGAGCGGGTTCCACCGGTGGCACCGTGCTCTTCGCGATCGTCGCGGCGGTGGCGTTCGCCACCATCCTCGCCGTCGTCGCGGGGATCACGCTCGCCTCCTCCGCCTCGGTCGCCCACGACCTCTACGCCTCGCTGCGCCGACGGCACGCGAAGCAGTACAGCGAGGTGACCGTGGCCCGGGTCGCCGCGGCGGTGATCGGAGCGGCCGCCATCGGCCTCGGGCTGCTCGCCCGCGACCTCAACGTGGCCTTCCTCGTCGGCCTGGCCTTCGCGGTCGCGGCCTCCGCCAACCTGCCGGTGCTGCTCTACTCGCTGTTCTGGCGGAAGTTCACCACCCGGGGCGCGGTCTGGTCGGTGTACGGCGGGCTGATCCCCGCCGTGCTGCTCGTCGTGGTCTCGCCGGTCGTCTCCGGCACGCCCGAGGCGCTGTTCCCCGGCGTCGACTTCCGTCTCTTCCCGTTGCAGAACCCGGGAGTGGTCTCCATTCCGCTCGGCTTCCTCGCGGGCTGGCTCGGGACGGTCACCTCGTCGGAGCCGCCCGACGAGGCACGGCACGCCGAGACCGAGGTCAGGGCGCTCACCGGAGCGGGAGCGGTCTGACCGGAGCCGGGCGGGTGCAGTCCGGGAGGTTCCGGCTGCCCGCGCCGGTCGGGGAGGCCGTCGGCGCTGCCCGGGAGGCCGGACCAGGTCGCCCGGGACCAGGCGCCCGCGCTCTCCGGGAGGCCCTACGCGGGGCCCGCGCTGCCCGGGAGGCCGTACTCGGGCACCCTGAGGCACCGTGGGCCCGGAGCGGCCTTAGTCGGTGGAGGGGGAGCTGGTCCAGGCGTAGCGGTGTTCGGGGCGGCCCGTCTCGCCGTACCGGAGGGAGAGACGGACCCGGCCGGTGCGTTCGAGGAGCTTGAGATAGCGCTGCGCGGTCTGGCGGCTGACGCCGGCCCGCTCGGCGATCTCCTGGGCGGAGAGCGGCCCGTCGGCGGCGAGCAGGACCTGCCGGACCAGTTCGGCCGTGGTGGGGGAGTGCCCCTTGGGCAGGTCGGGGGCGACGGAGCCGGCCGCCAGGACGCCGAAGATCCGGTCCACCTCCGCCTGCTCCGCCTCGCCCCCGCTCTCCAGGGTGCGGCGGAGCGTCGCGTACGCCTCCAGCTTGGCGCGCAGTCCGGCGAAGTTGAACGGCTTGACCAGGTACTGCAGGGCTCCGTGCCGCATGGCCGCCTGCACGGTGGCGACGTCCCGGGCCGCCGTCACCATGATCACGTCGCACTGGTGGCCGCGTGCGCGGAGTTCCCGTACCGCCGCGAGTCCGTTCTCGTCCGGCAGGTAGTGGTCGAGGAGGATCAGGTCCACCGGCTGTCCGTCCAGGGCGGCGAGCGCCTCGGCGGTCGAGTGGGCGGTGGCGGCGACACGGAAGCCGGGCACCTTGGTGACGTAGGCGGCGTTGATCCGCGCCACCAGCACGTCGTCGTCCACGACGAGGACGTCGATCATCGTGCCTCCTCGGCGGGCTTCGCGGCCGGGGTCGGGGTCGGGGTGCGAGGGGGTGTGGGGATGGGGGCCCGGGCGGGGACCGACGGGCTCGGCTCCGGGTCGGTCAGCGCGTCCGGAAGGACGACGGTGAACTCGGCGCCGCCGTCGGGCCCCTCCGCCACGCGGGCGCTGCCGCCCCGGCGCTCGGCGAGCCGACGGACCAGCGCGAGACCCAGGCCGCGCTTTCCGTGGGACGGAAGCGCCTTCGTCGACCAGCCCTCGGTGAAGATCAGCTCGCGGCGCTCCTCCGGAACTCCCGGGCCGCTGTCGGTGACCCGCAGCACGACCGCACGCCCCTCGGTGCGGAACGAGAGGTCGATCCGGGCCCCCGGGGTGCCCGCGACGGCGTCCAGGGCGTTGTCGACCAGGTTGCCGACGACGGTGACCAGTTCGCGCGGGTCGACGAGCCGGTCCGGGAGCAGCGCGTCGGGGGCGAGCCGCAGCGAGACGCCGCGTTCGGCGGCGACGGTGCCCTTGCCGACCAGAAGCGCCGCGAGCAACGGGTCGTGCACCTTCTCCGTGACCTGCTCGGCGGTGGCCCGGTGCACCCCGACCACCTCGGTCACGAACTCCACCGCCTCCTCGTGCATCTCCAGCTCCAGGAGCCCGAGGAGGGTGTGCATCCGGTTGGCGTGCTCGTGGTCCTGGGCGCGAAGGGCGTCGATGAGGCCCCGGGTGGAGTCCAGCTCGCGCCCGAGCCGCTCCAGCTCGGTGCGGTCGCGGAGGGTCGCCACGGCGCCGCCGTCGTCGGTCGGCATCCGGTTGGCGATCAGCACCCGGTGGCCCCGGACGGTGACCAGGTCGTCGCCGGTCACCCGGCCCGCGAGGACGTCGGCGGTACGCCCCCGGCCGAGGACCTCGTCGAGCGGACGGCCCGCGGCCTCGGGACCGAGGCCGAGAAGCCGCTGCGCCTCGTCGTTCATGAGCCGCACGGAGCCGTGGCGGTCGATGGCCACGACCCCTTCGCGGATGCCGTGCAGCATGGCCTCGCGTTCGGCCAGGAGCGCGGAGATGTCGGAGAAGGCCAGGTCATGGGTCTGCCGCTGGAGGCGCCGGGAGATCAGGTACGCGGCCAGGGCCCCGGCCGCGAGCGCCCCGCCCGCGTAGGCGAGGAGGCCCGGGATCGCGCCGAGGAGCCGGTCCCGGACGCTGTCGTACTCGATGCCGACCGAGATCGCGCCGACGATCCGCCCGTCCGCGTCCCGCAGCGGCGTCTTGCCGCGCGCCGAGCGGCCCAGGGTGCCGCTGTCGATCTCCATCACCTCGCGCCCGGCGAGGACCGTGCTGGGGTCGGTGGAGACGCGTCTGCCGATTTCGGCGGGATCGGTGTGCGACCAGCGCACCCCGCGCGTGTCCATGACCACGACGTACTCAGCGCCCGTGGAGGTCCTGATCCGTTCGGCCTCCGTCTGCACCGGGCCCCGCGCGGAGGGCGGGGTGCCGGTGAGGTCCGCCGCCAGCCGGGGCGAGGCCGTGGTCCCGGCGATGGCGAGGGCCCGCCGCATGGCCTGGTCGTCGAGCTGGGCGCTGAGCGGGGCCAGGAAGAGCCCGGTGGCGAGAACGGTCACGCCGGTCGCGATGGCCAGCTGCATCAGCAGGACCTGCGAGAACACCCGCTGGGGCCACCCGAACCGCCGACGGCGCGCGAGGGGGCGCGGGGGGCTGGTCTGTGCGGGGCTCATGCGGGAAAGGTACGGGGCCGCGCGCGGCGACCGGAAATGGCGAGGCACGGGGGGAGGCCCCGCCTTCACCGGGAGACGGGGCCTCCCGGCGGCTCCGCCGCGAGGTGCGGGTGCGGGGCGGGGGACGTCGGGTTGCCTATCCTGGGGGTTTCCCACGGCCGTGGGACCCGAAGGAACCGGAGGCACGTCCCTTGACCACGCAGCAGATCCCCGTCGTCGTCCTGGCCGGGTTCCTCGGGGCCGGGAAGACCACGCTCCTCAACCACCTGCTGCGCAGCGCCCGGGGTACCCGTATCGGTGTCATGGTCAACGACTTCGGTGACATCGGCATCGACGCGATGAGCGTCGCCGGTCAGGTCGGCTCCACCGTCTCCCTGGGCAACGGCTGCCTCTGCTGCGCCGTCGACGCGAGCGAGCTCGACGAGTACCTGGAGGTCCTCACCCGCCCCGAGTCACGGCTCGACGTGATCGTGATCGAGGCGAGCGGCCTCGCCGAGCCGCAGGAGCTGGTCCGCATGGTGCTCGCCAGCGAGAACGAGCGGATCGTGTACGGAGGGCTCGTCCAGGTCGTCGACGCGGCCGAGTTCTCCGCCACGCGGCAGCGGCACCCCGAGACCGACCGGCACCTGCCGATCGCCGACCTCGTGGTGGTGAACAAGTCCGACCGGGTCACCGGGGACGAGCTGCGCGCCGTCCACGAGACGGTGGGCGGCCTGGCCGGGAAGGCCGTCGTGGTCGACGCCACGCACGGACGGATCGACCCCGAGCTGCTCTTCGACCGGGTGGTCCCCGAGGGGGAGATCGCCGGGCAGATGTCCATCGAGGACATCCTGTACGGAGACGGCGGCGAGGACGGGGACGGCGGGGGCGGCTCGCGTGGCGCGCACGCCCACCCCCACGCGACCTACGAGACCGTCTCGCTGACCGCCGCGACCCCGCTCCACCCGCGTCGCCTGATGGCCTTCCTCGACGCCAGGCCCGACGGCCTCTACCGGATCAAGGGCTTCGTCGACTTCGGCGCCGCGGACCCGGACAACCGCTACACCGTGCACGCCGTCGGCCGCTTCCTGCGCTTCTACCCCGAGCGCTGGCCCGAGGGCGAGGAGCGGCTCAGCCAGCTCGTCCTGATCGGTTCCGGCGTCGACGCGGCCGGGCTGCGCAAGGAGCTGGCGGAGTGCGAGCAGCAGGGCCCGCAGGACGCCCCCGACGAGCCCAGCATGTGGGGCGTCCTGCGCTACGTACAGCGGACGGAGGAGGAGGAACCCGCCTGACCGGTCCCCCGCGTGCCGACCCGCCGGGTGCGGCGCGCGAAGGTCAGACGGCCTCCGCGAGTTCCTCGGCGTCGACGTCGACGCCGACCTCTGGCGCCCCGGATCCAGCCGACGACGTCCGGCAGGTCGTGGCTGAAACGGGTCTCGGCGAGCCGCCGTACAGCTCGCCGAAGACTCCGCACCAGTATCAGCGGGCGAGCTTGCGCTGGGCCCCGGCGCTCTGCCCGTCCGGTGGTCCCGGGAGTCGGGGCCCCGTCCGGCAGGCGCGCCGCCGGACGGGGCCCCGTCCTGTTCCCGTCGGTCCGGCCGGTCAGGTCGTCGGGCTGGCCACCACGTCCACCGGGTGGGGGAGCGGGGTGCCCGAGCCGTCGCGGCGGGGGTCGATCTCCGGGAGGGACACCGGGGCGCCGGTCTTCTGCGCGGCGCGGGCCGGGGTCGTACCCGCCCAGGCCAGGATCAGGACGTCCTCGCCCTTCAGGAAGCGCTGGCAGCGGACGCCGCCGGTCGCGCGGCCCTTGCGCGGGTACTGGTCGAAGGGGGTCAGCTTCGCCGACGTGGCCGCCGTGGAGTCCAGGGTGCCCGTGGAGCCCGCGACGGTGAAGACGACGGCGTCCGCCGCCGGGTCGACCGCCGTGAACGACAGCACCTCGGCGCCCGCCGTGAGCTTGACGCCCGCCATACCGCCCGCCGGCCGGCCCTGGGGCCGTACCTGCGCGGCCGGGTAGCGCAGGAGCTGGGCGTCGGAGGTGATGAAGACCAGGTCCTCCTCGCCCGTCCGCAGCTCCGTCCCGCCGACGATCCGGTCGCCCTCCTTGAGGGTGATGACCTCCAGCTCGTCCTTGTTCGCCGGGTAGTCCGGGACCACGCGCTTCACCACGCCCTGGAGCGTGCCGAGGGCGAGCCCCGGCGAGGCCTCGTCGAGCGTGGTCAGGCAGACCACCGTCTCGTCCGCCTCCAGGGAGAGGAACTCGGACAGCTGCGCGCCGCCCGCCAGGTTGGGCGCGCTGGCGGTGTCGGGCAGCTGTGGCAGGTCGATCACCGCGAGGCGCAGCAGACGTCCGGTCGAGGTCACCGCCCCGATGTCGCCGCGCTGGGTGGCCGCCACCGCCGACACGATCACGTCGTGCTTGGTCCGTGCCGCGTCCGGGTCGACGGCGGGCAGTTCCGCCGTGGCCGTGCGGGCCAGCAGGCCGGTGGAGGAGAGCAGCACCCGGCACGGGTCGTCCGCGACCTCCAGGGAGACGGCGGCCACGGGCGCGCCCGCCGATTCGAGCAGGACCGTACGCCGGTCCGTGGCGAACTTCTTGGCGACCGCGGCCAGTTCCGCCGAGACCAGCTTGCGGAGCTCCGCGTCGGAGTCGAGGATCCCGGTCAGCTCGTCGATCTCGCCGTTGAGCCGGTCGCGCTCGCTCTCCAGTTCAAGGCGGTCGAACTTGGTGAGGCGGCGCAGCGGGGTGTCCAGGATGTACTGCGTCTGGATCTCGCTCAGCGAGAAGCGCTCGATCAGGCGCTCCTTGGCCTGGGCCGAGTTCTCGCTCTCCCGGATGATCCGGATGACCTCGTCGATGTCGAGCAGCGCGACGAGCAGGCCGTCCACCAGGTGGAGCCGGTCCCGCTTCTTGGTGCGGCGGAACTCGGAGCGGCGCCGGACGACCTCGAAGCGGTGGTCGAGGTAGACCTCCAGGAGCTCCTTGAGGCCGAGCGTGAGCGGCTGGCCGTCGACGAGCGCGACGTTGTTGATGCCGAAGGACTCCTCCATCGGCGTCAGCTTGTAGAGCTGCTCCAGGACCGCCTCGGGCACGAAGCCGTTCTTGATCTCGATGACCAGGCGGAGCCCGTGGCTGCGGTCGGTGAGGTCCTTGACGTCCGCGATGCCCTGGAGCTTCTTGGAACCGACGAGGTCCTTGATCTTGGAGATGACCTTCTCGGGGCCGACCGTGAACGGCAGCTCGGTGACGACGATGCCCTTGCGGCGGGCCGTCACCGTCTCCACGCTCGTCGTGGCGCGGATCTTGAAGGAGCCGCGGCCCGACTCGTACGCGTCCTTGATGCCGGTCAGGCCGACGATCCGGCCGCCGGTCGGCAGGTCGGGGCCGGGCACGAAGCGCATCAGCGTCTCGAGGTCGGCGCCGGGGTGGCGGATCAGGTGGCGGGCGGCCGCGATGACCTCGCCGAGGTTGTGCGGGGGCATGTTGGTCGCCATACCGACCGCGATGCCCGACGCGCCGTTGACCAGCAGGTTCGGGTAGGCGGCGGGCAGGGCCACCGGCTCCCGCTCCTGGCCGTCGTAGTTCGGCGTGAAGTCGACCGTGTCCTCGTCGATGGAGTCGGTCATCAGCAGGGCGGCCGGGGCCATCCGCGACTCGGTGTACCGCATCGCGGCCGGCGGGTCGTCGTTGCCGAGGGAACCGAAGTTGCCGTGGCCGTCGACGAGGGGGAGGCGCATGGAGAAGGGCTGCGCCATGCGGACCATCGCGTCGTAGATCGACGCGTCGCCGTGCGGGTGGAGCTTGCCCATCACCTCGCCGACGACGCGGGCGCACTTGACGAAGCCGCGGTCGGGGCGGAGCCCCATCTCGCCCATCTGGTAGACGATGCGGCGCTGGACGGGCTTCATGCCGTCGCGGGCGTCCGGCAGGGCGCGCGAGTAGATCACCGAGTACGCGTACTCGAGGAAGGAGCCCTGCATCTCGTCGACGACGTCGATGTCGAGGATTCGCTCCTCGAACGCGTCGTCCGGCGGCGGTGTCTTCGTGCTGCGGCGGGCCATCGCGGCTGCGGCTCCTTCACCAACATGGTTGATCTGACGCGGACCATTGTGGACCGTGCCACCGACAACGCCGACCGCGACCCGGACGAGGGACATCTCCAGGGGGCGGGAACTTCGCCAGGTGTCGGCGCGCTTGCATACAGTGGCAGGACTTTTTCACATCGCGATCGAAGGGACGTACATGCCCATGGGTCACACGGCCACGGCCGAGGCCGGCTCCGGCGGCCTGACAGCGACCGAGCACCGGTTGGCGAACGGCCTGCGTGTGGTGCTCTCGGAGGACCACCTGACCCCGGTCGCCGCGGTCTGCCTCTGGTACGACGTCGGCTCGCGGCACGAGGTCCCGGGCCGCACGGGCCTCGCCCACCTCTTCGAGCACCTGATGTTCCAGGGCTCGAAGCAGGTCCACGGGAACGGGCACTTCGAGCTGGTGCAGGGCGCGGGAGGCTCGCTCAACGGCACGACGAGCTTCGAGCGCACCAACTACTTCGAGACCATGCCCACGCACCAGCTGGAGCTCGCGCTCTGGCTGGAGGCCGACCGCATGGGCTCGCTGCTCGCCGCCCTGGACGACGAGTCCATGGAGAACCAGCGGGACGTCGTCAAGAACGAGCGCCGCCAGCGCTACGACAACGTGCCGTACGGCACGGCCTTCGAGAAGCTGACCGCCCTCGCCTACCCGGAGGGCCACCCGTACCACCACACGCCGATCGGCTCCATGGCCGACCTGGACGCGGCCACCCTGGAGGACGCGCGGAACTTCTTCCGCACGTACTACGCCCCGAACAACGCGGTGCTGTCCGTCGTCGGCGACATCGACCCGGAGCAGACGCTCGCCTGGGTCGAGAAGTACTTCGGATCCATCCCCGGCCACGACGGCAAGCCCGCACCGCGCTCCGGAGAGCTGCCCGAGGTGATCGGCGAGGAGCTGCGCGAGGTCGTCGAGGAGGAGGTCCCGGCCCGCGCGCTGATGGCCGCCTACCGGCTGCCGCACGACGGCACGCGTGCCTGCGACGCCGCCGACCTGGCCCTGACCGTCCTCGGCGGCGGCGAGTCCTCCCGGCTCCACAACCGGCTGGTCCGCCGCGACCGCACGGCCGTCGCCGCCGGCTTCGGCCTGCTGCGGCTCTCCGGCGCGCCCTCGCTCGGCTGGCTGGACGTCAAGACGTCCGGAGGCGTCGAGGTCCCGCAGATCGAGGCGGCCGTCGACGAGGAGCTCGCCCGGTTCGCCGCCGAGGGCCCCACGGACGAGGAGATGGAGCGGGCGCAGGCCCAGTTGGAGCGCGAGTGGCTCGACCGGCTCGGCACCGTCGCCGGCCGCGCCGACGAACTGTGCCGGTACGCCGTGCTGTTCGGCGACCCGCAGCTCGCCCTCACCGCCGTCGACCGGGTCCTGGCCGTCACCGCCGAGGAGGTGCGGGCGGCCGCCGCGGCCGCGCTGCGCCCCGACAACCGCGCGGTCCTGGTCTACGAGCCCCTGGCGACCGAGCAGGGCGACAACGGCGACGACGACGAAGAGGGAGCGGACCAGTGACCGACGCTGCCGCGTCTTTGACGAGCATGGACTTCCACCCGCAGCCGGAGCCGGGTGCCGCCCGGCCGTGGGCCTTCCCGGCCCCCGACCGCGGAGCCCTGGACAACGGCCTGACGCTGCTGACCAGCCACCGGCCCGGCCAGCAGGTCGTGGCCGTGGAGATCTTCCTGCCGGCCCCGCTGGACGCCGAGCCCGCCGGTCTCGACGGGGTCGCCACCATCATGGCCCGCGCGCTCTCCGAGGGCACGGACCAGCGCAGCGCCGAGGAGTTCGCGGCCGAGCTGGAGCGCTGCGGCGCCACGCTCGACGCGCACGCCGACCACCCGGGCGTACGGGTCTCCCTGGAGGTTCCCGTCTCCCGGCTGCCCAAGGCGCTCGGGCTGCTCTCCGAGGCCCTGATCGCGCCGGCGTTCCTCGAGACCGAGATCGAGCGCCTGGTCCGCAACCGTCTGGACGAGATCCCGCACGAGACGGCCAACCCGGGCCGCCGCGCCGCGAAGCAGCTCTCCAAGGAGCTGTTCCCGGCCGAGTCCCGGATGTCCCGGCCGCGCCAGGGCACCGAGGAGACCGTCGCGGCGATCGACGCCGCCTCGGTCCGGGCCTTCTTCGAGGCGTACGTCCGGCCCGCCACGGCCACCGCCGTGGTCGTCGGCGACCTGACCGGCGTCGACCTGGACAAGGTCCTCGCGGAGACGCTGGGCGCCTGGACGGGCGAGCCGGGCGAGCCGCTCCCCATGCCGCCGATCACCGCCGACGACACCGGACGGGTCGTCATCGTGGACCGTCCCGGCGCCGTCCAGACCCAGTTGCTGATCGGCCGGATCGGCTCGGACCGGCACGCCTCGGTCTGGCCGGCCCAGGTCCTGGGGACGTACTGCCTGGGCGGCACCCTCACCTCGCGGCTCGACCGGGTGCTGCGCGAGGAGAAGGGCTACACGTACGGCGTGCGGGCGTTCGGGCAGGTGCTCCGCTCCGACGCCGGGGGGAACGGCGCCTCGATGCTCGCCATCAGCGGTTCCATCGACACCCCCAACACCGGTCCGGCCCTCGACGACCTGTGGAAGGTGCTGCGGACCCTCGCCGCGGAGGGCCTCACGGACGCCGAGCGCGAGACGGCCGTGCAGAACCTGGTGGGCGTCGCGCCGCTCAAGTACGAGACGGCGGCCTCCGTCGCCGGGACGCTCGCCGACCAGGTCGAGCAGCACCTCCCGGACGACTACCAGGCCCGGTTGTACGCGCGCCTGGCCGAGACCGGCACGGTCGAGGCGACCGCGGCCGTGGTCAGCGCGTTCCCGGTGGACCGGCTCGTCACCGTGCTCGTGGGCGACGCGGCGCAGATCGCGGAGCCGGTGCGGGCGCTCGGCATCGGTGAAGTGACCGTCGTGACGGGCTGATTCCGCCCTCTGCCACGACAACGGAGGACCCCGACGGCATAGTTCGTCGGGGTCCTCCCCTTTGTCCGTATTGGGGGTGACGGTGATCGTTTGCCCTGTGGCATGTCTTACAAAAAGCCGGTCTGGTTGGTGAATGGATGACGATCCGCATAGCGTCGGGCCGTCTGTTCGTCAGTTGCACGTGCCGCAGCCGCGGCATCGGACAGACATCGCCGAGTCCCCGTCAGGCGCGAGCCTGGGGAGCCGGGGACCCACGTCCCTGGGGTGAATCGGGCGCCTTCGTCTCGTGCGGAGGGGCTCGTAGGAGACCTTCCTGCTCCGAACCCGTCAGCTAACCCGGTAGGCGAGAGGGAAGGAAAGGATCAGCCCCTACATGGCGTTCACCCGTGCCACCGGGAAGCATCGTGGTTCGAGCCGGATGGCGCGACGCAGCGTGGGCTTCGCCGGCGCCGCGACGCTGGCCACCACCGGCGTCATCGGAACCCTCGCCTCCCCGGCGCTCGCCGCCGACACGGACAACCGCGGGGTCGAGGACACCGGGCTCACCAAGGTGATCACCGAGGACTCCCTCGTCGACCGGCTCAACGCCCAGGCCGCCGCCCAGGAGCGGGAGGCCTTCGAGGCCGCCGCCAAGGCGAAGGCCCAGGCCGAGGCGGAGCGCAAGGCCGAGGCCCGCGCCAAGGAGCTCCGCGCGGAGAAGGAGCGTGCCGCCCGTGAGGCCGAGCGCCGCCGCCTCGCCTCCTTCCAGCTCCCCGTCGCCGGCACGTACGTCTCCACCGGCTACCAGACCGGCGGCTCCCTCTGGTCCTCCGGCAGCCACTCCGGCATCGACTTCCACGCCGCCTACGGCAGCAGCGTCGTCTCCGTCGGCTCCGGCACCGTCGTCGAGGCCGGCTGGGGCGGCGCGTACGGCAACAACGTCGTCATCCGGATGAACGACGGCACGTTCACCCAGTACGGTCACCTCTCCTCCGTCGGGGTCCACGTCGGCCAGACGGTCGAGCCCGGCCAGCGGATCGGCATCTCCGGCTCCACCGGCAACTCGACCGGCCCGCACCTCCACTTCGAGGCGCGCACGACCGCCGAGTACGGCTCCGACATGAACCCGGTCGCCTACCTCCGGGCGCGCGGCGTCGACGTCTGACCCGAGAAGACCTGGCGCGGCGGGACCGCCGCGCGTCGCAAAAGCCCCGGCTCGTACTGAGCCGGGGCTTTTCGTCGGTCAAAAGGCGGCCATATTCCGCTGGGGCATCGGAAATTCCGGCGGGCTGCAATAGAGTCGCAGATCGGGCGCAGAACAGGCGCCGCTCGAATTGACTCGCGCAGACCCAAGGCGGAGGTCGGACATGCGCATTCCCGCGCACTCGGTATGCACGGCGATCCGGGACGACATCGTCTCCGGCGTCTTCGAGCGGGGCAGCCGGCTGACCGAGGAACAGCTGGCCCGCCGGTACGGGGTGTCCCGCGTCCCGGTCCGGGAGGCCCTGCGCACGCTGGAGTCCGAGGGCTTCGTCGTCACCCGCCGCCACGCGGGCGCGCACGTCGCCGAGCCCACCGACCAGGAGGCGGCCGATCTGCTCGACATGCGGGCGCTGCTCGAACCGCTGGGGGCCGCCCGCGCCGCCCAGCGCCGCACGGAGGCACACCTCAAGGTGTTGCGCGGCCTGGTCAGGCTGGGCCAGGAGCGGGCCAGGCGGGGCCAGGGCGAGGATCTGCGCTCCCTGGGCGGCTGGTTCCACGAGACGCTCGCACAGGCCTCCGGCAGCCCGGCCCTGACGGCGCTGCTGACCCAGCTGCGGCACAAGATCGCCTGGACGTACGCGGTCGAGCAGCCCGCCCATCCGGTGGAGGCCTGGGCCGAGCACGGCGCGATCGTGGACGCCGTGGCGCGCGGCGACGCCGAGCGGGCGCGGTCCCTGACGGCGCTGCACGCGGAGCGCTCGTACCCGCTGCACCGCCTCAAGAGGCCGGAGCGCGGCCGTGTGAGGGTTTCGCAACACGCAGTCAACACGGCGAGTGCCCGGAATTAACGCGCGCACCGTATACAAAGAATTGGAATTCCTGGGGTTTTCGGGTGCGGCGATCCCGTGTCGCCTCCGGCTGCCCGAAAGTCGCCTCGCGCTGCCCGGAACAGGAATAGCGAAAGGCCGCGACCACCGGAATTCCGGCGGGCACGGCCTTTCGTCGTACGGGGTGGGACGACCCGGATCAGACGGTCTCGGGGAGCTCGTTCAGACCCTCGGCGACCAGCTTCGCCAGACGGTCCAGAGCGGCCTCGGCGCCGTCGGCCTCCGAAGCGAGGATGATCTCCTCGCCGCCCTGCGCGCCCAGGCCGAGCACGGCGAGCATGGAGGCGGCGTTGACCGGGGTGCCGTCGGACTTGGCGATCGTCACCGGAACGCCGGAAGCCGTGGCGGCACGGACGAAGATGGACGCGGGGCGGGCGTGCAGGCCCTCGGCCCAGCCGACGTTGACGCGGCGCTCAGCCATGGTGTTGCCCTTCAAGTCTTAAGGGGTTGTCTAGACCAGTCTCTCACGGGATGCTCCGTGCTCGCGCCGACCTTCGGCCCGGATCGGACCGCCTTTCGGCCCTCTCCCACCGCGCACGGCGTTGCCCCTACCTTGCACGGCGCACACCCGCCGCGCGACCGGTGCCACGGTCGTGTCGCGGCCGTAGGCTGACCCCATGCAGAGTGCGTCGGAGCAGTCGGAAGCGGCGGAACCACCGGCACGACCGGCGCGTCCGGGGCCACCGGACCACGACTACCCCGACCACTGGGAAGCGGACGTGGTCCTGCGCGACGGCGGCACCGCGCGCATCAGACCCATCACCGCCGACGACGCCGACCGGCTCGTCAGCTTCTACGAGCAGGTCTCGGACGAGTCGAAGTACTACCGCTTCTTCGCGCCCTACCCGCGCCTCTCGGCCAAGGACGTCCACCGCTTCACCCACCACGACTTCGTGGACCGGGTCGGACTCGCGGCGACCGTCGGCGGCGAGTTCATCGCCACCGTGCGCTACGACCGCATCAACGACCGCGGACTGCCCGCCTCCGCCCCGGCCGACGAGGCCGAGGTCGCCTTCCTCGTCCAGGACGCCCATCAGGGCCGCGGAGTCGCCTCCGCACTGCTCGAACACATCGCGGCGGTCGCACGCGAGCGGGACATCCGGCGCTTCGCCGCGGAGGTCCTCCCCGCCAACACCAAGATGATCAAGGTCTTCACCGACGCGGGCTACACCCAGAAGCGCAGCTTCGAGGACGGCTCCGTACGGCTCCACCTCGACCTCGAACCCACCGACCGCTCCCTCGCCGTCCAGCGCGCCCGGGAGCAGCGGGCCGAGGCCCGCTCCGTGCAGCGCCTCCTCACCCCCCGGTCCGTCGCCGTCGTCGGCGCCGGCCGCGCCCCCGGCGGCGTCGGCCGGACCGTGCTGCGCAACCTCGTCGGGGCCGGCTTCGCCGGACGGGTGTACGCCGTCAACGCCGCGCTCTCCGAGGGCGACGGCGCCACCGAGTTCGACGGCGTCCCCGCCCACCCCTCCGTCGGCGCCATCGGCGAGCCCGTCGACCTCGCGATCGTCGCCGTCCCCGCCGAACGGGTGCCGGAGGCCGTCGCGGACTGCGGCGAGCACGGTGTCCGGGGCCTCGTCGTCCTCTCCGCCGGATACGCCGAGAGCGGGGCCGCCGGCCGCGAGCGCCAGCGGCAGCTCGTCCGGCAGGCCCGCTCGTACGGCATGCGGATCATCGGGCCCAACGCCTTCGGCATCATCAACACCTCCGCCGACGTGCGGCTCAACGCCTCCCTCGCCCCGCAGATGCCCGCCGCCGGGCGGATCGGACTCTTCACCCAGTCCGGCGCCATCGGCATCGCCCTCCTCGCCGGACTCCACCGGCGGGGCGCCGGCCTCTCCTCCTTCATCTCGGCCGGCAACCGCGCCGACGTCTCCGGCAACGACTTCCTCCAGCACTGGTACGACGACCCCGGGACCGACGTGGTCCTGCTCTACCTGGAGTCGATCGGCAACCCCCGCAAGTTCACCCGGCTCGCCCGCCGCACCGCCGCCGTCAAGCCGGTCGTCGTCGTCAAGGGCGCCCGCCACAGCGGCAGCGCCCCGCCCGGCCACCGGGTGCCGGTCACCCGCATCCCGCACGCCACGGTCTCCGCGCTGCTGCGCCAGGCCGGCGTCATCCGCGTCGACACCGTCACCGAACTCGTCGACGCCGGACTGCTCCTCGCCGCGCAGCCGCTGCCCGCCGGGCCCCGCGTCGCGATCCTCGGCAACTCCGAGTCCCTCGGCCTCCTCACGTACGACGCCTGTCTGACCGAGGGGCTGCGCCCGCTGCGGCCGCTCGACCTCACCACGGCGGCGGAACCGGCCGACTTCCGGGACGCGCTCGCGGCGGCGCTCGCCGACGAGACCTCCGACGCGGTCGTGGTGACCGCGATCCCCTGGGTCGGCGAGAACGGCGCGACCGAGTTCGGCGACGGGGAGGTCCTCGCGGCCGCCCTCCGTGAGGCCGTCGCCTCCGCCGCCGTCCCGACGAAGCCGGTCGTCGTCGTCCACGTCGAGATGGGCGGCCTCGCCGAGGCCCTCGCGGTCGCCACGAGCACCCGCCCGGCGGCGCCGGGGCGGAGCGCCGCCACCACCACCTCGGGCTCCCGGCTGGCCGGGGCCCCGGCCGAGGCCGGTCCCACCGCGCCGGAGCTCGGCCGGGACGGGTCCGGTCCCGGCCCCGCCGCGTCCGGTCCCGGTCCGGTGGCGTCCGGCCCGAGCCCGGCGGTCCCTGGTCCGGCGCCGTTGGCGTCCGGCCCTGGCCCGGTGGCGTCCGGTCCCGGCCCCGCCGCGTCCGGTCCGGCGGCGTCCGGCCCTGGCCCGGTGGGCTCCGGTCCGGCCCAGGTGGCGGACGGCGCCACCCCTCCTGCCGAGTCCGCTCCGTCCGCCCCGCCCGCCGCCATCCCCTCCTACCCCGCCGCCGAGCGGGCCGTGCGGGCGCTGGCCGAGGCCGTGCGGTACGGGCAGTGGCGGCGGCAGGCCGCCGATCCCGGCCGGGTGCCCGAATTCGAGGACATCGACGAGGCCGGGGCCGCCGTCCTCATCGAGCGGGTCCTCGGCGCCGCCGAAGCCGACCCCCGGGGCGTGACCCTCGGCACCGAGCAGGCGGGGGAACTGCTCGGGCGGTACGGCATCACCGTCCTGCCGACCCTGCCCGCCTCCGGTCCCGACGCGGCCGTCGCGGCCGCCGGCCGGCTCGGCTACCCCGTCGCCCTCAAGACGACCGCTCCCCACCTCCGCCACCGCCCCGACCTCGGCGGCGTCCGCCTGGACCTGGCGACCGAGGAACAGCTCCGTACGGCCTACGCCGAGCTGACCGAGGTCCTCGGCAAGCCCGAGGAGCTCCAGCCCGTCGTCCAGGCGATGGTGCCCCGGGGCGTCGACACCGTCGTCCGCTCGGCCATCGACCCGGCCGTCGGCGCCGTCCTCTCCTTCGGGCTCGCGGGCGCCGCCTCCGAGCTGCTCGGCGACACGGCCCACCGGCTGGTCCCCGCGACCGACCGGGACGTCTCCGAACTCGTCCGCTCGCTCCGCACCGCCCCGCTGCTCTTCGGCTGGCGCGGCTCCGCCCCCGTCGACACCCCGGCCCTCGAAGAGGTGCTGCTCCGGGTCTCCCGGCTCGTCGACGACCACCCCGAGGTGGTCGCCGTCTCCCTGGAACCGGTGGTGGTGGCGCCGCGCGGGCTCTCCGTCCTCGGCGCCACCGTCCGGCTGGCCCCTCCGGCGCCCCGCACCGACCTCGGCCCCCGCAGCCTGCCGAGCTACTGAGCGGCCCGCGCGGCCTGCCGAGCCACCGAAGAGGCCCGGGCCGGGTCCGGCGGGCTCCTCCCCGTCCGGATCGAGTCAGATGTCACAGCCCCGGCCGTCGCGAACCGCCCGGCCGGGTTCACAATCGGCCAAGCCGTCCTTACATACGGATTAGGATGGAGTCCATGGCGAAGACCGGTACGACGACCCAGGGGCTGCGCGCGGCGATCGAGCGCAGCGGCTACTACCCGGCCCTCGTGGCCGAGGCGGTGGAGGCCGCCGTGGGCGGTGAGGCCGTCGCGTCGTACGTGGTCCACCAGGAGACCACCTTCGACGCGAACGAGGTCCGGCGGCACGTGACCGTCCTTGTCCTGACGCCGCACCGCTTCATCGTCAGCCACACCGACGAGCAGGCCGCCGACACCAGCTCGCCGACCCCGTACGCCACGACGTCCACCGAGTCCGTGAAGCTCGACCGGATCTCGTCGGTCGTCGTCAGCCGCGTGGTCGCCAACCCGGAGTCGTACACGCCGGGCACGCTGCCCCGCGAGGTGGTCCTCACCATCGGCTGGGGCGCCGTCTCCCGCATCGACCTGGAGCCCGCCGCCTGCGGCGACGCCAACTGCGACGCCGACCACGGCTACACGGGCAACGCCACCGCCGACGACCTCAGCCTCCGGGTGAGCGAGGCCGGGGACGGCCCGGACACCGTCCGACAGACCCTCGTCTTCGCCCAGGCCCTGTCCGAAGCCATCGCGGCCACCGCCGCGCCCACCCGCTGATGGTCCACCCCACCGCCGTGACCCACGGCTGGCCCGACGATCCGGTCCCGCTCGCTCCCGGGACCGCGCCGGTCCCCGAGTACACCTTCGGCTCCCTCGGTGACGTGCTGCCCACGTTGGTCGCCGGACAGGGCGTGCCCGGGTTCGCGCCGCGGATCGCCGAGCTCTCCCCGGCCGACCGGAACTGCGTCTTCCTGATCGACGGACTCGGCTGGGAGCAGATCAAGGCCCACCCGGACGAGGCCCCGTACCTGACCTCGCTCCTCGGTTCCTCGCGCGGGGGCACCGGCCGCCCGATCACCGCCGGCTTCCCCGCCACCACGGCGACCTCGCTGGCCTCCGTCGGCACCGGCCGCTACCCCGGTACGCACGGACTGCCCGGCTACACCGTGCGCAACCCCGCGACCGGCGAGCTGATGAACCAGCTGCGCTGGAAGCCGTGGACCTCGCCGCGCGTCTGGCAGCCGTACCCCACCGTCTTCCAGCTCGCGCACGAGGCCGGGGTCCACACCGCCCAGGTGTCCTCCCCGATCTTCGAGCAGACCCCGCTCACCAAGGTCGCGCTGAGCGGCGGAACGTTCCACGGCCGGCTCTCCGGCGAGGAGCGGATGGACTTCGCCGCCGAGCAGCTCGCCGCGGGCGACCGCTCGCTGGTCTACACGTACTACAGCGAACTCGACGGCGCCGGACACCGCTTCGGCATCGACTCCGACGCCTGGCGCGGCCAGCTGATGTTCGTCGACCGGCTCGTACAGCGCCTCGCGGAGCAGCTGCCGCCCCGCTCGGCCCTGTACGTCACCGCCGACCACGGCATGGTCGACATCCCCTTCGACGAGCAGCACCGCATCGACTTCGACGAGGACTGGGAGCTGCGCGCGGGCGTCGCCCTCCTCGGAGGCGAGGGGCGCGCCCGGCACGTCTACGCCGTGCCCGGTGCCGCGACGGACGTCCTCACCTGCTGGCGCGAGGTGATCGGCGAGCAGTTCTGGGTCGCGAGCCGCGACGAGGCCATCTCGCTCGGCTGGTTCGGCGAGGAGATCGACGAGCGCGTCCACGGCCGGATCGGCGACGTCGTCGCCGCGGCCCACGACGACGTCGCCATCACCGCCTCCGTCAACGAGCCCCACGAGTCCGCGATGGTCGGCATGCACGGGTCCATGACCCCCGCGGAGCAGCTCGTCCCGCTGCTCGAAGTGCGCTCCTGACCCTTCCGGACACCCCACCCCCTCCCACGACCCGAAAGGTCCCCGACCCGTCATGCCCGAGCTGGTCTTCTTCTCCGGAACCATGGACTGCGGGAAGAGCACCCTGGCGCTCCAGATCGCTCACAACCGCGACGCGCGGGGGCTGCAGGGCGTGATCTTCACCCGTGACGACCGGGCGGGCGAGGGCAAGCTGTCCTCCCGCCTCGGCCTGGTCACGGAGGCGGTCGAGGCCCCCCGGGACATGGACGTGTACGGGTACCTCGTCGCCCAGCTCTCCCAGGGCGGCAAGGCGGACTACGTGATCGTGGACGAGGCGCAGTTCCTCGACCCGGAGCAGATCGACCAGCTCGCGCGGATCGTCGACGACCTCGGTCTCGACGTCTTCGCCTTCGGCATCACCACCGACTTCCGCACCAAGCTCTTCCCCGGCTCGCAGCGGCTGATCGAACTGGCCGACCGCATCGAGCAGCTCCAGGTCGAGGCGCTCTGCTGGTGCGGGGCCCGCGCCACGCACAACGCCCGTACGGTCGGCGGCGAGATGGTCGTCGAGGGCGAGCAGGTCGTCGTCGGCGACGTGAACCGTCCGGCCGAGGAGATCGGCTACGAGGTGCTCTGCCGCCGTCACCACCGCCGCAGGATGACCTCGGGCTCCGCCCAGGCGGGCGCCCTCTCCCCGGACGTCCTGCCGGTCAACGGCGACTGACCTCCCCGGCCCTTCCGCCGACTTCCCCCGGCCCTTCCACCGGCTTCGCCCGGCCCTTCCCCGACTTCCCCCGGTCCCTCTTCCGGACCGCCCGCGGGCGGGACCGGAGCGGGAGGGGAACGGTATCGGGTGGCTCGACCCTGACGGAGTAGTTCTCTGCAGGAGGAGTCACTGATGAAGCATCCCCCGGACCGGATCGACGTGGCCGAGGGGCTACGCCACATCCTTCAGGAGCTGTCCGCCATCGAGCGGTCGGTCGAGGGAGAGCCGGCGGACCGGCCCGAGCCTCGCACGGAGGCCGAGGAGTCCTGGGAAGGGCCCGAGTTCCGTGTCGAGACCGTGAGCGACAACAGCATGCACACCGTCGTGGACATCAGCGTGCGGCGCGGGCGCGGCGAGCCGTCGCCCGGCCGTGCCGCGCCCGAGGGGGGCGCGCCCGACGAGGACGAGGTCGCGGCGCTGCGCGCCACGGTGCGCGCGCTGCTCGATCTGGCGGACGTCGGGTCCGGGCGGGTCTCCACCACCGTGGTGCTCACCGCGCGGGGGCCCCGGGTGGTGAGTTGCCGACTCGGCGGCGGCGCGACCGTGTTCGCCCGCGAGCCCCGGCCCCGTCCCCGCCCCTGTCCCGGGGCGGGGTGAGCGCCTCCACTCTGCCGCGAAGTGGGTCCCACCCGGGTTGACCAGGCGTTCCCGGGTGCGTTCCCGTGCCCTCCCGCCCAGCGGTATCGGCTCGGGAACGGTCCGGGAACGGGTCGCCGGAAAGTACGTGGTGTCGGGAAGCAGGACCGGAGAAAACCACGCAAAGGGGATAGGCCATGGGACGCAAGTCGACCGGACTCGTCGGGATCGTCGCCGCCGCCCTCGCCTTCGGTATCGGGGCCACGGTCGAGGCGGGGAACTCGCAGAGCCAGCCGGTCGGGGTGCACGTCCAGGCCGAGGACCAGGGTCCGACGGTGATCGGTAAGGGTGGGGTCGTCCGGGCCGGTGTGACCGAGGATCAGGGTCCGACCGTGATCGGCAAGGGTGGGGTCGTCCGGGCCGGTGTGACCGAGGATCAGGGTCCGACCGTGATCGGCAAGGGCGGGGTCGTCCGGGCCGTCGTCACCGACGACCAGGGTCCGACGGTCATCGGTAAGGGTGGGGTCGTCCGGGCCGGTGTGACCGAGGATCAGGGTCCGACCGTGATCGGCAAGGGCGGGGTCGTCCGGATCGCCGCCACCGACGACCAGGGTCCGACCGTGATCGGGACGAACGGGGTCGCCACCGACGACCAGGGCCCGACCGTCATCGGCGGGAACGGCGTCGTCCCGGCCGCCGCCACCGACGACCAGGGTCCCACCGCCCCCGGGGCCGGCTCGGGCTCCGCCGGTGGCCCGGCTCTCCTCGCCGTCTGATTCCCACCACGTGACACGTCACCGTGCCCCGCACAGGTCCTCCCGGACCGGTGCGGGGCACCGGTCCGTCCGGCGCCCGCCGCACCACCGGGCGGGCGCGCGGGAGTCAGGTGCGTCGGCGCTCCGCCGGGACGCCCATCTCGCCGAACAGGTCCTCGGCGGAGCGCTCGTTGCGGGTCGCCTCCTCCACGAGGCCGAGGGCGGCCTGGGCGCGGGCCATGCCGGACAGGGCGTAGGCCATCTCGATGCGGAAGTCGAGCGAGTGCGCCACCTCGTAAGCGCGCTCGTGCAGGCCGAGGGCGGCCGCGTACTCCTTGCGCTTGTACAAGTAGCGGCCGACGGTGTTCTCGACCTTGGCCCGGCGGAGTGGAGAAACGTTTGGCCCGATCGTTTCGATGGCGCTGTCCGCGTACCGCACGGCCTGCTCGTCGCCGCCGAGGCGCTGGGTGACCTCCGCGAGGAGGGCCATGGCCAGCGCCACCTGCCCCGGGTCGCTGTTCTCCGTACACAGCTCACGGGCCCGCGCGAGACACGAGCCGGCGGCCTCGTTGTCGCCGAGGCAGGCGTGGGCGAAGGCCAGGTCCGTGAAGGCGACCAACTTGTTCTCGTGCTGGCCCAGTTCGTCGCAGAGCGCGATCGCCCGACGCGCCGCCGACGCCGCCTCCTCGTGCCGGCCCCACTGCTCGTACAGGGTGCTGAGCAGGGTGAGGCTCTCCGCCTCGGCCCGGCTCGCGCCCAGCTGTCTTTGGTGCGCGATCGACTTCTCCAGGTGGGAGAGCGCCTGCGGGAACCGGCCGAGCAGACTGTTGAGCTGCCCGAGGGCGCTCTCGCTGTGGGCCAGCGTCTGGATGTCGCCGAGGCGTTCGGCGACGTCACGGCCCTCCGTGGCGACCTCGATGCCCTCGGCGAACCGGCCCAGCTTCCAGCAGGCGACGCCCAGGTTGGAGAGGCTGATGCCGAGCAGCGGCAGTTCGCCGAGCCGGCGCGCGGCGGCCACCGCCAGGAGGCCCATCGAGCGGAACTCCTCCAACTGGCCGCGCGCGCTGAGCTGGAAGGCCAGATTGCGCGAGAGGAACACGGTGTGGCGGTCGTGTCCGTTCCGGTCGGCCAGGCAGACCGCCCCCAGCAGGGAGCCCTGTTCCCGCGCGAACCACCGCTCGGCCTGCCCGCTGTCCGCGAGCCGCGGGATCCGGCTGACCCACGCGTCCGCCTCCTCGACCTCAGCCACCCCGGTGGGGATGCGGCGCCGGCCCGGGAACATCACCAGGCACGCCGACTCCGTCGACGCCAGGTAGTAGTCGAGCAGCCTGCGCGTCGAAGCGGAGTCGTCGTCCTCCGTCGCGGCCGACCTCAGGCTCTGGGCGAAGCTCCGCACCAGGTCGTGGAAGGTGTACAGACCGATGTCCGGCTGCTGCAACAGGTGGACGTCCAGCAGCAGTTCGAGGATGTCCTCGGCCTCGGTCGGGTCGGTCTCCAGGAGGGCGGCGGCCGCGTAGACGTCGAGGTCGCCGCGGGGGTGCAGCGCCAGGCTGCGGAACGCGGTCCGGCACTCCTGGGGCAGGGCCTGGTACGACAGGCGCAGGGTCGCGGCGACGCTGCGCTGCCCCGAGCTGAGCTCGTCCAGCCTGCGGGTCTCGTCGCGGAGCCGGTCGGCCAGGTAACGCAGCGTCCAGCGGGGCCGGTTGCGCAGCCGGGCGGTGGCGATCCGCAGCGCCAGGGGCAGATGGCCGCAGAGCCGGGCCAGCTCGGCCGCCGCCTCCGGCTCCGCCGCGTACCGCTGTTCGCCCAGGGTCTCCGCGATCAGCGCCGCGCACTCCGGCGGCGACATCACGTCGATCGAGATCCACTGCGCCGAGTCGAGGTCCAGCAGCCGGGCCCTGCTGGTGATCAGCACCAGGCAGCCGGGCGAGGTCGGCAGGAGCGGCCTGATGTCGTCCGCCTCGACCGCGTTGTCGAGGAGGAGCAGCAGGCGCTTCCCCAGGACGGTCGCCCGCCACAGCGCCGTACGCCCCGGGACGTCCTCCGGGATGCGCGCGCCCGGCACGCCCATGGCCCGTAAGAGACTGTCGAGCGCCTCGCCGGCGGCCACCGGCTGCTCGCCCGGTGTGTAGCCGCGCAGGTCGATGTAGAGCTGTCCGTCGGGGAACTCGCCCGCCAGGGTGTGCGCCGCGTGCACCGCGAGGGAGGTCTTGCCGCTGCCGCCCATGCCGTCCAGGGCCACGATCCGGGAATGACGCGCGTAGTCCCGTCCCGCCGAGTCGAGCAGCTCCTGCAGTTCGTCCTCGCGGCCGGTGAAGTCCGTCAGGTCGTACGGCAGGGTGCACGGGGCCTCGGCGGCCACGACGACCGGGGCGGGCGGCGGTGCCGCGACCGGCGGGGGGAGGGGAGTGGCCAGTTCCGGGCTGTCGCGCAGGATGCCCTCGTACACCTTGGTGAGGCGGGGGCCCGGGTCCACGCCGAGCTCCTCCACGAGGAGTTCGCGCACCCGGCCGTACTCCTCCAGCGCCTCCGCCTGCCGTCCGGAGCGGTACAGGGCGAGCATCAACTGGGCGCGCAGCGACTCGTGCAAGGGGTGCGCCTGCACCAGGTCCCGCAGGTCCACGACGAGTTCGGCGGTCTCGCCGAGGCCGAGGCGCAGCTCGAAGAGGTGCTCGGCGGCGGCGAGCCGGCGCTCCTCGAACGCGGCGGCCACCGCCTCGATCACCGGGCCGCCCGCTCCCGACAGGATCGGGCCGCGCCACAGGCCGAGCGCCCGGCGGAGCGCCTCCACCGCGTCGGCCGTACGCCCCTCGCCGGGCGCGTCCCTGGCCTCGCGCACCAGGGTGCCGAACTCGGTGAGGTCCAACTGCCCGGGGCCCAGGACCACCCGGTAGCCGGGGCCGTCGGTGACGATGACCGCGCTGCCGTCGGGGATGCGCCGCCGGAGGTCGGCGACCGCCTTGCGGACCTGGTGGGAGGCGGTGGCGGGCGGGTCCTCGGCCCAGGCCGACTCCACGAGGCGGCCGATCGTCAGGACCCGTCCGGGCTCCAGGAGCAGAGTGCCGAGGACGCGTTCCTGGATCAGTCCTCCCAGCCGCAGCCGGGAGCCGTCGGCCCAGCCCTCAAGGGGGCCCAGCACGTTGAAACGCAGCGATCGCCCTTCGGCAGCGGTCATCGCCGTGAGCACCCCCCCAGGTCACCTGTCCACGCCCCACCCGCCGGTGCATGCGGATCCTAGCCCGTTCCCGTGACCCTCGGGAACGAGGCGGTACGGGATCGGTAAGCCCCGCCGCCACCTTGGGAACCACGAGGCCGACTTCCTCGCGGCCCTCGACAGTGAGGACCCCCATGCAGCAAGGAGACTGGTCATGACCGAGGCATCTCCGGACGGGCTCGCCGAACAGCTGAGGTCCGCGCGGCAGTGGGCCGGCATCACCCAGGAACAGCTGGCCGGCCTCTCGACCGTCAGCGTGCGGGCCATCCGCGACCTGGAGCAGGGGAGGGTGCGGCACCCGCGCCGGGAGACGCTCCGGCTGCTCGCCGGCGCCATGCGGCTGAGCGACGCCCGCCGCGCCGCACTGGAGCTGGCCGTCGAGGGAGCGGAGGCCGGCACGGTGATGCGCGAGACGTACGGCGCGGAGCTGGCGCCGCCGCCGCAGCCGCTGCGCAGGCTGGTCGGCCGCACCGAGGAACTGCGGTCCCTGACCGGACTGCTCGCCACCGAGCACGAGCGGCTGCTCAGCGTCGTGGGCCTGGCCGGCGTCGGCAAGACCCGACTGGCCCAGGAGGCCGCGCTGCTGCTGCACGGCCGCGACCGGACGCCGGTCCTCTGGGTCGACATGAACGAGGCCGCGCCGCCGCAGGCGTCCGGGCCCGCCGCGTCCCGCAGCCCGCGGTCCGCCCTGACGGGCTGGGCCCGCTCCCTCGCCCTCGGCGGCCGGGGCCTGGACGAACTCGCCTCCGTCATACGCGGCCGGGCCACCCTCCTCGTCCTCGACGGCCACGACGCCGCCCCCCACATCGCACCCCCGCTCCTGGAACTGCTGCACGCCTGCGAACGCCTCAAGGTGCTGATCACCACGCGGGAGCCGCACCGCACCCCGGGCAACCGGATGCTGCCGCTCGGCCCGCTGCCCGTACCCGAGCCGGAGCCGTCGGACGGCACGGGAACGCCACTGCCGGGGGAGTCCCTGACCGCCGGGCAGCCCGCCGTCGAGTTGATGCTGTCGTACGTCGGTCACATGCGCCCCGACCTGATGCCCGGCGACTCCCTCGTGCGCACGGTGGCGTGCCTGAGCCGGGCCCTCGACGGCGTGCCCCGGGCGATGGAGGCGGCCGCCTCCTGGCTGCTGCTGCGCTCACCCGCCGAGCTGCTGAGGATCGCCCGGGACACCCCGCTGGACGTCGTGGACGACGTGACCGCGGGCGACACGGGCGGCGAGGGGTTCGCCGCGCTCCTCGCGGCGGCCGTGCGCCGCCTCGACGACGCTCCGGCGGCGCTCCTCGGCGACCTGAGCATGCTCCCCGACGGCTGGAGCGCCGACCAGGCCGCCGCCGGACTGTCCAGAACCCCGGCCGCCGTGGTCCGTGACGTGCACGCGCTGATGCTGCGCGGGCTCGTGCGACGGCTGCCCGGCGAGGAGGACGGCGCCCCGCGCTTCGGGGTGCTCAACCTGGTGCGGCAGCACGCCGCCGAACGCTCCGCCTCGCTCGTCCCCGCCTCGGCCCTCGTCTCCTGACCCCACCCCACCCACCCCGCTCTCCCGATCCTTCGCAGAAAGGCCCGTCCGCCATGCGCAACCTGATCTCGCTCGCCGACCTCACGCCCGAGCAGCTCGCCCGCATCGTCGCCCGCGCCGTCGAGTTCGGCGCCGGCGCCGAAGCCAGGCCGCTGGCGGGACGCCAGGTCGGCATCTACTTCCGCAAGTCGTCCACCCGGACCCGTACCTCCTTCTGGAGCGGGGCCACCCGGCTGGGCGCCGACGTCATCACGTTCGGCCCCGACGAACTCCAGCTCACCACCGGGGAGACGGTGGAGGACACCAGCCGGGTCCTCGGCCAGTACCTCGACGCGCTCGTCGTACGGACCAACGGCGACGTGGAGGAGATGCGCCGCCTCGGCGGCAGCCCCGACCTCGCCGTGGTCAACGCCCTCAGCCTGGACGAGCACCCGACCCAGGCGATCGCCGACCTCGCCACGCTCGCCGAGCGGTTCGGGGAGCTCGCCGGACGCCATGTGCTCGTCGTCGGCGAGGGCAACAGCTCCGGCGCGGCCCTCGCGCTGGCCGGCGCGCTCACGCCCGGACTGCGGATCACCCTGCTGAGCCCCGAGGGGTACGAGGTGCCCAAGAGCACCCTCGACCTCGTCGACGAACTCGGCGGCGAGGGACACCTGGTGAGCCGGATCACCGACCCGGCCGCGGTCGAGGGACCCGTCGACGCGGTCTACACGAGCCGCTGGCAGACGATGGGCGTGCCGAAGGCGGACCCGGACTGGCTGACGGCCTTCGAGGGCTTCGCCGTCGACCGGGAGTTCTTCGAGCGGTACAGCGGACCGGACACCGTCTTCCTGCACGACCTGCCCGCCGTCCGCGGCCAGGAGGTCAGCGACGAGGTCCTCGACGGGGAGCGCAGCCTCGCCTGGCGGCAGGCCCACCACAAGATGACCGCGGCGATGGCGGTCCTGGAGTGGTGCGTGACCGGCCGGGAGTGACGACACGACGGAGGGGCGGCGTCGGCACCGGCTCGTGAGAGCCCGTACCGACGCCGCCCCTCCGCCGTGCCCGCCCTCCGTCAGCCGCCCATCGCGGCGACGACCGAACGGGGACGCAGGTCCGTCCAGTGGGTCTCGACGTACTCGGCGCACTCCTGCTTGCTGCCCTCCTCGCGGACCAGCCGCCAGCCCTCCGGGCGCCGGACCCGGGCGGGCCACAGCGAGTGCTGGCCCTCGTCGTTGGCCAGGACGACGAAACGGCCGTCGGCGTCGTCGAACGGATTGGTTGCCATGGCTTCACCTCTGTGGGGTCCGTGGAACGGGGATCCGGTGCCGCACCGGTGCCACGACGCTACGAGAGCGGGTACGCCGGTTCGGGCAGCCCGGGCGGCAGTTCGGCGGCAGCACCTCGCGCCGCGTCTCCTCACACCAGTACGCGCGACACCTCGTTCGCGCGCGTGACGGCGATGCCGGTGGCGACCGCCGCGGCCCGCACCGAACCGAGCGCCTCGCGCAGCAGTTCCGTACGCAGCCCGGGCTGGTCCGCCAGCTCGGGCCGGTCGGCGTCGATCAGCTGCACCGCCGCCTCCAGCACCGCGAACTTCGCCTCGCCCAGGGGCTCGTGGCGATCGGCATCCGACATGACGTCACGCAGGGCCGCGGCCAGCTCGGCGGCGGGGGCGATCTGGGACATGGGTCCACTCCTCAGGGTCTCCGGGACGCGTGCTCGCGCTGTCCGAACAGGCCGGCGCGGCGGCGGAATCCGACTGTAGGACGGGCCGGGAACACGGCGGCGGCACGTACCGGCAACTGCCGCCCGGTTGCCGCTCCGGGCGCCGGTCGGCGGGATCCCGCCTTCCTACGATCGATGCCGAAGGGACGTTCCGAGCGATCCAGGACCTCCTTCTCCCACTTGTCATCCCACGATGTGGACGAAGTGATGATGCAGACTGCGGAAGTGGCGTCCCGGGAGCGATCCGGGCCGCTGGACGTCGTTGTCACCGGACTGCCGTCCGATGCGCACACCTGGAATCTCGTATTCATTCAACTGCTGATCGAAGACCTGGGACACCACGTCATCAACCTGGGCCCGTGCGTCCCCCAGGACGAGATCGTGGAGTCCTGCGGCAAGTACCAGCCCGACCTGCTCGTCGTCAGCACCGTCAACGGCCACGGATTCCAGGACGCCGAGCAGCTGATCCAGACGATCCGCTCGCGGTGGGAGCTGGCGGGCCTGCCCGCCGTCATCGGCGGCAAGCTGGGCGTCCTCGGCGCCGAGCAGCGCGCCGGGCACGGCCGCCGGCTCCGTGAGGCGGGCTTCGACGCGGTGTTCCAGGACGACCCGGAGCAGGACCAGGAAGCGGGCCTCGGCGCCTTCGAGGCGTTCGTCGCCCGACTCGCCGCCGACCGCGCCCCGGCCCCGGCCGCCGCCCCGCTCGAAGGGGTGGCAGGGTGACGTCCTTCGGACGGTTCGTCGCCGGGGCCCACGCCCGGGGCGCCCTCGTGGTCCAGCCCCGCATGGGCTTCTCCCAGCCCGCCCGGATGCGGGCCGGTCTGGCGGCCACCAAGGCCGCGACGGACGCCGTCGCCGGCACCCTCACCATCGACAGCTACACCCGGGTCTGCGACGAGCCCTCGGCCGTCCGCGCCCTCGGCAACGGCATCCCCCTCAACGGCTACCCCATCACCTCCTACAGCCCCGGCACCTCGCACTGGGTCCTGGACGGCCTCGCGGACGAGACCTTCCCCGTCCAGGTCCGGCACGGCTCGGCACGACCCCAGCGGATCGTCGCCGCGCTCGCCCGGCTCGGCCTCACCGCGACCGAGGGCGGCCCCGTCTCGTACTGCCTGCCCTACGGCCGCACCCCGCTGGAGGACTCCGTCCGCAACTGGCAGGAGACCTGCGAGCAGCTGGCCGCCCTGCGCGCCGACGGGGCGGAACCGCACCTGGAGAGCTTCGGCGGCTGCATGCTCGGCCAGCTCTGCCCGCCGGGACTGCTCGTGGCGATCAGCGCCCTGGAGGGCGTGTTCTTCCACCGCGCGGGCCTGCGCTCCGTCTCGCTCAGCTACGCCCAGCAGACCAACCCCGAGCAGGACCGGCAGGCACTGCGAGCCCTGCGCCGGCTCGCGGCCGAACTCCTGCCGGACACCGACTGGCACGTCGTCGTCTACACCTACATGGGGGTGTACCCGAGGACCACACGCGGCGCCCACGCACTCCTCGCGGACTCGGCCGAGCTCGCGGTCCGGGCCGGCGGGCAGCGGCTCATCGTGAAGACCGCCGCCGAGGCCCACCGCATCCCGACCGTCGCCGAGAACGTCCGGGCCCTGCGCATCGCCACGGAGGCGGCCCGCCGGGCGGCCGCGACCGCGGGCGCCGAGGAGACGGACGACGCGGCCGGCAACCCCGTCTACGCCGAGGCCCGCGCCCTCGTGGACGCCGTGCTCGACCTGCACAGCGACCTCGGCAGCGCGCTCCTGAAGGCCTTCGAGCGCGGCTACCTGGACGTCCCCTACTGCCTGCACCCGGACAACGCCGGCCGCTCCCGCAGCCACATCGACGCGGCGGGCCGGCTGACCTGGTCGAACATCGGGGCCATGCCCATCGGGCGGGTCGCCGGACGCAGCGGCGCCCGGCTCACCGCGTCCGGACTGCACGACGCGCTGACCTTCGTACAACGCCGGTACGACCACCTCGACACCCGCACCGAGGACGTCGACGGCACCCCCGTCGACGCCCCTCTCCTTCAGGAGGTATGACCATGACCGTCACCATCGCCGAGGCCGTGGACGAGACGCTCCTGCCGTTCCCGTCCTCGCCCGACGCGCATCTGACCGATCCGCTCACCCGGGCCACCCTGCGGGTCCAGAGCCACATGCTCGCCGCGACCCGCGCCTTCCTGACCGGCCGCGGCTTCCAGGAGCTGCTTCCGCCCATCATCGGCCCGGTCACCGACCCGGGCATCCGGGGCTCCAAGCAGGTGGACGTCGACTTCTACGGCCACAAGTACAAGATGATGACGAGCGCGATCCTCTACAAGCAGGCCTCGCTGCTCGCCTTCGACAAGATCTTCTACATCGCCCCCAACGTCCGGCTCGAACCCCTCGAAACGGCCGTCACCCACCGCCACCTCGCCGAGTTCCACCAGATCGACGTGGAGATCCGCGACGCCCGCCGCGAGGACGCGATGGACCTCGCCGAACAGCTCGTCAGCCATGTCGTCGCCGAGGTCGTGACCGGCCTGCCGGCCGACCTGGAGCTCCTCGGCCGGGACGCCGACGCGCTGCGCGCCATCCTCGACGGCGCCTTCGGCCGCGTCGGCCACCAGGAGACCACCGCCGAGCTGATCGGCCTCGGCCACCCCCAGGACCCGGCCGCCGAGATCGACTGGCAGGCCGAGGAGATCGTCTCCGCCCGGGCCGAACGCCCCTTCTTCATCACCGACTACCCCAAGGGCTCGCGCGGCTTCTACGACAAGGAGAACGCCGAACAGCCCGGCGTCCTGCGGAACTTCGACCTCATCGCCCCCGAGGGGTACGGCGAGCTGGCCAGCGGCAGCGAGCGGGAGCACGACTACGCCACCCTCGTCACCCGCATGCGGGAGACCGGCGAGAACCCCGCCAAGTACGGCTGGTACCTGGACCTGGCCCGCCGGGGCATCCCCGCGAGCTCCGGCTTCGGCATCGGCCTGGAGCGCTTCACCCGCTACGTCACCGGACGGCAGGCCGCCTGGCAGGCCAGCGCCTACCCGAAGCTCCCCGGGGTGGTGTCGGCGTGAGCACCGCACTCGTCGCCGACGGCTTCCCCGAGGAGCAGGTCCGGCTGCGCGCCCGGCACGGCGCCGGAGCGGTCTTCCCCGCCGAGGCGGGCTACGGCAGCGGCCTCCTCGGCGCCGTCCCCGGCCCGTCCCCGGAGCGGGCCGGGCACGACCCGGACGACGTCCTGGAACGCATCAGGATCGTGCCGCCCGTCTTCATGCCCGAGCGGCTGAAGAAGCTCATCGACCTCGCCCGCGAACCCCTCTACAGCGACGTCGAACTCTCCACCGTCATCGGCGGGTTCACCAGCCGCCTGCCGCTGTACGTGTCGGCCTTCGGGTCCACCCAGGTCGCCAGCCACGACCTCGGCGAGGCCGCGGGACGACAGGCCGGAGCGCTCGGCATCCCCCTCGTCATCGGCGAGAACGTCGTCCCCGTCAACGGCTACCGCAGCGCCGGAGACTCCGGCGCCTCCCCGCTGCTCGGCCGGATCGCCGCCTACGCCGAGGCCGCCGACGGCGAACACGGCGGCGTCGTCGTCCAGCAGTCCACCGAGGACGCCGACGCCGAGGTGTGGAACCTCGTCTACAGCGACCCGGTCACCGAACCCCTGCTCGCCACCGGCCGCCTCGCCTTCGAGCTCAAGGTCGGCCAGGGAGCCAAGCCCGGCCTCGGCGGGCTCACCCTGCTCAGCCGCGAGGCCTCGTCCCTGATCGCCGAACAGTACGCCCTCGACGAGGTGTTCGGCGCCGGCAGCGACCGGGTGCTCCGGGTCGCCAGCCCCGGCACCTTCACCGAGGAGATCCTGCGCCAGCAGATCCGCCTCATGCGCAACAACTTCCCCCGCGCCAGGGTGTGGGTGAAGCTCCACCCCGGCCGGGACGTGGCCCAGGCCGCGGCCACCGCCTGGGCGGCCGGCGCGGACTCCGTCACCGTCGACGGCGCGGAGGGCGGCACCGCCTGGGCCCCCACCGGCTTCCTCACCCACGTCGGACTGCCCCTCGCCGACTGCCTGCGCCGCGTCGGACCCACCGACCACTGCCTCCTCGCCAGCGGACGCATGTGGGAGGGGACCCGCGCCGTCAAGGCCCTCGCGCTCGGCGCCCGCGCCGTCGGCCTGGGCCGCGCCGCACTGCTCGCCGTCGACGAGGACCGCGAGGCCGGCCTGACCCGGCTCGTCGAGGCCCTCGCCCTCGAACTGCGGATGCTGACCAGCGCGGTCGGCAAGTACCACGTGAACGGCCTCGCCCCGGAGGACCTGCTCCTGCCGGACCGGTGGGAGCGGCCCCCGGCCGCCCCCGGCGCCGCCTAGCCCGCCTCAGCACCACCTACGCGATTCCCAGTCGTGGCCGTACGGGACGTCCGGCACGCCGCGAGACCCGTATACGCCCGAACCTTCGAGAATGGTGTCGAGAAGATGTCTCACCAGCACTCCGTCCAGGCTCCCGCCGTCGACATCGACGCGTACAACAGCACCTCCGTGCGGCTTCCCGAGGGCGCGCTGCACGAGCTGTTCGCCGCCCAGGCCGCACGGACGCCGGACGCCGTGGCGCTGGTGTGCGGGGAACGCGAACTCACCTACCGCTCGCTCGACTCGGCCGCCACGGCCCTGGCCCACCGCCTGCGGGGCCTGGGCGTACGGCCCGGCGACGGCGTCGGTCTCCTCCAGGACCGTTCCCTCTCCTATGTCGTCGCGCTCCTCGCGGTCCTCAAGGCGGGCGGCGCGTACGTCCCCCTCGACCCGCGTCAGCCGGAGGAGCGCCGCGCGTTCGTCCTCGCCGACACCGGAGCCGTCCTCCTCCTCACCGACCGCGACGAGCGGGAGACGGCCTTCGCGGGCGACCTGCCGGTGCTGCGGCTCACGGAGGACGTGGCGGTGGCGGCCGGGGACGTACCGCCGCTCGATGTGCCCGTGCATCCGGACCAGTTGGCGTACGTGATGTTCACGTCGGGGTCGAGCGGTACGCCGAAGGGCGTGGCCAACACGCACCGCAACGTCGTCGAGCTGGCGCTCGATCCGTGGTGGGGGGCGGGGGAGCGGCACCATCGGGTGCTCGCGTACTCGCCGCTCGCCTTCGACTCCTCGACGTACGAGCTGTGGGTGCCGCTCCTGAGCGGGGGGACGGCGGTCGTGCTGCCCACCCCCAAGATCGACATCGCGGAACTGGCCCGCGCCGTCGTCGAACAGCGGATCACCGCGATGTACTTCACGACGGCCCTCTTCGACGCGATGGCCTCCGAGGCGGTCGAGTCCCTCGCCGGACTCGCGGAGATCTGGACCGGTGGCGACGTGCTGTCGCCGGTGGCGCTCCAGCGGGTCCTCGACTCCTGCCCGGGGACATCGGTGGTGCACGCCTACGGACCGACCGAGTCCACGGTGTTCTGCAGCTACCAGGCGTTCGGGCCGGAGGAGCGGGAGGTCGAGCGGCTGCACCTGGGGGTGCCCATGGCCAACACCCGGATGTACGTCCTCGACGCGGCCCTGCGGGCCGTCGCTCCCGGAGAGGTCGGGGAGCTCTACGTCGCCGGCAGCCACCTGGCCCGGGGATACGTGGGGCGCCCGGCCCTGTCCGCCGAACGGTTCGTCGCGGACCCGTTCGGGCCGGCGGGGGAGCGGATGTACCGGACGGGCGACCTGGCGCGCTGGAACGAGTTCGGCGAGATCCTCTTCGAGGGGCGTGCCGACCAGCAGGTGAAGCTGCGCGGCTTCCGCATCGAGCTCGGCGAGATCGAGACCGTGCTCCTGGAGGACGAGGCCGTCGCCCAGGCCGCGGTGATCGTCCGCGAGGACCGGCCCGGCGACAAGCGACTCGTCGCCTACGTCGTCCCCGCCCCCGGCACCCGCGTCGACACCGAGGCCCTCCACACCCTCGCCGGCACCCGCCTCGCCGAGTACGCCGTCCCCTCCGCCCTCGTCGAGCTCGCCGAACTCCCCCTGACCGCCAACGGAAAGCTCGACCGGCGCGCCCTGCCCGCCCCGGCGTACGACGGCGCCACGGGCCGCGCCCCCCGCACCCCCGCCGAGGAGGTGCTCTGCGGACTCTTCGCCGACGCGCTCGGAGTGCCCGCGGTCTCCCTCGACGACGACTTCTTCCGCCTCGGCGGACACTCCCTCCTCGCCACCCGCCTGGTCGGCCGCATCCGCACCGCCCTCGCGACCGAACTCTCCCTGCGGGACTTCTTCCAGAACCCGACCGTCGCCGGGCTCGCCCGGCGGATCGCCTCCGGAGCCGGGCAGCCCGCGCGCCCCGCGCTCACCGTCGCCGGCCGGACCGACGACGACCTCCCGCTCTCCGCCGCCCAGCGCCGCCTCTGGTTCCTCGACCAGATGGAAGGCCCCTCCGCCACGTACGACATCCCCCTCGCCGTCCGCCTCACCGGCAGCGTCGACCACGAGGCGCTGCGGCAGGCGGTCGGCGACGTGATCACCCGCCACGAGGTGCTCCGCACCAGCTACCCGGTGCACGAGGGCGAGCCGCGCCAGCACATCGCCGAACCCGACCAGGTGACCGTGCCGTTCACGGTCGTCCCCGTCACCGAGGACGAGCTGCCCGCCCGGCTCGCCGAGGAGACCGCGCACCTCTTCGACCTCGCCACCGACCTCCCCCTGCACGCGGTGCTCCTCGAACTCGCCCCCACCCGGAGCGTCCTCGTCCTGGTCGTCCACCACATCGCCTCCGACGGCTGGTCGAACACCCCCCTCATGCGGGACCTCGGCGCCGCCTACACCGCCCGCACCGAGGGCACCGCCCCCGACTGGGAGCCGCTGCCCGTCCAGTACGCCGACTACGCCCTGTGGCAGCAGACCCTGCTCGCCGACCACGAGGAGGCCCAGCTCGACCACTGGCGCCGGGCGCTCGACCGGCTGCCCGCCGAGGTGACGCTGCCCACCAGCCGCCCCCGCCCGGTCGTCGCCTCCTACCGGGGCGCCACCCACACCGTGCACTGCCCGGCGGAGGCCCACCAGGCGCTCTCCACGCTGGCCAGGGAACACGGCGTGACCCTCTTCATGGTGGCGCAGGCGGCCACCGTCGCCCTGCTGTCCCGCTCCGGGGCCGGCACCGACATCCCCCTCGGCTCCCTCGTCGCCGGCCGGACCGACGAGGCCCTGGAGGACCTGGTCGGCTTCTTCGTCAACACCCTCGTGCTGCGCACCGACGCCTCGGGCGACCCGACCTTCCGGGAGCTCCTCGACCGCGTCCGGGAGACCGACCTGTCCGCCTGGGCCCACCAGGAGCTGCCCTTCGACCGGCTCGTCGAGACCCTCAACCCCGAGCGCTCCGCCGCCCGCCACCCCCTCTTCCAGGTCATGCTGACCCTCGCCGAGGCCGCCGAGGCCACACCCCGCCTGCCGGGCGTGCGCGCCGAGACCGAGCGGCTGAGCGCGGGCATCGCCAAGTTCGACCTCACCGTCAACTTCTACGAGCACCGTGACCGGATCGGCCACCCCAACGGCCTGGACATCGTCCTGGAGTACGCCACCGACCTGTACGACCCCGACACCGTCGAGGCCGCCGCCGAACGGCTCGCCCGCGTCCTGGACGCCGTGATCGCCGACCCGGACGTCAAGGTCGCCGACATCGAACTGCTCTCCCCGGAGCAGCGCCACGCCCTGCTCGCCGGCTACAACGACACCGCCGTGCGGCTTCCCGGGGGCGCGCTGCACGAGCTGTTCGCCGCCCAGGCCGCACGGACGCCGGACGCCGTGGCGCTGGTGTGCGGGGAACGCGAGATGGCCTACCGCGCACTCGACCACGCCTCGGACGCCTTCGCCGCCCGCCTCGCCGCGCGGGGAGTCCTCCCGGGCGCCGCCGTCGGCCTCTTCCTCGACCGGTCGCCGGAGTTCGTGGTCGCGGCCCTCGCGGTCCTCAAGGCGGGCGGCGCGTACGTCCCCCTCGACCCGCGCCAGCCGGAGGAGCGCCTCGCGTTCATCCTCGCCGACACCGGCGCCTCCCTCCTCGTCACCGACCGCCCGGTCCACGAGGTGGCGTTCGCCCGGGACGCGGACATCCTGTCCGCCCCCGACGTGCCGGCGCTCCTCGCCGAGACTGTCGGACCGCTCGATGTGCCCGTGCATCCGGACCAGTTGGCGTACGTGATGTTCACGTCGGGGTCGAGCGGTACGCCGAAGGGCGTGGCCAACACGCACCGGAACGTCGTCGAGCTGGCGCTCGATCCGTGGTGGGGGGCGGGGGAGCGGCACCGTCGGGTGCTCGCGTACTCGCCGCTCGCCTTCGACTCCTCGACGTACGAGCTGTGGGTGCCGCTCCTCAGCGGGGGAACGGCGGTGATCCTCCGGACGGCGAAGGTGGACATCGCGGAGCTGGCCCGGGTGATCACCGAACAGCGCGTGACGGCCGCGTACTTCACGACGGCCCTCTTCGACGCGATGGCCTCCGAGGCGGTCGAGTCCCTCGCCGGACTCGCGGAGATCTGGACCGGTGGCGACGTCCTGTCGGCCCCGGCGCTCCGGCGGGTCCTCGACTCCTGCCCGGCGACGTCGGTGGTCCACGCCTACGGACCGACCGAGTCCACGGTGTTCTGCAGCTACCAGGCGTTCGGGCCGGAGGAGCGGGAGGTCGAGCGGCTGCACCTCGGCGTGCCCATGGCCAACACCCGGATGTACGTCCTCGACGCGGCCCTGCGACCGGTCGTGCCCGGAGTGGTGGGCGAACTGTACGTCGCCGGCAGCCACCTCGCGTGGGGATACGTCGGCCGGTCCGCCCTGTCCGCCGAACGGTTCGTGGCCGATCCGTTCGGGCCGGCGGGGGAGCGGATGTACCGTACGGGCGACCTGGCGCGCTGGAACGAGCACGGTGAGATCCTCTTCGAGGGGCGTGCCGACCAGCAGGTGAAGCTGCGCGGCTTCCGCATCGAGCTCGGCGAGATCGAGACCGTGCTCCTGGAGGACGAGGCCGTCGCCCAGGCCGCGGTGATCGTCCGCGAGGACCGGCCCGGCGACAAGCGACTCGTCGCCTACGTCATCCCCGCCCCCGGCACCCGCGTCGACACCGAGAGCCTGCGCCGCCACTGCGCGCGGCGGCTCGCCGAGTACATGGTCCCCTCCGCCCTCGTCGCCCTCGACGTCCTGCCGCTGACCGCCAACGGCAAGCTGGACCGCCGCGCCCTGCCCGCCCCCCGGCTCGGCACCGGACCCGGCGGCCGACAGGGCCGCACCCCCGCCGAGGAGGTGCTCTGCGGACTCTTCGCCGACGCGCTCGGAGTGCCCGCGGTCTCCATCGACGACGACTTCTTCCGCCTCGGCGGACACTCCCTCCTCGGCACCCGGCTGGTCAGCCGCATCCGGCACACCCTCGGGGCGCAGGTGTCCGTACGGGACCTCTTCCGCTGCCCCACCGTCGCCGGATTCGCCGAGCACCTCGCCGCCGCCGACGGCCGGGACCGCCGCCCGGCCCTGGTGGCCGGCGAGCGACCCGACCGGGTGCCGCTCTCCGCCGCCCAGCGCAGGCTCTGGTTCCTCGACCAGCTGGAGGGCGCCTCCGCGACGTACAACATCCCCCTCGCCGTACGCCTCAGCGGCCCCCTGGACGCCGACGCGCTGCGCCTCGCCCTGACCGACGTCGTCGGGCGGCACGAGGCCCTGCGCACCGTCTTCCCGGCCGACCGGGGCACCCCCCACCAGGTGGTCGTCCCGGCCGCGGAGGTCCGCCTCGACCTGCCGGTCATCCCGGCGACGGACGACGCCCTTCCGGCCGTGCTCCGCGACCTCTCCGCCACGACCTTCGACCTCTCCCGCGAACTGCCCGTCCGCGCCGACCTCGTGCGGCTCGCCGACGACGAGCACGTCCTGCTCCTCGTGACCCACCACATCGCCTCCGACGGCTGGTCGAACACCCCCCTCATGCGGGACCTCGGCGCGGCCTACACCGCCCGCGCCGAAGGCACCGCCCCCGACTGGCGGCCGCTGCCCGTCCAGTACGCCGACTACGCCCTGTGGCAGGAGGCCCTGCTCGCCGCCGACGAGGAGCGCCAACTCGCCCACTGGCGCGAGGCGCTGGACCGGCTCCCGGAGGAGGCGACGCTGCCCGCCGACCGGACGCGGCCCGCCACCGCCTCGTACCGCGGCGCCTCCCTCACCGTCCAGTGCCCCGCGGACCTGCACACCGCGCTCACCCGGCTTGCCCGCGAGAACGGCACGACCCTCTTCATGGTCGCCCAGGCGGCCACCGCCGTCCTGCTCTCGCGCTCCGGAGCGGGCGCCGACATCCCGCTCGGCTCCCCGGTCGCCGGCCGCACCGACGAAGCCCTCGACGACCTGGTCGGATTCTTCGTCAACACCCTCGTGCTCCGCACCGACGTCAGCGGCAACCCGACCTTCCGCCAGCTCCTGGAGCGGGTCCGGGCCACCGACCTGGCCGCCTGGGCGCACCAGGACGTGCCCTTCGACCGGCTCGTGGAGACCCTCAACCCCGAGCGGTCCGCCGCCCGGCACCCCCTCTTCCAGGTCATGCTCTCCGTCACCGACGCGGCCGGTCCGGTACCGGAACTCGCGGGGCTGCGGGCCCGGTCGGAGTTCACCACCCTCGACATCGCCAAGTTCGACCTCACCTTCACCTTCCACGAGCACCGGACGGACGACGGCGGCCCGGCCGGCCTCGGCATCACCGTCGAGTACGCCACCGACCTCTACGAGGCGGGCAGCGTCTCGGCCGTCACCGCACGGCTCGTCCGCCTCCTCGAAGCGGCGGCCGGCGCCCCCGACGTCCCGATCGGCGAGCTCGACGTCCTGGCCGCCGACGAACGGACGCAGCTCCTCGACACCTGGACCGGCGCCCGGCGGTCCCGCCCCGCGGCCTCCCTGCCGCACCTGTTCGCCGCGCAGGCGGCCCGCACCCCCGACGCCGTCGCCGTCACCTTCGGCGGACAGCGGCTGACGTACGCTGAGCTGGACCGGCGCGCCAACCGCCTCGCCCACCGGCTGATCGCCGAGGGCGTCCGCCCCGGCTCGCGCGTGATCCTCTTCCTCGACCGCTCCTCGGAGGCCGTCGAGGCGATCCTCGCCGTGGTGAAGGCCGGCGCGGTGTACGTGCCGCTCGACACCCGCTACCCGGCGGACCGCATCGAGCTCGTCCTGCGGATGTCGGGCGGGACCCACCTCCTCGCCGACCGGGACCTCGCGGACCTCGCACTCCCCGCCGGCGCCCGGATCCTGCGCCTGTCGGACCCCTCCGACGGCCTGCCCGACACGGCACCCGAGGTCGACGTCCACCCCGAGCAGCTCGCGTACGTGATGTTCACCTCGGGCTCGACCGGGGTGCCGAAGGGCGTCGCCGTCACCCACCGCAACGTCACCGAACTCGCCGCCGACACCCGGTTCACGGGCGACGCCCACCGCCGGGTCCTGCTGCACTCGCCGCTCGCCTTCGACGCGACGACGTACGAGCTGTGGGCGCCGCTCCTCTCGGGCGGCACCCTGGTCGTCGCCCCGCCGGGTCTGCTCGACACGGCCGCGCTCAGGACCGTCCTCGCCGAGGAGTCGATCACGGGTCTGTGGCTGACGGTGGGTCTGTTCCGGCTGGTCGCGGAGGAGGACCCCGGTGCCTTCGCCGGGCTCGGGGAGGTCTGGACGGGTGGTGACGTGGTGCCGCCGGAGGCGGTGCGCCGGGTCATGGACGCCTGCCCGAACCTGACGGTGGTCAACGGCTACGGGCCGACGGAGACGACGACCTTCGCCACCTCGCACACCCTCCACCGGCCCTTCGACTACGACGGTCCCCTGCCCATCGGGCGCCCCCTGGACAACACCCGCCTCTACGTCCTCGACGAGCACCTGGGCCTGCTGCCCGCCGGCGTCCAGGGCGAGCTGTACATCGCGGGAACGGGCCTCGCCCAGGGCTACCTGGACCGGCCCGCGCTCACCGCCGAACGGTTCGTCGCCGACCCCTACGGGCCGCCGGGCGCACGGATGTACCGCACCGGCGACCTGGTCCGCTGGTCGCGGGAAGGCGAGATCGAGTACCTGGGGCGGGCCGACCAGCAGGTGAAGCTGCGCGGCTTCCGCATCGAGCCCGGGGAGATCGAGTCGGCGCTGATCGCCCACGGCTCCCTCGCCCAGGCGGCGGTGATCGTCCGAGAGGACCGGCCCGGCGACAAGCGGCTCGTCGCCTACCTGGTCGGCGCCGACGGCACCGCCCCGGACCCCGACCGGCTGCGCACCCACGCCACCGACCTCCTGCCGGACTACATGGTCCCGTCCGCCTTCGTGGTCCTGGACGCCCTGCCCCTGACCGGCAACGGCAAGCTCGACCGCCGCGCCCTGCCCGCACCGCCGGCCACGACCGCCGGCGGCGGCCGGCAGCCGCGCAACCCGCGCGAGGAGGTCCTCTGCGGCCTGTTCGCGGACGTCCTCGGCGTCCCCGCCGTCACCATCGACGACGACTTCTTCCGCCTCGGCGGGCACTCCCTGCTCGCCACCCGGCTCGTCAGCCGGATCCGTACCGCCCTCGGCGCCGAACTCCCGGTGCCCGCCCTCTTCGAGAACCCGAACGTGGCCGGCCTGGCCGAACGACTCGACCGCGCCGAGAGCGCGCGTCCCAAGCTGCGGCCGATGCGCCGGATGGGAGCCTCCCAGTGATCCCCCTGTCATACGCCCAGCAGCGCCTGTGGTTCCTCGCCCAGCTGGAGGGCCCGTCGGCGACCTACAACATCCCGCTGGCCCTCCGCCTCACCGGCGCCCTCGACACCGAGGCGCTGACCCTGGCCCTCGGCGACCTCGTCGCCCGCCACGAGAGCCTGCGCACCGTCTACCCCGAGCGCGACGGCACCCCGTACCAGGAGATACGCGAGGCCGCCGACGTACGGCTCGACCTGCCCGTCCTCACGGCCACCCCGGAGACCCTCCCGGAGGTCCTCGCCACCGAGTCGGCCCACGTCTTCGACCTGGCCGTCGACCTGCCCGTCGAGGCACGGCTCATCCGCCTGGACTCCCCGGACTCCCAGGTCCCCGTGGACTCCGACGACGAGCACGTCCTGCTCGTCGTCATGCACCACATCGCCTCCGACGGCTGGTCCATCGCCCCCCTGCTCCGCGACCTCGCCCACGCCTACCGGGCCCGCACCGCCGGCCGCGCCCCCGAGCGGGAGCCGCTGGAGATCCAGTACGCCGACTACACCCTCTGGCAGCACGAACTGCTGGGCGATGCCGACGCCGAGGACAGCGTCATGGCCCGGCAGATCGACTACTGGCGCGAGCACCTCGCGGGACTCCCGGCCGAGGCCACCCTGCCGGCGGACCGGCCCCGCCCCGCCGTCGCCTCCTACCGCGGCGACACCCGCACCCTCCACTGCCCGCCCGCGACCCACGCGGCCCTCGTCGACCTGGCCCGGCAGAGCGGTGCCACCCTCTTCATGGCCGCCCAGGCGGCCCTGGCGACCGTGCTCGCCGCCTCCGGAGCCGGCACCGACGTGCCCCTCGGCTCCCCGGTCGCCGGCCGCACCGACGAGGCCCTCGACGACCTCGTGGGCTTCTTCGTGAACACGCTGGTGCTGCGCACCGACGTCGGCGGCGACCCGACCTTCCGGGAGCTCCTGGAGCGGGTCCGGACCACCGACCTCGCCGCCTGGGCGCACCAGGACCTGCCCTTCGACCGGCTCGTCGAGGCCCTCAACCCCGAGCGCACCGGCGACCGCCACCCCCTCTTCCAGGTCATGCTGACCCTGGTGCAGGCCGGGGCCACCGACTCCGGAGCCGACTTCCCCGGCCTGCGGACACGCACCGAGTACCCGCCCACCAGCACCGCCAAGTTCGACCTCACCGTCGGCTTCGACGAGCACCTCACCCCCGACGGCCGGCCCGCCGGCCTCGACATCACCGCCGAGTACGCCACCGACCTGTACGACCCCGAGACCGTCGAGGCGCTGCTCGCCCGGCTCGGCCGCCTCCTCACCGAGTCCGTCGCCCACCCCGACACGCCCCTCTCCGGGCTCGACCTGCTCGACGAGACCGAGCGCGCCCTGCTCCTGGACACCTGGACCGGCCGGCCCACCGCCGTCCCCGAGGCCTCGGTCGGAGCCCTCTTCGCCGAGCAGGCCGCGCGCACCCCGGACGCGGTCGCCCTCACCCAGGCGGGCCGCGCCTACACGTATGCCGAGGTCGACGCCCTCTCCAACCGGTTCGCGCACCACCTCGTCCGGCTCGGAGTCGGACCCGAGACCGTGGTCGCCGTCCTGATGGAACGCTCGGCCGACCTGGTGCTCTCCCTCCTCGCCATCACCAAGGCCGGCGGCGTGTACGCCCCGCTCAACGCCGTCGACCCGGCCTCCCGGCTCACCCGCATCCTCGCCGACACGGCCGCGCCCGTCCTGCTCGTGGACCCGGCGCTCGCCGACCACGAGATCCTCGCCGAGGCCACCGGCGTCCGGACCGTCCTGGTCGACGGGCTCGACCGGGACCCGGAGCTCGACGCCCACCCGGCGACCGCCCCCGAGGTCGCCACGCACCCCGACCAGTGGCTCTACGTGATGTTCACCTCGGGCTCGACCGGGGTGCCGAAGGGCGTCGCCGTCACCCACCGCAACGTCGCCGAACTCGCCCTGGACCACCGCTGGACCTGGGACGACCACGCACGGCTGCTCTTCCACTCCCCGCACACCTTCGACGCCTCGACGTACGAGCTGTGGGTGCCCTGGCTGACCGGCGGCACCGTGGCGGTCGCGCCGCCCGGCGTCCTCGACACGGCCGCGCTGGCCGCGGTCCTCGAAGCCGAGTCGATCACGGGTCTGTGGCTGACGGTGGGTCTGTTCCGGCTGGTCGCGGAGGAGGACCCCGGAGCCTTCGCCGGGCTCGGCGCCGTCTGGACGGGTGGTGACGTGGTGCCGCCGGAGGCGGTGCGCCGGGTCATGGACACCTGCCCGAACCTGACCGTGGTCAACGCCTACGGGCCGACCGAGACGACCACCTTCGCCACCTCCCACACCCTCCACCGGCCCTTCGACTACGACGGCTCCCTCCCCATCGGCCGCCCCCTCGACAACACCCGCCTCCACGTCCTCGACGACCACCTCGGCCTGGTCGCGCCCGGAGTCCCCGGCGAGCTGTACATCGCGGGAGCCGGACTGGCCCGCGGATACCTGGGCCGCCCGGCCCAGACCGCCGAACGGTTCGTCGCCGACCCCTACGGGCCGCCGGGCGCACGGATGTACCGCACCGGCGACCTGGTCCGCTGGTCCCGCGACGGTGAGATCGAGTACCTCGGCCGGGCCGACCAGCAGGTCAAGCTGCGCGGCTTCCGCATCGAGCCGGGCGAGATCGAGTCGGCCCTGGTCGCCCACGGCTCCGTCGCCCAGGCTGCGGTGATCGTCCGGGAGGACCGGCCCGGCGACAAGCGACTCGTCGCGTACGTCGTCGGCGCGGGCGACGTCGACCTCACCGCCCTGCGCCGCCACGCCGGCGACGCCCTCCCCGAGTACATGGTGCCGTCCGCCTTCGTCACCCTGGACGCCCTGCCCCTGACCGGCAACGGCAAGCTCGACCGCCGTGCCCTGCCGGCCCCCGTGCTGAGCGGCGAGACCGACGGACGCGCCCCCCGCACCCCCGTCGAAGAGGTGCTGTGCGGCCTGTTCGCCGACGTCCTCGGCCGCCCCTCCGTCACCGTCGACGACCACTTCCTGCGGCTCGGCGGGCACTCCCTGCTCGCCACCCGGCTGGTCAGCCGGATCCGCGCCGCCCTCGGCGCGCGGATCACCGTCCGCGACATCTTCCAGCACCCGACCGTGGCCCAGCTCGCCGAGCTGATCGCGGCAGACAGCGGCGGGCCCGCCCGCCCCGCGCTCACGGTCCAGGACCGGCCCGAGCGGATCCCGCTCTCGTCCGCCCAGCAGCGCCTCTGGTTCCTCGACCAGATGGAGGGCCCGTCGGCGACCTACAACATCCCGCTCGCCCTCCGCCTCACCGGCGCCCTCGACACGGAGGCCCTGCGCCGCGCGCTCACGGACGTCGTCCTGCGCCACGAGTCCCTGCGCACCGTCTTCCGGACCGCCGACGGCGAGGCCCACCAGCACGTCCTGGCCGCCGACGAGATCGACCTCCCCCTGCCCGAGGTCGCGGCGACCGAGCGGGACCTGCCCGCCCTGCTCGCCGAGGAGAGCGCCAAGGTCTTCGACCTCACCACCGAACTTCCCCTGCGAGCGGCCCTGCTCTCCCTGGCGGACGAGGAACACGTACTGGTGGTCGTCGCCCACCACATCGCCTCCGACGGCTGGTCGAACGCCCCCTTCTTCGCCGACCTCGCCCGCGCGTACCGGGCTCGCGGCGAGGGGGCCGCCCCCGACTGGACCCCGCTGCCGGTCCAGTACGCCGACTACACCCTGTGGCAGCGGGATCTGCTCGCCACCGAACAGCTTCCTCAACTCGACTACTGGCGCGAGGCGCTGGCGGACCTCCCGGAGGAGGTGACCCTGCCGGCGGACCGGCCCCGGCCCGCCGTCGCCTCCTACGAGGGCGCCACGCTCACCGTGTCCTGCCCGGCCCCGGTCCACCGGGCGCTGACCGGGCTGGCGCGCGAAACCGGTACCACCACGTTCATGGTGGCCCAGGCCGCCGTGGCGACCGTCCTCGCGCGGTGTGGTGCCGGCACGGATGTCCCGATCGGTTCGCCGGTCGCGGGGCGGACGGATCAGGCTCTCGACGATCTCGTGGGCTTCTTCGTCAATACGTTGGTTCTGCGTACGGATATGGGTGGTGATCCCACCTTCCGTGAGGTGTTGGGCCGGGTGCGGGAAACGGATCTTTCCGCGTGGGCTCATCAGGACCTTCCGTTCGACCGGCTC
>NZ_JBEOXR010000022.1:0-108577 GCF_040296665.1 Streptomyces sp. NPDC002057
GGGGGGGGGTGCGGGCGCGGCGCCCCCCCGGCCCTGGCGGTTGGCCTCGTCCCGCGCGGGGGTGGGCGCCCCGCGGCCCGGGGGGGCCCACGGCCGTGTGCGGGAGGGCGCGCGGGCTAGCCCTTGCTGACCGCCGTCAGGATCTCCGGCAGGCGCTTCGCCGTGCGGGGCGCCGCCACCTTCAGACTCGCCCAGACGAGGAGCGCCCCGTAGAGCGTGCCCGCAGGGAGGAGGATCCACAGCAGGGACTGCCGGTCGGAGAGGTGGAACCAGATCGTCGCGCCGATCAGCGGCGCGCACAGCAGCGGGGCCGTGAGCATGCCGCCGAGGATCGAGATCCAGGCCAGACCGGCCTGCCCCGGGACCACGTTCTTGTAGCCGCTGTCCTGCGGGATCGAGTACGGGAAGACCGCCGAGGCCACCGCGCCCGTCGCCAGCATCGCGCCGAGCAGGGCCAGCGCCAGGCCGACGGCCTCGGCGAGCCGCGACCAGTCACCGAGGACCGCAGTCGTCAGGACGGTGACGAAGACCGCGTACGGCAGGGTGACGGCCAGCAGGGCCAGGGCCCGCGCCCGGAGTTCGGCGTACGCGTCGGCCGTCGTCGACAGGGTCTGCGCGACCATCCAGAACGCCGACGTGTCCTGCCCGAACTGGTTGTACATCAGCATGCCGAGCATGCCGGAGGCGAAGCACGCCCAGTAGATCGACCCCGTGCCCTGGAACGCGTTGAACAGCGGCACGATCAGACCGAGGGCGAGCGAGGTCACCCACGACGCCTTCGTCTTCGGATCGCGCCACATGTACCGCAGGCTGCGTTCCATCACCGCGCCCGTGCGCCCGTCCGGCAGGATGCGGCCGAGCAGTCCGGTGGCACCGGACTTGTCACGGACGCCCGCGTCGGAGGCCGCGCCGATCGTGGAGCCGTCCGGCTCGACCATCAGCCGCACCAGACTCCGCCGCCACCAGTGCACGAGCCCCGCGAGCGAGGCCGCCGTGAGCAGCAGCCGGGCCGCCGCCACCGCGTGGTCGCCGTCGCTCGCCGCGTCGACCGCGCCGATCGCGGCGGCCGGCGGCAGCCAGCCGACGACGGACGCCGCCGGTTCGAGCGCGGCCATCCCGCCGGGCTGCCCGAGGCGCTGGGCGGCGAAGTTCACGACCTGCATGCCGACGGCGATGAGCAGGCCGCTCAGCAGCGCCAGGTCACGGCCCTTGCGGGAGGTGAGCAGCCGGATGTTGGCGGCGGCCACCGCCCGGGACAGCGCCACGCAGGTGACGGTCAGGAGGGGCACGGCGAGGACGGCGACGATCGTGCCGGCCGCGCCGTGCGCGACGGACAGGGCCGCGCCGAACGCCAGCAGGAGGGTGAGGACGGGCCCGATGCCGACGAGCGAGGCCACGAGCAGGGCCCGGATCAGCGGCCGGGGCAGCAGCGGCAGCATCACGAGCCGCGAGGGGTCGAGGGTCTCGTCCCCGCTGGGGACGAACAGCGGCATCACCGTCCACGCCAGCGCGACCGACCCGGCGAGGAGGACCGCGGCGGTGTCGGCGTCGGCCTTGCCCCGGATGAGGACGAAGCCGAGCATCATGCCGGCGACGAAGACGACGCCGAAGACGATGGTGAGGATGTACGCGGCGGTCCGCCCGCCCGACTGCTTCAGCCCGTTGCGCAGCAGGCTCAGCTTGAGCCGTACGAAGACGGAGGTGAGGGAGGGGGCGGAGGCGGCGGCCGCGGCCGTGGGGGTGGTGTTCGTCGTCACGGCACTCATCGCTGGGCCCCACCGGAGGCGCCGGCCCCGCCGCCCAGCCAGTCCAGCGAGTCCCCGGCCGCCTCGCGCCCGTTCGCGCCGACCAGTTCGAGGAACGCGGCCTGGAGCGAGGGCGCGTCGCCCCGCACCTCGGCGAGCGGCCCCTGCGCCCGGATCTGGCCCGCCGCCATCACGGCGACCCAGTCGCAGAGCGACTCGACCAGCTCCATGACGTGGCTGGAGAAGACGACGGTGGCGCCGGAGGAGGTGTACCGCTCCAGGACCCCGCGGATGGTCTGCGCGGAGACCGGGTCGACGCCCTCGAAGGGCTCGTCGAGGAAGAGGACCTCGGGGTTGTGGAGCAGCGCCGCCGCGAGCCCGATCTTCTTCCGCATGCCGGTCGAGTAGTCCACGACGAGCTTGTTCTGCGAGTTCGTCAGGTCGAGGACGTCGAGGAGCTGCGCGGCCCGCTTGTCGACCTCGGCGCCCGGCAGCCCCCGCAGCCGTCCGCTGTACGCCAGGAGTTCACGGCCCGAGAGCCGCTCGAAGAGCCGCAGGCCCTCCGGCAGGATGCCGATCCTGGCCTTCACCTCGGCGACCGACTCCGGGTCGGCCCACACGTCGTGCCCGGCGACCAGGATCCGCCCGTGGTCGGGGCGCAGCAGGCCCGTGATCATCGAGAGGGTGGTGGTCTTGCCCGCGCCGTTGGGCCCGACGAGCCCGATGAACCTGCCCGCGGGCAGGACCAGGTCGATCCCGTTCACCGCGATCTGCTGGCCGAATCTCTTCCAGAGTCCCTCGACGCGCACGGCGGGCACCGCACCGTCCCCCGGTGCGGCGCCCGCCGTGTCGAACGTTCCCTCGAATGCCTGGTCAGGCATGGTCCGTCATCCCCCTAGGTCGTCCCCGTCCGTACGGGGACACCCTAAGGGCGAGACCTGCCGCCGCCCCAGGGTCAGGACGTGCGGCTCCTCGCCTCCGCCGCTTCCCGGCCACACGCGTACGCCAGGGCGCTGATGAGCTCCTCCGCGTCGGGGAGCCAGCGGTTCGCCGGCGTGGGACGCCGGGCCCACTGCACGGCGCCGCAGCCGCCGATCCGGGTGGGCGGGGCCGCCACGTAGTGGCCCTCGCCGCGCGTGACGAGGTCGATGGCGGCCGGGACCCAGCCCAGCTTGCGGACGAGGTCGGGCACCTTGGTGGCGGCGCCCGGCAGGACGAAGAAGAACATCCGGCGGTCCGGGGTGCAGGTCACCGGGCCGAGCGTCAGCTCCATCCGCTCCATCCGGGCGAGCGCCAGGAATCCGGCCGACTCGGGCACCTCGATCGCGTCGAAGGTGCGGCCCGTCGGCAGCAGGATCGACGCCTTCGGCTGCTTCGACCACATCCGCCGGGCCCCGACCCCGCTGCCCGTCGCCTGGGTCGACCAGTCGGGCCTGACCGCGTGGGCGCCGGGCACGGCACACGCGTCCGCGCCGCAGGAGCACCGCTCCCTGCCCTCGACGGCCTCCAGCCAGGTCCCGGGAAACACGTCCCAGTGCCGCTCTTCCGCGTACCGCACGGCGCTGTCCAGCAGCTGCTCGCCTCGCTGCTGGGGGATCTGTGCGGCGTCCGTGACTCCCATGGTCTCTTCCACGGTGAACACAACTCCCCCCGTCACCTGGGGTTACGGCCACGGTGTCGAGCGGTGTGACGCATCGATCCTGCATGCGGGGCGCATCGGTGCACGGGCGGGGGCGCGCACGGGGCCGGGGAGCGGGTGAGGGGTACGCACAGGTGGGGGCGCCGGCGGCGAGGACGCGGCCGACGTGTCCGGTTTCGCGTGTTCACATCGGCATTGACCGGATATTCACCGGGCAGTGATCACTTCTCGTGATCACCGCACGGCCTCAGGGGGTTACTCATGGCAGCCAGGCCACTCGTTCCGCGTCAGCTCAACGAACGGCTCCAGGCGCTCATCCAGCAGTCCGGCTGCTCCAACGCCGGACTCGCCCGCAGGGTCAACATGGTCGGCGCGGAGCGCGGACTCGACCTGCGGTACGACAAGACGTCGGTGGCGCGCTGGCTGCGCGGGCAGCAGCCGCGCGGCCGGGCACCGGGAATCATCGCCGAGGCACTCGGCCGCAAACTGGGCCGGACGGTCACCATCGACGAGGTCGGCATGGCCAACGGCCGCAACCTCGCCGCCGGGGTCGGGCTCCAGTTCGCGCCGACCGTGCCCGGGGCGATCGAGCAGGTCTGCGAGCTGTGGCGCAGCGACGTGGGCCGCCGGGACTTCCTCTCCGGTTCCACCGTGGCGGCCTCCGCGCTCGTCGAGCCCAGCAGGGACTGGCTGATCACGGGTCCGGACGCGCACGTGGCGCGGATGGCGGGGGCCCGGGTCGGGGTCGCGGACGTGGCGGCCGTACGGGAGATGACGGCGGCGCTGGTCGACCTCGACCGGCGGTTCGGCAGCGGACACGTGCGCCCGGTGGTCGTCCACTACCTCAACAGCGTCGTGTCGGGGATGCTGTCCGGCTCCTACCGGGAGGCGGTCGGCCGGCAGCTCTTCGGGGCGGTCGCCCGACTCACCGAACTCGCCGGGTACATGGCGGTGGACACGGGTGAACCGGCGCTCGCCCAGCGGTACTACATCCAGGCGCTGCGGCTCACCCAGGCGGCGGGCGACCGGGGCTACGGCGGCTATGTGCTCGCCGCCTCGATGAGCCACCTCGCCGCACAGCTCGGGAACCCCCGGGAGATCGCCCAGTTGGCGCGGGCGGCGCAGGAGGGGGCGCGCGGGAAGGTGCCGCCGCGCGCGGAGGCGATGTTCTTCGCGGCGGAGGCGCGCGGACACGCGCTCCTCGGGGACGTCCGCGCCTTCGAGGAGGCGGCCGGGCGGGCCGCGCGGGCCCTGGAGCGGGCCGATCCGGAGGCGGGCGACGACCCGGCGTGGATCGCCCACTTCGACGAGGCCTACCTCGCGGACGAACTGGCCCACTGCCACCGGGACCTGGGGCAGGCGGAGGCGGCGGCGCGGGCGGCCGAGCAGTCGATCGCCGGGCACCCGGCGACGCGGGCGCGGCGCCGGGCGATCGGCTTCGCCCTGCTCGCCTCGGCGCAGGTCCAGCTGCGGGAGGTCGAGCAGGCCTGCCGGACGGGGACGCGGGCGCTCGAACTCCTGGGCACGCTGCGGTCGTCGCGGGGCGCGGAGTACCTGGAGGATCTGAGGGAGCGCCTGGAGCCGTACGCGGGGGAGGCGGTGGTGCGGGAGTTCGGGGCGCGGATGGAGCTGTACGCGGCGTAGTCCCTGGTGGGACCGCACCCGTTCGCGAAGGTTGTGTAACCGGGCTCACACGTGTGTGCGGAGCCCCGCGCGCACCCGGTAGCGTGAGCCGACGATTCCGTAGGTCCATCAGTAGGAGTCCCGGTGACGCAGAACGGACAGGGTCCGGAGCCGCAGTACCCGGCGGTGCCCCCCGCGCAGGACGCCCAAGGGGGAGCACAGCCGTGGGGTGGCGCCTGGGGTCCCGCCGGCGCCTCGCCGGGCGGGCAGCCGCTGCCGCCCGCGCAGCCGCTGCCTCCGGAGGCGGCGCCGGGCGGCGTCGCCGACATGCAGTCCACCCAGTACCTGCCGCCGGTCCCGCCGCAGCCGGGCTACGGCTACCCGGGGCCGGGCGCCGCCGACCTGCAGGCGACCCAGCACATAGCCCCGGTGCCGGGCGCGATGCCGCCGGTCCAGGGCGGGATGCCGCCGTCGGGCCCGCAGCCGGGGTACGGGTATCCGCCGCCGGCCGCCGGCCCGCAGCCCGGGTACGGGTATCCGCCGCCGGCCGCCGGGGACATGCAGGCCACGCAGCACATCGCCCCGGTGCCGCCGCAGCAGGGCGGGGGCGCGCACACCCAGTTCCTGGGCACGGGACCGCTCCAGCAGCCGGGACCCGGTGCCGCGGGCGCCTCGGACGCGACGCAGTACATCGCTCCCGTACCGGCGCAGGAGCCCGGCGAGCGGCAGCCGCCCGCCGAGTTCGACAACCTCTTCCGTACGGAGGCCCCGCGGGCGCCGCAGCAGCCGCAGGCGCCGCGGCAGCAGGGCTACCAGCAGCCCGCCCAGGCCCCGTACCAGCAGCACCAGCAGCAGCACCAGCCCCCGCAGCAGCGCCACCAGCCGCCGCCGCCCCCGCAGCAGTACGCCTACCAGGACGCCTACTACGACGACGGGGCCGATCCCGAGCCGCCCCGTCGCCGGTCGCCGGTCGCGCTGATCGCGGCCGTCGTCGTCGGCTGCGCGGTCGTCGGGCTCGGCGCCGGTGCGCTCCTCAGCGGCGGCGACGAGAAGAAGACCCCGGAGAAGAGCGGCGAGAGCGTGGTGGCGGGCTCCACCGCGCCCTCCAGCCAGGCGCCCGCCGAGGAGCCCGCCGACCCGGCGGAGCCGCAGGCGAAGGAGCTGAGCAAGCTCCTCGCGACCAGCAGCGACAGCCGTGACACGGTGATCAGCTCGGTCGAGGCCATCAAGCAGTGCAAGAACCTCGACCAGGCGGCGAGCGACCTGCGGGGCGCCGCCGACCAGCGCCGGGGTCTCGTCACCAAGCTCCAGTCGCTGTCGGTCGACAAGCTCCCGAAGAACGCGGAGCTGACGGCCGCCCTCACCCGGGCCTGGAAGGCCTCGGCCTCCGCGGACGACCACTACGCGGCCTGGGCGGTCCAGATGAAGGACAAGAAGGCGTGCAAGGGCGGCAAGGCCCGCTCGACCAACCAGCTCTCCGCGGCGAACGCCCAGAGCGGCGAGGCCACCAAGGCCAAGCGCGAGGCGGCCGGGCTGTGGAACCCGACCGCCGAGAAGTACGGACTGGAGAAGCGCAGCCCCACGCAGCTGTAGGGAGCGCCCCCGGGGCTCAGGGGGCGCTGAGGACGGTCTCGCCGACGTCGACGAAGCCGGGCTTCTGCGCCACGAGCTGCCCCTTGCGGACCACCTGGAACGTCACTTCGTGGTTGACGATCCGGGGGAAGCCGGGGGCGCCGAGCAGGTCCTCGTACTTCCAGCGCAGCGCCGGGGTCAGGCCGCCGGTGTCGATCCGCTCGCCCCGGTCGAGGGCGTGGGCGATCTGACCGGCCGTGACGGTGTCCGTGTCGAGCGCCTCGACGACGTCCTTGAGGACCGTGTAGGCGATCCAGGTGGTCTGGACGCCCGCGTCGGCCGGGTCGACGCGGTTGTCGGCGAACGCGTGCTCCTGGATGACCTTGCGCATCGGCGCCCAGCTCTTGTCGGCCGCCTCCGGGTACCAGCCGGTGACGAACGCGCCCTCGAAGGGGCTGTGGGCGCCGCCGGTGCGGTCGATCACGGGCTGGCCGACGCTGCCGAGGACGGAGGAGATCCGGACGCCGTTCTTCTTGCCGGAGCCGCCGTCGTCCTCCTTCTCGGGGAGGCGGCGGAAGGAGTCGAAGAAGGTCTGGGTGCGCTCGCCGAGCACGGCGGTGACGCAGCCGTTCCGGTCGCCGGCCTTCTCGCGGGCCCGGTCGGCCTGCGCGGTGTACTCGGCGGCGTCCTCGACGGCCGGGATGTCGACGGCGCCGCGGTGGCTCGCCTTGCGCAGGCCCGAGTTGAGGAGCTCGGGCAGCTTGTCCCCGGCGAGGGTGTCGGGGCGGACGAGGGAGACGGTGCGGCAGGAGCCGGCGAGCTGCATGCCGTGGCCGGCGATGAGGGAGGCCTGGCCGCCGTTGACGGGGTAGGAGAGCGGGCTGGTGAACTCGTCCTCCGAGATGCCGTAGCCGCCGATGTACGGGATCCCCGCGGCCTCCAGGGGGGCCATGAAGGCGCGGCCGTTCTGGCTGTACGAGCCGACGACCGCGACCGCCTTCTCGCGGACGGCCCGGCGGGCGCAGGCGGCGGCGCCGGTGCTGGTGTTGTGCTCGTTGCAGGTGAGGACACGCAGTTCGTGCCCGTCGATGCCCCCGCGTGCGTTCACCCACCGCGCGAAGGTCTGGGCCATGGCGGGCATTCCGGGCATGTTGGTCGCCCGGGTCTGGTCGGGAGCCCACGTCATCACCGTGACGGGCTCCCTGGAGCCCCCCGTGGCCCCAGGGAGCACACCACAACCGGTGAGCAACGAGGCTCCGGTCGCCGCGGTCGTGACGTACGCGAGGAGTGAGGTCAGTCGCCTACCGGTCATGGGCATGCACATTTCCGCCTCATGGGTAACGCGGGAGTGAGCACGGTTCAACGGTGGGTGACGTGAAGGTGAATTACGGGGGCTGCGAGGGGGCGACTCCGGTTACCGGACAAGGGAACGTACGATCGAAACGTGTCCAGTCCAGTCTCCGGTTCGGTGAACTCTTCCCGTCGCGGCCGTCGCTCCTCCACCATGGGCGGCATGCCGCTCAACGACATGCCCTGGTGGCGCTGGCGCAGCAACGTGCGCTCGGCGCTGCACATGCTCTCCGATCCCGACTTCCATCAGACGACCTGGCTCGCCGGCCTGGACGGGTACGGCGACGTCACCGACGCCGTCTACCGCCTGGTCGAGGACACCTGGCTCGACAACTGGTCCGCCGAGAAGTACGTCGGCTCGATCTTCCGCGACACGGGCGAGGCCGCCCTCGTCGACGTCGCCGTCCTCCGGGTGCTCCGCATCATGCACCAGGTCGGCCCCGACGCCCCCGTCTCCGCCTACCTCCAGCACCCCGGCTGGCCCGAGGCCGTGCGCGCCGCCCGCGAGGCACACGTCCGCCTCGCCCACGCCGACGGCGAGGACCCGGACACGCCGCCGCGCTCCCTCGACGTGCTGCACATCATGACCGGGCCGTGAACCGCCCCGACCGTTCCGCCTGACGGACGGCCGGTCACCCCGGCTGCCCGGATGTGGCAGGCTGACGGGATGACCGACCAGTACGTCCTCACCCTTTCCTGCCCGGACAAGCAGGGCATCGTGCACGCCGTGTCGAGCTACCTCTTCATCACCGGCTGCAACATCGAGGACAGTCAGCAGTTCGGAGACCGGGACACCGGGCTCTTCTTCATGCGGGTCCACTTCTCGGCCGAGGCCCCCGTGGACGTCGACAAGCTGCGGGCCAGCTTCGCCGCGGTCGGTGACGCCTTCGTCATGGACTGGCAGATCAACCGCGCCGACGAGCGCATGCGGGTCGTCCTGATGGTGTCGAAGTTCGGCCACTGCCTGAACGACCTGCTGTTCCGCTCGCGGATCGGCGCGCTGCCGGTCGAGATCGTGGCGGTCGTCTCCAACCACACCGACTTCGAGGAACTCGTCGGCTCCTACGGGCTGCCGTTCCGCCACATCCCGGTCACCAAGGACACCAAGGCGGACGCCGAGGCGGAGCTCCTGGAGCTGGTCCGCGAACAGGACGTCGAGCTGGTCGTCCTCGCCCGCTACATGCAGGTCCTCTCCGACGACCTCTGCAAGCAGCTCTCCGGCCGGATCATCAACATCCACCACTCCTTCCTGCCGAGCTTCAAGGGCGCCAAGCCCTACCACCAGGCGCACACGCGCGGCGTGAAGCTCATCGGCGCCACCGCCCACTACGTGACGGCCGACCTCGACGAGGGCCCGATCATCGAGCAGGAGGTCGAGCGGGTCGGCCACGAGGTCACCCCCGACCAGCTGGTGGCGATCGGCCGCGACGTGGAGTGCCAGGCACTGGCCCGCGCGGTGAAGTGGCACGCGGAACACCGCATCCTCCTCAACGGCCGCCGCACCGTCGTCTTCGCCTGACCCCGCCGGAGCGCTACAGACGGCTCAGGGACGCCGCAGCCGACAGGACGTCCCTGATGGCCTCGCGGTCGCCGTCCTGGCCCGCCGCCGCTTCCTCCGGGGAGATGTGGCCCGCCACCAGCTGGCAGAACTCGACGCCGTCCATCGCCACCTGCGCCACCGCCAGTTCCGGCGAGCCGACCGCCGCCGGCGAGTCGAGCGCGATGTACCAGTTGCCGCCGCCCGCGCCCTCCACCTCCAGGTGGAGCGAACGGCCCGGGGCGCCCGCCGCGACCAGCCGGCGGGCCGGGGACGCGAGGCCCGTGCGCCGGCGGTTGGCGAGGGCCGCGGGAAGCAGCCGGGCCGCCAGGTCGATCATGTCGTGGAGGTGCGCGCCGCTCGGCGGCGCGTACGGGTACGCCACCGCGTTCGCGATGTCGTCCGCGTGCAGCCAGCACTCGAAGGCCCGCTCCAGGAGGGAGTCCCGGAGCGGCAGCGCGAAGTCCTTGTAGGTGACGGTCAGGTCCGCGACCCCTCGGCCCGCGAACGAGACCGTACGGATCAGGGTGTGGCTGTGCTCCCGCCACGGACCCCGCAGCGTCCGGTTCGGCGGCCGGTCCTGGCTCGACCAGAACGCCTCCGTCCGCTCCGAGGGCGACAGTTCCGGCGTACCCCGGCCCAGCGGGTCGTCGAGGCCGAGCGCCGACGACACGAGGCCGTCGACGGCGAGCAGGTGGCCGATGACCGCGGCGACCGTCGCCTTCCGGCGGACGATCCGGTCCTCCTCGTACCACTTGAGCCGCACCGGCGCGTGCCACTCGGACTCGCCGATGTCCCGCAGCAGCGCGTCGAGCCGCGCGGTCTCCGCGTCGTACGGCGTGACCCAGGCGGGCACGGGGATGCGGGCCGGGCGGCGGCCCAGACAGTTCTCCAGGACCCGGGACCGCAGCAGCGGGTCGAGGTCCAGGTCACGGTCCTCGTGGAGCAGTGCCACGGCGTCCCGGAGCCGCAGGGCCTCGTCCGCGCACGGCGCGCAGCTCGTCAGGTGGTCCTCGACGGCCTGGGTCTCCCCGGCCGAGCACGCCGAGAGCGCCCACGCCCCGAGGAGGGACTCGAGCACCCTGTGGGTGAGGACCGGCACCGGGTCCTGCGCCTCCGGCTCGGGTTCCACCCCGGACGTCTCCTCCGTCTCCCCCTCGTACGGCTCGTCCTCGTACGCCTCGTCCTCGTACGCCTCGTCCTCGTACGGCTCCGACATCGGGTCCGACACCGGGTCCGCCGTCAGGTCCGCGTGGTCGTCGGCCGCCCGCCGCGGCCCCGGTATCCACGGGGCGCGTGCGACGCCGTTCCCTTCGTCGTCGTCGTGCGCCCCGGTCACAACGCCCGCCCGTAGCCCGGCGGGGCTCCGCCCTCGGCCGCGCGGGTCGCGGAGGAGAGCAGCTGGAGTCCGAGGCGGAGGCGCCGCCGCGCCTCGTCCTCGGTGACGCCGAGGTCGGCGGCGGTCTGGCGGTAGTCCCGGCGCTGGAAGTACGCCAGTTCGAGCGCGGCCCGGAGCGGGGTCGGCATCGAGGTCACGATGTAGTCGGCGCGGGCCGCGATCGACGCCCGGCGCACCTTCTGCTCCAGCTCCTCCACGGAGCCCCGGCCGGTCTCCGCGTACGCCGTCGCCTCGGCCTGCCGCAGCCGGTGGACGGCCTGCCGCTGGGTCAGCTTGGCGACCCAGGACCGCAGGTTCCCCTGCTTGGGGTCGTACGCGTCGGGGTTCTCCCAGATGTAGCCGAAGACCTCGCGGGTGATCTGGTCGGCCGCGTCGTCGTCGTCGAGGACCCGGTGGGCGAGGCTGTGCACGAGGGCGGCGAACCGGTCGTACAGCTCGCCGAGCGCGGCGGCCTCGCCCCGCGCCAGCCGCTGCTGCATCCTGCGGTCCCAGCGCGGTGGTGTGTCCATCGCCATCCGACCTCCGCCCTCCCGGCCACCCGGTTTCCCCTCCAACGTAGTGGCCCCCGCCGACAACGCACCCCCGTTTGCCTCAAGTGCGCCCTTGACGCGGACCCGGATGGTAAGGAACGCGTCATCCCCGCCGTCGGGGGTTTCGACCGGTTCGTGCGGGGCAGGCGGCGATGGTGACGACGATCGAGGTCGACGAGAACGAGTACGGCTCCTGGACGGTCTTCCGTGTCCGGGGGGAACTGGACCTGGTCACCTCCCCCCGCATACGCCGACGCGTCCACGACGCCGTGGCGTGCGGCCGTCACGACCTGGTGGTCGACCTCTCCGGCGTCCGGTTCTGCGATTCCAGCGGGGTCGGCATGCTGATCGCCACCCGCCGGCTGCTCCGCTCCTGCGGCGGCCGCCTGCGGCTGATCCTCCCCGAGGACCGGGACGGCCACGTCGGCCGGGTGCTCGACGCGCTCGGCGTCCGGCGGCTCTTCGAGGTGTACGAGGACGTGGACGCGGCGCTGACCGAGACGGGTGTCGTGGAGGTGGACGCCGACGCGGTGGGGGTGACCAGGGCGGACCTCATCGGGACGGACCGAATCGCTCCCTGAGCCGGTACTTGAGCACCTTCCGCAGGGTCTCGTTGCGGGGGAGGGCGTCGACCACCTCCAGCTGCTCCGGCAGTTTGTGGACGGAGAGGCCCGCCTCCCGCAGGAAGGCCGTCACCGCCGGAAGGGTCAGCGGGGCGGCGCCGGGGGGCTGTTCGACGACGGCGCAGACGCGCTCGCCGCGTTCGGCGTCCGGGAGGCCTATGACGGCGGTGTCGCCCACGTCCGGGTGCCGGTGGAGGAGGTCCTCGATCTCCTTGGCGGAGATGTTCTCTCCCTTGCGGATGATGATGTCCTTGACGCGGCCGGTGAGGACGAGGTGGCCGCTCGGGGTGAGGTGTCCGACGTCCCCGGTGATGAGGAAGCCGTCCTCGTCGAAGGCGGCGGCGGTCTGGGCCGGGTCCAGGTAGCCCCGGCAGACGGCCTCGCCGCGCAGCAGCACCTCCCCGGAGCCGGTGACGCGGATCTCCATGCCGGCGGGCGGGCGGCCCTCGGTGGTGGCGAGGTTCTCGGGGGTGTCGTCGGGGTCGCCCATGGTGATCATGGGGACCTCGGTCATGCCGTATCCGTGGGTGAGCTGGCAGCCCAGCTCCTGGCGTACGGCGTGGTAGATCTCCGGCGGCTTCGGCGCCCCGCCGCCGGCGAGCAGCCGCAGGGTGGGGATGACCGGCTCACCGGGCCGCTTGCGCTGTTCGGCGAGGAACATCGCGTAGAAGGCGGTGGAGCCGCCGGCCACCGTCACGCCGTGCCGCCGGTACTCGTCGAGCGCCTCCGGCAGCGCGAACTGCTCGAACATCACCGCGGGGAATCCGTAGAGCAGCAGCATCACCGTGTAGTCGGGCCCGGCGATGTGCGCGTACGGGAAGGCCATCGAGCCGACGTCCGCGTCGGTGAGCCGCAGCGCGTGGGCGAGGCAGGCGCCGCCCGCGAGGAGCGAGCGGTCGGTGTGCAGGACGCCCTTGGGGTCGGAGGTCGTGCCCGAGGTCCAGTAGATCCAGCGGACGTCGGTGCCGGAGGAGGGCGGCGGGGGGAGGGCCGACGGGTCGCCGTCGGGCAGGGAATCGGGGCCGTACACCTCGAAGACCCCGTGCGCGCCGAGCCGCCCCGCCATCTCCGTATGGTCGAATCCGCGCCATTCTCCGGGGACGGCGAAGAACTCGGCCTTGGACTCGCGGAGCGCGAATCCGACCTCCTTGTCCCGGTAGAAGGGGATCACGGGCGTCTGTACGGCTCCGAGGCGGGCGAGCGCGAAGGAGAGCACCGCGGTCTCGACGCGGGTGGGCAGCTGCCAGGCGACGACCGTGCCGGGGCGCACCCCCATGGCGTACAGGCCGGCGGCGCAGCGTTCGGCGCGGTCGCGGAGGCCGCCGAAGGTGAGGACGCGGTCTCCCTGGAGGAGGACGGGCCGGTCGGGGGTGAGGGCGGCGCGGCGTTCGACGAGCTCCCAGAGCGTGCGGGACTCGCCCAGGGCGTGTGCGGTCTCGGTCATCCGTGTACCCCTCTTGGCTGACGTTCCGTCAGATAGTGCGGTGAGCGTAAGGGTCTCCCGCTTGTCGGTCCAGGGGTGCGGGGCTAGCCTGATGCGGAACCCGTATCTGACGGTCCATCAGAAAACACCGTCGGACACGCCATCGGACCAAGGAGGGGTCATGACGGAACTGCCCCGCATCATCAGCGTCGACGACCACGTGATCGAGCCCGCCCACCTCTTCGAGACCTGGCTCCCGAAGAAGTACCGCGACCGCGGGCCCCGGCCCCTCACCGCAGGCATCGGCGAGCTCGCCTACGTCGCCGGCAAGTACCGGATCACGATGGACCCCGACGGCCCGCCCACCGACTGGTGGATCTACGAGGACCTCACGTTCCCGTACAAGCGCAACATCGCCGCCGTCGGCTTCGACCGCGACGACATGACCCTCGAAGGCATCACGCGGCAGGAGATGCGGCGCGGCTGCTGGGACCCGGCCGCCCGCCTCAAGGACATGGACCTCAACCACGTCGAGGCCTCCCTCTGCTTCCCCACCTTCCCCCGCTTCTGCGGCCAGACCTTCGCCGAGGCCCACGACAAGGAGGTCGCCCTCGCCTGCGTCCGGGCCTACAACGACTGGATGGTCGAGGAGTGGTGCGGGGACAGCGGAGGGCGCCTGATCCCGCTCTGCATCATCCCGCTCTGGGACATCGACCTCGCCGTCGCCGAGATCCGGCGCAACGCCGCCCGCGGGGTCAGAGCCGTCACCTTCTCCGAGATCCCCACCCACCTCGGACTGCCGTCCATCCACTCCGGCTACTGGGACCCCTTCTTCGCCGTCTGCCAGGAGACCGGCACGGTGGTCAACATGCACATCGGCTCCAGCAGCCAGATGCCCGCCGCCTCCCCCGACGCCCCGCCCGCCGTCCAGGCCTCCCTCAGCTTCAACAACGCCATGGCCTCGATGATGGACTTCCTGTTCAGCGGCGTCCTGGTGAAGTTCCCGACGCTCAAGCTCGCCTACAGCGAGGGCCAGATGGGCTGGATCCCGTACGCCCTGGAGCGCGCCGACGACGTCTGGGAGGAGCACCGCGCCTGGGGCGGCGTCCGCGACCTGATCCCCGAGCCCCCGTCCACGTACTACTACCGGCAGATCTTCTGCTGCTTCTTCCGCGACAAGCACGGCATCGCCTCGCTCGACGTCGTCGGCCGCGACAACGCCACCTTCGAGACCGACTACCCGCACGTCGACTCCACCTTCCCGCACACCAAGGAGGTCGCCCTCGACCACGTCCAGGGCCTCGACGACGAGACGATCTACAAACTCATGCGCGGCAACGCCATCCGCATGCTCGGCCTCGACCTCGACCGGGACCGGACCGGCGGCCCGGGCGGCGTCTGATGGACCTCGGCTGCACCGACGAGGAGGAGGAGTTCCGCGCCCGGCTCCGGGCCTGGCTCGCCACCACCCTCCCCACCCTCCCCGCGCGGCCCGACCCGCTGGACTGGCCCGCCCGCCGCGCCTACGACTGCGGCTGGCAGCGCAGACTCCACGACGCCGGATACGCCGACGTGCACTGGGACGCCTCCCCGACCCTGCGGCTCGTCTTCCTGGAGGAGACCGAACTCGCCGGGGCCCCCTACGTCGGCGCCAACTTCGTCGGCCTCCTCCACGCCGGGCCGACCATCGCCGCCGAGGGCACGCCGGAGCAGCGCGAGCGCTGGCTGCCGCCGGTGCTGCGCGGCGACGAGGTCTGGTGCCAGGGCTTCAGCGAACCCGGCGCCGGCTCCGACCTCGCCTCGCTGCGCACCCGGGCGGTCCGGGACGGGGACGCGTACGTCGTCAGCGGCCAGAAGATCTGGACCTCGCACGCCGAGGTCGCCGACTGGTGCGAGCTGCTCGTCCGGACCGACCCGGATGCGGCCTCCAGACACCGGGGCATCACCTGGCTCGCCATGCCCATGGACGCGCCCGGCGTCACCGTGCGCCCGCTGCGCACCCTCGCGGGCTCCACGGAGTTCGCGGAGGTCTTCCTCGACGAGGTGCGGGTGCCGGTGGCCAACCGGGTGGGCGAGGAGAACGACGGCTGGCGGGTCACCATGGTGACCCTCTCCTTCGAGCGCGGCACCGCCTTCGTCGGTGAGGTCGTCGCCTGCCGCCGCCTCCTCGGCGAGCTCGCCCGCGCGGCGCGGAAGAACGGCACCTGGGACGACCCCGTCCTGCGGCGCCGCCTCGGCAGGCTCTCCGCCGAGTTCCGGGCCCTGTGGCGGATCGTCCAGGCCAACGTCAGCGAGGCCCGGGCGACCGGCGGAGTCCCCGGCGCGGGCGGCTCCGTCTTCAAGCTCCACTACTCGCACGCCCGCCAGGAGCTGTACGAGGCCGCCGCCGCCGTCCTCGGCCCCGAGGCGCTCGACCTCGGCCGCGACTGGACCCTGGACCGGCTCTCCTCGCTCTCGTACACGATCGCGGCCGGCACCTCCCAGATCCAGCGCAACATCGTCGCCGAGCGCATCCTCGGCCTGCCGAAGGGCCGGTGACCCCCGTGGACTTCCGACTCACCGAGGACCAGCGGGCCCTGCGCCGGGGCGTACGGGACCTCCTCGAAGGCCGCTTCGACCGGGCGGCGCTCCGGGCGGCCGTCGACACGCCGTCCCTGGACCGGGAGCTGTGGCGGGAGCTCGGCGCCGCCGGGTTCTTCGCCCTGCGGCTCCCGGAGGAGGAGGGCGGCGTGGGGCTCGGCCTCCCGGAGGCCGTCCTCGTGTTCGAGGAGGCCGGGCGGGTGCTGCTGCCGGGGCCGCTGGTGGCGACGCACCTGGCGGCCGGTTCCGTCCCCGGGGCGGCGGAGGGGGCCGTCGTGGTCACCGAGGTCGCGGAGGGGCTCGTCCCCTGGCTGGAGGAGGCCGACGTGGTGCGGGGGGACGCGGAGGGCGCCGTACCGATGAGGTCGGTGGACCCGCTGACCCCGCTGCACCGGGTGCCCGGCCGGAGCGGCCCCGCGCCGGACGCGGGTTCGGACCTGCCGCCGGACCCGGCGGAGGACCTGACGGCCGTCCTGCTCACCGCGGCCGAGCAGGTCGGGAGCGCGGAGGCGACCACCGGGGCGGCCGTCTCGTACGCCCGGGACCGGGAGCAGTTCGGGCAGGCCATCGGGGGGTTCCAGGCGGTCAAGCACCTCTGCGCCGGGATGCTCGTGCGGACCGAACTCGCCCGCGCCGCCGTCCGCGCCGCCTCCCTCACCGTCGATCCGGTCGAGATCGCCGGTGCCAAGCTCCTCGCCGACACGGCCGCGATCGGCAACGCCCGAGACTGCCTCCAGGTCCACGGCGGCATGGGCTTCACCTGGGAGGCGGACGTCCATCTGCACCTCAAGCGGGCCTGGGTGCGGGCCGAGCTGCGGCTGCCCGCCGCGCGGGCGGAGGAGGCGGTCGCGGCCGGCCTGTGAGGGGTGGTGGCGCTGCGCGCTCGCGGTGTCACGGAATGTCGATACCGGGTTGTGTCCTTCGGCGCGGCCGTCACGGCCCGGAGTCGGCCTCCGGCTCCGGTACGCTCCGTGGGGTGCGAGTGCTCGTTGACCCGGATCGTCCCGGTGTCGCCCCTGAGGTGACTCCGGGTCCGGGAATGTGCGCCGTTCGCGCCCCCAGGAGGCGCTGTGCGCGCTCCTGTTCGACTCCCCGCGGCGCGCGTCGCACAGTATGGACCACGCGTACTCCTTCGCGCTGGAATATGCCCGAAGCGCTTGTTGCGGTGACTGTACGTCAACCATGCTGTCTCGCAAGGGAATCACGTTCCGTTAGGGCGTCGATGGCTGTGAGGCGCGAGGCGATGTGTCCGCCGGTTCGGATGGTGTGAGCGGTGCAGGTGCTTCAGGTTCAGTTGGAGGTCGGGCCGGACCCGGCGGAGGTGGGGCGAGCCCGGAGATGGGCCCGGTCGCGGCTCGCCGGATCGGGCATAGGGGACGACGAGTCGCTGGCCGACACGCTGGTGCTGATCATCTCCGAGCTCGTGACCAACGCCGTGGTGCACACCGGCTGTCCGGCCGTGCTGCGGATGCTGTTCGCGGCGGAGGGCGGGGTGCGGGTCGAGGTCGCCGACACGAGCGACCGCCCGCCGCAGCCCCGGCACGCGAAGGGCGAGGACACCAACGGGCGCGGCCTGGAACTGGTCGACGGACTCGCCGACCGGTGGGGCTGGCAGCCCGAGGGCGCGGGCAAGAGCATCTGGTGCGAGGTCGACCGGGCTCCGGTCGCGCCCTCGTCGATTCCGGGGGCGTCGGTGGCCACCGGGGCGTCCGTGTCGCCCGGACGGGTGCACTGTTGACGACGCGTGGGGTTCTGTCCACCCTGGGATGAGCGATCCGTGGCGAGGGGAGCCGAGGGCCGGGGGCCCTCGGCGTGTGCGGGTCGTGGCCGGATGGCGGCTCCCCCGCGGTGGTTCGCCCGCGGGGGACCCCCCCTGCGCCGTGCCGCGCTGGGGGCGCGGGGCCGCGCCGCCCGTCCTCCGTGTTCGGGGTCCGGCCGGTCAGAGGACGGCGACGGGTGCCACCGGTGTGCCCGTGCCGCCGACGAAGGGTTCGGGCATCGCCGAGAGCAGGAACGCGTAGCGCCGCTCTTGTGCACAGGCTGTGGACAGAGATTCCAGATTCCAGTTCTGCCCCTGGAGCATCCCCATCTCGACCAGGTCGAGGGCGTGCACGGGCAGCCACAGGTCCTCGATCTCGGGCGGGAAGATCTCGAAGGTGAGGGTGTCGTTGGCGACGGCCGCGACGTCCCGGGCGTGGAACCACTCCGGCGTACGGACCGAGAGGCCGGGTGACGGGAAGGCGTACCCGTGCCGGTCCCCGGCCAGGTACAGCTGGATCTGGCCCGTCCGCACGAGCACGACGTCACCGGACCGGACGGTCACCCCGCCGAACTCGGCCGCCTCGTCCAGGTCCTCCGGGGTGACGGCGTGGTCGCCCGGCAGCCGCTCCACCCCCTTCGCGGCGGCCACGTCGAGCAGGACGCCGCGCGAGACGAGATGGCGGGCCGTGTGGATGCCGCTGAACGCGGAGCGGCCGTGCGGGGTGATGGAGTCGGCGGGCCGGCCGTTGTAGATGCGGCCCGAGTGGGAGGCGTGCGTCAGGGCGTCCCAGTGGGTGCCGGCCTGGAGCCCGAAGGTCACGGCATCGTCGCTGGTGGCGACCGTGCCGGGGCCGAACAGCTCCTGGTTGACCTGGACCATGACGTGGAGCGGGTTGACCCGGCCGGGGATCATGCCGGTCTGCACGCCGTCCTGCTTCAGGTCGACGGCGAGGGGGACGCGGAGGCCGGAGCGGACGGTGGCGACGGCGTCCCGCACGACCTCGTCCGTGACGAGGTTGAGCGTGCCGATCTCGTCGTCCCGGCCCCAGCGGCCCCAGTTGTTGACGCGCTTGGCGATCTCGTGGAATGCGGCGGGCAGAGACATCGGGGGCCTCCGGGGTCTTGTGGACCAGTATCTGACGGACCGTAGAATCCTGACGACGCAAGAATCTAACGGACCGTCAGAAACTGCGGGAAGGGGCCGGGCGTGGGGAACTTCTTGGCTGGCAAGGTCGTCGCCGTGACGGGCGCGGGACGGGGCATCGGCCGCGCCGTCGCCCTCGCCTGCGCGGCGGAGGGCGCGAAGGTCGTCGTCAACGACTACGGGGTCTCCATCGAGGGGGGCGAACCGACCTCCGAGATCGCGCTCTCCGTCGTGAAGGAGATCGAGGCCGCCGGCGGCACGGCGGTCGCGGTCGCCGACGACATCTCGACGATGGCGGGCGGACAGCGGGTCGTCGACCTCGCCCTCGCGGAGTACGGGCGGCTCGACGGGGTCGTGTGCGTGGCGGGCATCCTGCGCGAACGGATGCTCTTCAACATGTCCGAGGAGGAGTGGGACCCGGTCGTCGCCACCCACCTCAAGGGCACCTTCACCGTCTTCCGGGCGGCCTCGGCCGTCATGCGCCGCCAGGGCACCGGAACCCTCATCGGCTTCACGAGCGGCAACCACCAGGGCTCGGTGGCCCAGGCCAACTACTCCGCGGCCAAGGGCGGGATCATCTCCCTCGTACGGTCGGCGGCGCTCGGCCTCCACAAGTACGGGGTCACCGCCAACGCGGTGGCGCCGGTCGCCCGGACCCGGATGTCGGCCAACGTCCCCATGGAGCTCGAGGAGATCGGGGAACCGGAGGACGTGGCGGCGCTCGTCGTCTACCTGCTCTCCGAACGGGCCCGGCAGGAGAGGATCACCGGCCAGGTCTACACGATCGCGGGCCCCAAGATCGCGGTCTGGGCCCAGCCCAGGGAGCTCCGCGCGGGCTACGCGGAAGGCGGCGCGTGGACCCCGGAACGCATCGCGGACTTCCTGCCGGGGACGGTGGGGGTGGACCCGATGCCGATGCTGACCCGCCTGGAGGAGATGGCGCGGGCCGCCGCCGCCGGAGCCCGCCCCAACGCCGGTACGGGGGAGGCGTCATGAGGGGCGTGGTGTTCGACGGGAAGCGGGTCCGGGTCGTCGACGACCTGGAGGTGCGGGCGCCCGGGGCGGGGGAGGTGTCCGTGCGGATCGCCGCCGCCGGCCTCTGCCACAGCGATCTCTCCGTCGTCGACGGGACGATCCCCTTCCCCGTGCCCGTCGTCCTCGGCCACGAGGGCGCCGGCGTCGTCGAGGCCGTCGGCCCCGGCGTCGCCCACGTGGAGCCCGGCGACCACGTCGCCCTCTCCACCCTCGCCAACTGCGGTGCGTGCGCCGACTGCGACCGGGGGCGGCCCACCATGTGCCGGAAGGCCATCGGGATGCCCCAGCGGCCGTTCTCCCAGGACGGCCGCCCGCTCTACCAGTTCGCCTCGAACTCGTCGTTCGCCGAGCGGACCGTCGTCAAGGCCGTCCAGGCCGTGAGGATCCCCGAGGAGATCCCGCTGACCTCCGCCGCCCTCATGGGCTGCGGAGTCCTCACCGGCGTCGGGGCCGTCCTCAACCGCGCCAGGGTCGGCCGGGGCGAGACCGTCGTCGTCATCGGCACCGGCGGCATCGGGCTCAACGTCCTCCAGGGCGCCCGGATCGCGGGCGCCCCGACGATCGTGGCCGTCGACACCAACCCGGCGAAGGAGGAGGCGGCCCGCCGCTTCGGGGCGACCCACTTCCTCACCTCCACCGACGGCGTGCGGGAGATCCTGCCCACCGGCGCCGACCACGTCTTCGAGTGCGTCGGCCACACGGGGCTCGTCCGGACGGCCATCGACCTCCTCGACCGGCACGGGCAGGCGATCCTCCTCGGCATGACCGCGCCGAAGGCGGAGGCCACCTTCCTGCCCGCCGCGATGTTCCTCGACAAGTCGGTCCTCGGCTGCCGCTACGGCTCCTCGCGACCGCAGCGGGACATCCCGCTGTACGCCGGGCTGTACCTGTCGGGCAGGCTGCTCCTCGACGAACTCGTCACCGCCACCTACCCGGTGGAGGAGTTCGCCCGGGCCGTCGAGGACGCCGAGCGGGGCAAGGTCGCCCGGGGGGTCCTGACCTTCTGAGCGGGGAGGCGCGGGGGCGGGGGCGCCGCCGGGCGGGGGCTGCCCGAGCGTCGGCGGGGACCGCTCGGGCGTCCACGGAGACCGTCTGGGCTTGCACGGAGACCGTCCGGGCTGCCACCGGGGCCACTTGGGAGGCCGGCGAAACAGGCTGGGCACCAGGGGCGTACGCCATTACGGTCCTGGGCATGTCCTACCGCGAACTCGCCACCCGCCCCGTCCTCGTCTGGTCGGCCGTCACCGTCGCCGGGCGGCTGCCCGTGGCCATGGCGCCGCTCGCGCTCGTGTTCCTGGTGCGCGAGCGGCCCGGCGGGTACTCGCTCGGGGCGGTGCTCGCCGCCGCGTACGTCATCGGCGAGATCGTCGCCGCACCCGTCCTCGGCCTGCGGATGAACGCCGAGCGGGCCCGGCCCCAGCTCGTCGCCGGACTCGCGGTCGGGGCGGCCGGGTTCGCGGGCCTCGGCCTCGTCCCGCACGCGCACCCCGTCGTGCTCGCCGCCCTCGCCCTCCTGGCCGGCGCCGGGCCCGCCGCCGTACCCGGCGGGCTCCGGGCCCTCCTCACCAGCCTGGTCCCGGAGCGGGCCGTCACCCAGGCGATGAGCATGGAGTCGGTGCTGACCTTCGGCATCTGGGCGGCGGCGCCCGCCCTCGTCGCCGGTCTCGCCCTCGGCGTCGACCCCGCCGTACCCCTGCTGCTCATGGCGGTGCTGATGGCCGTGTCCGTCCCCGGCCTGTGGGCGCTGCCGCAGGGCTGGCGGCAGGCCGCGCGGGAGGACGGCACCTCGCTGCGGCGGTCGCTGCTGCGCGCCTGGCCGGTGTACGTCCTGGGGGCGGCCGGCCTGACCCTGCTCGCGCTCGCCGAACTGATCCTGCCCGCCCTCCTCGAACAGCGCGGGATCGGCATCGGCTGGGCGGGACCCCTGCTCGCCGGGTTCTCGATCGGATCGGCGGTCGGCGCGTTCCTGTACGGCCTGCGGGGGCACTGGCCGGGCCCGCTGGCCGTTCAGTCGCTCGTCCTGGTCCTCGCGGTCGCCTCCGGCGTCGCCCTGGTCGCCGTCCTGCCGTGGACGGCGGCGATCGCCGTGGCCCTGGTCGCCGCCGGGCTCCTCCAGGCCCCCGCCATGCTCACCCGGAACCTGGCCCTGCGCCAGCTCCTGCCGCCGTCCGCGCTCGCCGCCGGGTACTCGGTGATGTACGCGGCCGTCGGCGCCGGGTACGCGGCGAGCGGCACCCTGGCGGGCGGTCTGCTCAAGGTCGTGGCGCCGTCGACGGCGATCCTCTGCGGGGTCGCCCTGACCGTGCTGCTCACGGCGGTCGGCGCGGTGGGGGAGCGGCGGCTCCTGCGGCGGGAGCCGCGGCCTCAGGGGGAGGTCTCGGGGACGGCCGTCCGGAAGGTCCGCCGGTAGGACGTCGGCGTCACCCCGATCGCGCTCATCAGATGCACCCGCAGCGACTGGGCCGTGCCGAAGCCCGCGTCCCGCGCGACCCGGTCGACGGGCAGCTCGGTGGACTCCAGGAGGTGCCGGGCGCGTTCGACGCGCTGCTGGGTGAGCCACTGGCCGGGGCTGATGCCGACCTCGTCGCGGAAGCGGCGGGTGAACGTCCGTATGCTCATCGCCTCCTTCTCGGCCAGGTCCCGCAGCTGGATCGGCTCGTGGAGGTGGGCGAGGGCCCAGGCCCGCGCGGTGGTCGTGGTGTGGGTGCCGGCCTCGGGCAGGGGCCGTTCGATGTACTGGGCCTGACCGCCGTCCCGGTGCGGCGGCACGACCGTCCTGCGGGCGACGTCGTTGGCGACGGCCGTGCCGTGGTCGCGGCGCACGATGTGCAGGCACAGGTCGATCCCGGCGGCCACGCCCGCCGAGGTGAGGACGTCGCCGTCGTCGACGAACAGGACGTCCGCGTCGACCCGTACGCGCGGGAAGAGCCGCTGGAAGTGCGCGGCGGAGGACCAGTGGGTGGTGGCCGGACGGCCGTCGAGGAAGCCGGCGGCGGCGAGCACGTACCCGCCGGTGCAGATGGAGACGAGCCGGGTGCCGGGCCGGATGTGGGCGAGCGCGGCGGCCAGCTCCCCGGTGAGCCTGCCCTCGTCGTAGACCGGGCCGAGCTCGTACGAGGCCGGTACGACGACGGTGTCGGCGGTGGCGAGCGCCTCCGGGCCGTGCTCGACGTGCACGGAGAAGTCGGCGTCGGTGGGGACGGGCCCGGCGACCGGGGCGCAGGTGACGATCTCGTAGAGCAGGCGGCCCGAGGCGTCCCGGGCGCGGCCGAAGATCCGGTGCGGGATGCCCAGCTCGAAGGGGAGGAGGCCGGGCAGCGCGAGAACGGCGACGCGGTGCGGCGCCGGCACGGTCGGCGCGGGCGGCGCCGACGGGGACGGCACGGGCGGGTGGGGTCGCGACGGCACGGGCGGTGCTCCCTCCTGAACTGCGTGGCTGGTCGGAAAATCACTGGTGGTCCAGACCACCTGGGTGATAGGTCAGCTGTCCGTGACGGACAACACGTACAAGTCTGAGGCCGCCGAGCGGATTCCCGCCCCGGCCGAGCCGCCCGCACTGTGGAACCGTAACTTCCGGCTCTTCTTCGTCGCCCGGGCCGTCGCCGTCTTCGGCGAGGGCATGGTCCCGGTCGCCTTCGCCGCCGGTCTCCTCGGCGCCGGACACTCCGGCGCCACCGTCGGCTACGCGCTCGGTGGCTGGACCGCCGCCTTCGCGCTCTTCGTCCTCTTCGGCGGCGTCCTCGCCGACCGGTTCACCGCCCGCCGCATGATGATCCTCGCCGATCTGCTGCGGCTGCCCGGAACGGCCGTCCTCGCCGTCTCCTTCGCGCTCGGCAGCCCACCCCTGTGGGCGGTCTACACGCTCTCCGCCCTCAGCGGTGTCGGCGCCGCCCTCTTCCAGCCGGGCGTCGCCTCCACCATCCCCCGCATCGCCCCCGACGTGCAGCGCGCCAACGCCGTCCTCCGGGTCGTCGAAGCCCTCATGATCATGGCGGGTCCGGCCGCCGCCGGTCTGCTCGTCGCCGTGTGGAACGCGGGCGCGGCCTTCGCCGTCAACGGCGTCACGTTCGCGGTCAGCGCCCTCTGCCTCGCCCTCATGCGGATGGCCCCGCTGCCCTCCGACTCCCAGAAGCGCGACTCGCTCGGAGCCGAACTCGTCGGCGGCTGGCGCGAGTTCAGGGCCAGGAACTGGCTCTGGGGGGTGATCGCGATCTGGACGGTGTACGGGCTGACCGTCGCCGGACCCATGGTGCCGCTCACCGCGAGCCTGGTCACCGAGGACCACGGCTCGGCCACGTACGGCGTGCTCATGGCCGTCAACGGGGCGGGCAGCGCCGTGGGCGGTCTGCTCGCCCTCCGGCTCCGCCCCCGCCGCCCCCTCGCCTCGGGAGCGGTCGCCCTCCTCGGCCTCCCCGTGAACCTCGCCCTCCTCGGCCTCGGCGCACCGGTCGCGCTGCTCGGCGCCGGCCAGTTCATCGGCGGGGCGGCCTTCGCCTTCTGGCTGGTGATGTGGTCCACGGCCGTCCAGACGCACGTACCGCAGGAGGCGTTGAACCGGATGCACGCGTACGACGTGGCGGGCTCGCTCCTGATGATGGGCGTCGGCCGCACGCTGTCCGGGCCGGTCGCGGCGGCGGTCGGCACGGAGGAGGTGCTGCTCACGGGGGCGGGAATCGCGGTCCTCGTGGTGGGCGCGCTGCTGGTGGTACGGCCGATCAGGACGCTGCCGAGGGTGTAGGGCTGCCGGGGCCTCGGGGCCTCGGGGCCTCGGGGCCTCGGGGCCTAGGGGGCTCGGGGTCGGTCGGGCTCTCCGGCCCCGCCGCGTCCGGGTCCGGGTCCGCATCCGGGTCCGTGCCCCGACCCCCGACCGGGTCCGTGTCCCGACCCCCGACCGGGTCCGTGTCCCGACCCGTGTCCCGATCCGTTCGAAAGCTGTCGTCCGGGCCAATGGTCGGGGGTCGGCCGGGCCGGGATGCTCGGTGGCATGGCCCAGACAACCGAGACGCCCGCCCGTACGCCCGACGGCCCGGCCCCCCGTACCCCCCGCACGTCCCGTGTCCACCGCGCCTGGTTCGTCGCGGCGGTCACCTTCGTCACGATCATCGGCGCGGCCGCCTTCGCGTCGCTCCCGGGCCTGCTGATCGAGCCGCTCCACGAGGAGTTCGACTGGTCGCGCGGCACGATCGGCTTCGCCGTCTCGGTGAACCTCGCCCTCTACGGCCTCACCGCCCCCTTCGCCGCCGCCCTCATGGACCGCTTCGGCATCCGCCGGGTCGTCGCCGTCGCCCTGACGATCATCTCCGTCGGCTCCCTGCTCACCGTGTGGATGACGGCCGCCTGGCAACTCGTCCTCTACTGGGGCGTCCTCGTCGGTCTCGGCAGCGGTTCCATGGCCCTCGCCTTCGCCGCGACCGTCACCAACCGCTGGTTCGTCGCCCGCCGGGGCCTGGTGACCGGCATCCTCACCGCGGCCGGGGCCTCCGGACAGCTCGTCTTCCTCCCGCTCCTCTCCTGGCTCGTCGAGCACCACGGCTGGCGCCCCGCCGCCGTGACGGTGGCGCTCGCCGCCCTCGCGGTCGTCCCCTTCGTGTGGCTGCTGCTGCGCGACCACCCGGCGGACGTGCGGCTCGCGCCGTACGGCGGGGAGTACGCCGACAAGCCCGCCCCGGTCGCGGGCGCGGCCCGCCGCGCGGTCACCGTCCTGTTCAATGCGGCCCGCACCGGCCCCTTCTGGCTCCTCGCGGGCACCTTCGCGATCTGTGGCGCGTCCACGAACGGTCTGGTCAAGACGCACTTCGTGCCCGCCGCCCATGACCACGGGATGCCGGTCACGGCGGCGGCCGGACTGCTCGCCGTCATCGGCGTCTTCGACGTCGTCGGCACGATCGCCTCGGGCTGGTTCACCGACCGCTTCGAGGCGCGCCGCCTGCTGGCCGTCTACTACGCGCTGCGCGGCGTCTCGCTCCTCTTCCTGCCGATGCTGCTCGCGCCGACCGTGCACCCGCCGATGCTGTTCTTCATCGTCTTCTACGGCCTGGACTGGGTGGCCACGGTGCCGCCGACGATCGCGCTGTGCCGGGAGCACTACGGCGAGGACTCGGCGATCGTCTTCGGCTGGGTCCTCGCCTCCCACCAGGTGGGCGCGGCGGTGGTCGCCTTCGCGGGCGGCGTGGCCCGCGACGTCTTCGGCACGTACGACCTCGTCTGGTACGCGTCGGGCGCGCTGTGCGCGGCGGCGGCCCTGATGGCGCTGGTGATCAGGCGACCCCGGACGGAGACGCTGTCCGTGACGGGAGCATGATGATCGCCGGGGGGTGATCGTCGATGAGCGGTCCTGTGGAAGGTGCCGGGAAGGTGCGCGGCGAGGGGCGTACGACCCTCCGGATGCTGGGGGCCTCGATGCTGGCGCTGGCCCTGGAGGCGGCGCTCGCGCTGCTTCTGCTCGCGCTGTTCGGGGACGCGGGGCAGCCGGAGCCGGGGGAGGAGCGCGTCAGCGCGCTGACCCTCCTCGCGCTCCCGTTCCTCATGGTGCTGGCGCTGATTCCGGCCGTCGCGGTCTCCGCGGTCCTCGTCCTGCCGGCCGTGCTCCTCGGCGAGGGGCTGACGCGCCGGCTGGGCGGGCGCGCGACGGGCTGGCAACTGCTGCTCACGACCGCGGCCGGGGCCCTGGCGTGGCCGCTCTTCGGCTGGCCCGGTTGGCTGGTGGGCACGGCGTGCCTGACGGCGGCGGTCCTCGTCACCCGCCACGCCCGGCGGGGCTACTTCGTCGTGCTGCTGGTGTGGGGGACGGTCGCGGTGCTGACCGTGTACCTGCTCGGCACGGCGGGCCTGTACACGGGCGTCATCGAGGCCTGAGGCGCGCGCCTACCCGCTGAACCGTCCGAACCGTCCCCGGTGGAACAGCAGCGGGTCCCCGTCCTCGGCCGCGCCGAGTGCCTCCACGCGGCCCACCACGATCAGGTGGTCGCCGCCGGTGTGGACGGCGGTGATCGCGCAGTCCAGCCAGGCGGGGGCGGCGGGCAGTCGCGGGGAGCCCGTGGTGGGGGCCGGTACCCACTCCACGCCCGCGAACTTGTCCGCGCCGCTCACGGCGAAGGACCGGCACAGCGGGCCCTGTTCGGCGCCGAGGACGTTGACGCAGAAGGTGCCCGCCGCGGCGATCCGGGGCCAGGTCGTCGACGTGCGGGCGACCATGAAGGCGACCAGGGGCGGGTCGAGGGAGAGGGAGGCGAAGGACTGGCAGGCGAATCCGGCCGGTCCCTCCGTGTCGAGGGCGGTCACGATCGTGACGCCGCTCGCGAAGTGACCGAGGACGCGGCGGAACTCGGCGGGTTCGACGGGCGGTCGCTCGTCCTCCCGTACCGCGCGCAGTACCGGTCGGGGCAGTGGTTCCACGGCCGTCGGCGAACCGGCCGCTCTCAGGTGTCGGACGGCGGTGGCCGCCATCCCCGCGTGTCCCATCATCCGTTCATTGAAGCTGACGGATCGTCAGATAGGAAGCCCCCGGGGGCGACGGTCCGGCCGCCGCCCCCGGGGGCTTCCAGGGTCGTGACTCAGCCGGCGACGGCCCCCGTCGACCGGGTCCAGGCGACACCCGAGAGGTGCCCGGTCCGGTGGGCGGTCACCTTGACGGTGATCTTCGCCCCGCGCTGGGCCTTCGCCAGGGTGAGCGTCGTCCGCGTCGCCCCGCTGATCGCCCGCCCGTTCGCGTACCACTGGTACGTGTACGAGGTCGGCGCCGGCGCCCACGTCCCCCGGTTCAGGGTCAGCGTCCGCCCCACCTTGACGGTGCCGGTGAGGGAGGGGGCCTTGGTGGCCTTCGGCGCGAGGCCCGCGGCGACGGTGTAGCCGACCGTCGTGTGGGCGCCGCTCAGGTGACCGGTGCGGTGCGCCGTCACCGTCACGGTGAGCTTCTTGCCGACGACGGACGCGGGGACGACATACGTCGAACCGGTCGCGCCCGCGATCGCCACGCCGTTCGCCCGCCACTGGTAGGCATACGAGGTCGGCGTGGGCGACCAGGTGCCGGCCACGGCCGTCAGCCTGTCGCCCACCCGGGTGGCGCCGGACATGTACGGCACCTTGGTCGGCTTGGGGGCGAGAGCCTTCACCACCACGGACCCGCTGACCGCCGTGACGACCGGGTGCCCGGCCTTGCGGGCGGTCACGGCCACGGACAGCTGCTTGCCGAGGAGCGTCGACGGAAGCGTGTACGTGGCGGCCGTGGCCCCCGCGATGGCGACGCCGCCGGACCGCCACTGGTACGTGTACGCGTCGGCGGCGGGCGTCCAGGTCCCGGCCGTCGCCGTCACCTTGCCACCGACGACGGCGGTGCCGGTGACGGTGGGGACGGCGCCGGCGCGGATCGGGGCGACCACGGTGACCCGGCCGCGCTGGTACGTGTCCCCGTCGTGCGTGACCACGCTCAGGTTCAGCGCGGCGCGCGGCGCGTTCGTCAGGTCCAGTGAGACGTCCATGCTCCGGCGGTCGGGCGCGACGGAGACCGTCGTCGACCGGGTGCGGTAACCGCTGCCGGAGACCTCCACGACGTCCTTCTCGTGCAGGGCCGTACCGGTGACCCTCATCGTGACCTTCCCCGCGCCCACGGTGCCGGGGGTGACGGCGGTGACGGTGGGGGACACGGTGCCGCAGCGGCTCGGGCAGTGGGCCGTGGCCCGCACCTGGACGGGTGCCTGCGAGGGAACCGACGGCAGCCCGATCACGAGGGTGGTGGGTCGGGGCACGTAGGTGTGGTCCTCCTCGGCCGGCACTCGGCAGTTGTAGTAGCCGCTGCCGGGCAGGGGAGTGCAGGCGTTCTGCCGGGTCGCCCCGTCGTACAGCCAGGGCGTCGGCGACTTGTGGAGCTCCCCCGCCGGCGGGAACGACAGCTTCAGCCAGTCGTTCGAGGCCGTGGGGAGCACCGCGCAGAGGGTGGGGCGCTGTTCGGACAGCGTGCCCGCGACCTCGAAGCCGTAGGTGACGTCCGGGACCTTCGCGCACTCCGGCGCGGGACCGGCGGCGGTGCCGACGCGGACGGCGTCCAGGCGGTAGACGGGGGCGGAGGTGTCGCCGTTCCCGATGTGGACGATCGCCCGGTAGGCGGTGGAGCCGGTGACGGCACAGCCGGGGCGCGCGTCCTCGCAGGCGACCCCGCCGTCGGCGTCGTACACCGCGAACGCGGTCGCGAGACCGGCCGAGGTGTAGCGGGCGTTCAGGTGCAGGGTGTCACGGGCGTCGGCCGTGGTCACCCGGTGGCAGACGTAGTCGCCGGACGAGGCCGGGACGCCCTCGGCGGACGGGGCGCCGACCTTGCCGGCCGAGGTGTCGACACAGCCGGACGCGGCGTCGGTGATGTCCCGGCGGACGAGGGTCTGGTCCCAGGGCCAGTCGCCGGGGACGAGGACCGTGTACGCCTCACCGGGCGTCAGGGAGCAGCCTTCGGGGACGCCGTCCCATTCGATGTACCCGCAGACCGTCGTGCCGCTCTCGTCGAGGACGCTGAAGCCGTAGGAGAGGTCGTCCACGGTGGTGGTGAGCAGCTCACGCGTGGAGTGTTCGTCCGCCGGGATCGTCAGGCAGGTGTCGGGGCTGCCGGCGGGCACGGTCACCCCGGCCGGGTCCGCGCCGAAGTCGCCGGCGGGGAAGGGCAGGCAGTCGCCCGCGCCGCCCGCGTCCTGGGCGGCGGGTGCGGCCGCGAGTGCCGTCCCCGAGGGAAGCATCGGGCTCAGCAAGGCGGTGAGCAGGGCGGGAACCAGGAGAAGGGATCTTCCGGATCTTCGGGATCTTGTGCGCGAAAGCGCGGAGTTGTGCATTCCGTTCCCCCCGGAGCGGCAGTGTGTGGCATATGCGCGACACACTGTAGGGCCCCGGTACGACAGCCTCCGCCACCGCCTCCGCCGACGCCCCGCGTACCCTCTCCGTCCCGGCCTGCGCCGACGCCGTCCTCCCCGCCGCCCCCGCCCCCGCTACCGCCCCTCGTACCGCGCCTCCCGGCGTTCCACGAAGCTCGCCACGCCCTCGCGCGCGTCGCGCGTCGTCATGTTGATCTCCTGCGCCGTCGCCTCCGCCGCGAACGCCGTCGTGCGATCCGTGTCCAGGGACGCGTTCACCAGCTGCTTCGTCAGGGCGAGGGCGCGGGTCGGGCCCTGCGCGAGGCGTTCCGCCCATGTGCGGGCCGTCTTCTCCAGCTCGTCCGCCGGGACCACCCGGTTCACCAGGCCCAGTTCCCGCGCCTCCGCCGCCGTCACCGCGTCGCCGAAGAACATCAGCTCCTTCGCCCGCTGCGGCCCGATCAGCCGGGTCAGCAGGTACGCCCCGCCGCCGTCCGGGACGAGCCCCCGTCGTACGAACACCTCGATGAAGCGGGCCGAGTCCGCCGCGATCACCAGGTCGCACGCGAACGCCAGGTGCGCGCCGATCCCCGCCGCCGTCCCGTTCACCGCCGCGATCACCGGCTTCTCGCAGTCCAGTACGGCTCCGACGAAGTGCTGGGCCCCGCGCCGGATCGTGCGCGCCACGTCCCCGGCGACCCGGTCGCCGAGCGACGGCGCGCCCCGCAGGTCCGCGCCCGCGCAGAAGCCCCGGCCGGTGGCGGTGACGACGACGGCCCGTACGTCCGGGTCGGCGGAGGCCTCGTCGAGCAGGGCGATGATCCGCTCCCGCTGGTCCCAGGTGACCGCGTTCATCGCCTCGGGGCGGTTGAGCGTGATCCACGAGACGCCGTTCTCGACGGTGTGCAGTACATCGGTCATGACGGGTCTCCTCAGCGACAGACCGCCAGCGCGTCCAGGGCCACCGCGCCCTGCCCGCGCGGCAGCACCATCAGCGGGTTGATGTCGAGTTCGGCGAGGTCGCCGTCGAGTTCGAGGGCCATCCGCTGGACCCGCAGGACGACTTCGACGAGCGCGTCCACGTCGGCCGGCGGCGCACCCCGTACACCGTCGAGGAGGGCCCGGCCCCGCAGTTCGGCGAGCATCGAGCGGGCCTCGCGCTCCTCGAACGGCGGGACGCGGACGGCCGTGTCGTCGAGGACCTCCACCAGCACCCCGCCGAGGCCGACCGTGACCGTCGGGCCGAAGAGGTCGTCGCGGGTCACCCCCACCACCATCTCGACCCCGCGCCCGACCATCTGGCAGACGAGGATGCCGTCGAGGTCGATCGACTCGAAGCGGGCGATGTCGGTGAGTTCGCGGTACGCGTCCCGGACCTGGCTCGCCGAGGTGAGCCCGACCTTGACCAGGCCCAGCTCCGTCTTGTGGGCGAGCTGCGCGCCGGAGGCCTTCATCACCACCGGGTAGCCGACGAGTCCGGCCGCGCGGACGGCCGCCGCGGCGCTGGTGACGAGCTGCTCGCGCGGTACCCGTATCCCGTACGCCCGCAGGAGCTGCTTCGCCGCGTGCTCGCTGAGCCGCCGGCCGGGCCGCATGAGGGCCTGGGCCTTGCGGAAGGAGGGGGAGGGGGTGCGGGGCGCCTCGTCGAAGGGGGAGCGGTATCCGGCGCTGAAGCGGTGGTGGTCGAGGTAGGCCTTCACCGCCCCGATGCAGTTGGAGAAGGTGCGGAAGGTGGCGACGCGGGAGGAGCCGAGGAGGGTCGTGCGGTAGGCCTCCTCCGTACCGACCGGCGAGCCCCAGACCACGCACACCAGTTTGTCCGTGGCCTCGGCGGCGTCGACCAGGTCCTGGGCGAGCTTGTCGCTCATGGGCGGGAACGGGCCGGTGATGGGACAGATGAGGACGCCGACGGAGGGGTCGGCGAGGATCGCGTCGATGATCTTCCGGCCGCGCCAGTCGCCCACCGGGTGGCCGCCGTTGTCGACGGGGTTGGCGACGTTCAGGTACTCCGGTATCCACTGGTGGAGTTCGTCCTGCTTGGCCTGCGGCAGGGTGGGGAGTTCGAGGCCGGCCGCCGTGGCGAGGTCGGCGAAGTGGGCGCCGGTGCCGCCGGAGATCGAGTAGACGACGACGCCGTCGGCGCGCGGCCGGCGGGCGCGGGCGAGCAGGGCGGCGGTGTCCTGGAGCTGGTCGAGTCCGTCGACCCGGATCACCCCGAACTGGCGCATGGCCGCGTCGACGACCTGGTCGGCGCCGGTGAGCTTGCCGGTGTGGGAGGCGGCGGTACGGGCCCCGGTCTCGGTGCGGCCGACCTTCACGGCGACGACCGGGACGCCGTGGCGGGCGGCCCGGTCGGCGGCGAGGAGGAAGGAACGGCCGTCCTTCAGCCCCTCGACGTAACAGGCGATGGCGCCGACCTCGGGCCGTCCGGCGAAGTACGAGAGGAAGTCGGCGGTCTCCAGGTCGGCCTCGTTGCCGGTGGGTGCCCAGTGCGAGAGGCGGACGCCGAGCTCCTGGAGGGTGAAGACGGGCCGCCCCTGGTGGCCGGACTGGGTGATGAGGGCGACGGCGGGACCGTCGAGGTCGTCGCGGAAGCGCTCGAAGGCGTTGAGGTTGGTGTTGGGGCCGAGGAGGCGGAGCCCCGAGCGGCGTACGGCGGCGGCGAGACGCTCCTGCGCGGCGGCCCCCGCCGCACCGGTCTCGGCGAAGCCTGAGGCGAAGGCGACCGCGAACCTCACCTTGGTCTCGGCGAGCTCCTCGATGACGGGGAGCGGGTCGGCGACGAGGAGGACGGCGAGGTCGACGGGCTCGGTGAGCGCGGAGACGGAGGGCACGCAGTCGATCCCGAACACGCTGGTACGGGTGGGGTGGACGGGCACGAGCCGGGCGCCGACCCGCTCGGCCCAGGCGAGCAGCTGCCGGGTGATCCCGGTGTTGGGCCGGCCCTCGGTGTCGGAGGCGCCGACGACGGCGACGGACTCGGGCCGGAAGAACCGGTCGAGATCGGGTACGGCGGCGTGCAGCGGGCGTCCGCTGACGTCCTGGTCGCCGGGGGCGGCGGTGACACCGTGCACGGTGTCCCGGGGCGCCTCGCCGCAGGCGACCACGCGGGCGCGGAGATCGGTGGTGAAGGTGCCGTGAGTCGATCCAAGCATGTGTTCCGCCCGCCCTTCACCCATCCGTATACACCTGACGCTCAGTCAGATTACAGAACTGACGGCCAGTCAGGAATGGGTGTGCGTGAAGGAGTACCGACGGGTACGGCGGAAGGGCCCCTGGGCCCTTCCGCCGGGGCGGGTCAGTAGGCCCAGCGCTGGTTGTTGCCGCCGTTGCACTCCCACTGGATCAGGGGAGTGCCGTTCCCGCCCCCGAAGCCCGAGGCGTCGAGGCAGAGACCCGAGACCCGGTTGCGCAGGCGGAAGCTCGAATTGGGCAGGTTCTCCACCCTCCACTGCTGGTTGTGGCCACTGTGGCAGATCCACTGGATCGCCTGGACGCCCCACTCCCTGGTGCTGTTCGGGATGTCGACGCAGCCGTTGTTGCCGTTCGCCAGCCGGACGTAGCCCTCGCCGGCGGAGACGAAGGTCCACTGCTGGTCCGGGTTGCCGTTGCAGTCCCACAGGATCGCCGGGGCGCCGTTGAACGCCGCCTGACCGTAGATCGCGAGGCACTTGTTGTCGGTGCCCCAGGCGCCGATGGAGGTGCCCGCGGCGGACGCCGACGGCGCCCCCGCCACCATCGTGCCCACGACGGCCGCCAGCCCGGCGACCACGGCGGAGACGCGGCCAAGAGAACGAGACATTCGGATACTCCTCGATGGATGAGTGCGGGTGCGGTGACGCGCTCAGGAGGTGGTGCGTCCCTCGCGGATCGAGTCTGGCGACGGCCCGCCCTCCGGGTCTTGGACAAAAGCGAAGGGCCCGCCCTCCGGGTCTTGGACAGAAGCGAAGGGCCCGCCCTCGTCCTGCGGCACCGCCGGCCACGGGCAGCCGAGGGCGAAGGTGTCCAGGAAGAGCCCGGGAGGCATGCCCGTCAGCGCCCTGAACTCGCGCGCCAGGTGGGCCTGGTCGCAGAATCCGGCGACGGCCGCGGTCTCGGCCTGCCCGCCGCCCGCCGACAGCAGCCCGATGGCCCGGTCCAGGCGCAGCGCGCGGGCCAGGCGCTTCGGCGTGAGTCCGATCTGCTCGCGGAACCTGATCTCCAGCTGCCGTCGGCTCCACTGGGTCCTGGCCGCGACGGCGTGGATGGGCAGGGTGCCCGCGGTGCCGGTGAGCAGGTCCCAGGCGTGCAGCACGGAGGGGGCGGGCGCGCGGGCCGCGCCGGCGCACGTGGTCCACCGCAGCAGCTGGAGGTCGAGGAGCGCGAAGCGGGTGCGCCAGTCGGGGGCGGCGCTCATGGCGTCGGTGAGGTGGGGCAGGGAACGGCCCATGACCACGCCCGCCTCCACCACCGCGTCGGCGAGTTCGCCCATCGAGGCGTCGAAGAGCCGGCGGGCGACCCAGGGGAGGAGGCTGACCTCGATCCCTTCGGTGACGCCCCGGTGGCAGAGCACCTTGGGTCGCATGTGTGGCCCGTAGACCACGGCGCTCCGGGAGACCGCCCGGGTGGCCTCTCCCGAGTGGCCGGTCGTCATCTCCCCGTCGAGCGTGAGGAAGAGGGAGACGCTTCCCTCGGGGGCGAACAGGCGCCGGTGGGCCTCCCCTCCGGTCAGGCGGTAGCCGCGGTAGCCGATGACGCCGGGCCGTAATCGGCTGTCGGGCCGTGCGAGGACCAGCTCGCAGTCTCCCCGGGGACACATGTGTCGTCGCATCTCTCTTCCCCCCTGCGACCCGGTGTCGGACACCGGGTCGCGGTCAGGTCCAGGTCAGGTCTAGACCATTCTGGGGGAGGGGGCGCACCAAGGGGGGCGAAGGGTGTGAAGCGCCCCGGCCATCCCGCCCCGCTGCGTCCGGGCGGCTGTCCCGTCCCGCCCCGCTGCGTCCGGGTCGCGGCGCGGGAGCGCAGTCAGCTCCGGGTCTCGCCGCGGGAGCGCGCGATCCGTCGTGCGATCCTCTCCGCGTCGATCGCCAGCTCGCGGAACATCCCGCTGATCGGGTTCGTGAACCCCGTGAAGTACAGGCCGGGCGCCTCGCGCGGGCAGCGCGCCCCGTGCGCGACCGGCCGTCCGCGCCCGTCGAGGACGTCCAGGTGGCCGACGAGGGGCTCCAGGGCGCGCCGGTAGCCGGTCGCCGCGATCACCGCGTCCGGGGCGATCCGGGTCCCGTCGGCGAGGACCACCTCGCCGCCCTCGAAGGCCTCGACGGCGGCCACGATCTCGACCTTCCCCGTCCGTACGGCGTCGATCAGGCCCACGTCCTGCACCGGCACCGCGCCCTCGCGCATGCGTGTCGCGAGGCCCGTGTCCGGCCGGGGCAGCCCGTACGCCGAGAGGTCCGGCGTCCCGACGCGGGCCATCACGGCGCCCATCCGGTCGACGAGGGCCCTCGGCAGCCGGCGCACGAGGATGCCGGTGCGCTGCGCGGGCCAGCCGGCCGTCGTGCGCTTCACGATGTGCGGGGCCGTCCGCACCGCGAGCCGCACCCGCTTCGCGCCGCCCTCGGCGAGGTCGGCGGCGATCTCGGCGCCGGTGTTGCCGACGCCGACGACGAGGACGTCCTTCCCGGCGTACGGCCCCGGGTTGCGGTAGGTCCGGGCGTGGCTCAGCTCGCCCCCGTACGTGTCGCGGCCGGGCCACTCGGGCAGGCGCGGGGTGTGGTTGAACCCGGTGGCCACGACGACCGCGCGGCCGACGAGCCGCCGCCCGCCGGTGGCGTGCAGGACCCACTCCCCCTCGGACCGCTCGACGCGGAAGACCTCGACGCCGGTGACGACCTCCAGCTCGTGCTTCTCGGCGTACTTCTCCAGGTAGCGCACGACGTCCGCGCGGGCGACCCAGCGTCCGAAGGAGCGGGGCATCCGGAGGCCGGGGAGGGCGGAGAGGCGTCGGGTGGTGTGCAGGCGCAGCCGGTCGTAGTGGGCGCGCCAGGAGGCGCCGACGGCGTCGGACTTCTCCAGGACGACGGCCCGGACGCCCCGCTCGCGCAGGGCGGCGGCGACCGCGAGTCCGCCGGGGCCGCCGCCGATGACGTAGACGGGGTGGGCGGGGGAGTGCTGGGGGGTGGTGGCCATGAATGCTGAGCGTAATGACGTGTACACGTAGTGGGTCTCGACGGAGAGGGATTTCGGTTGCGAATCGGTCACGCCCGCCGGAATCCCGCCCACCCCGGCCGCGCCCGTCCTTCCCTCCGCGCCCGCCTCTCGCGCGCGGGAGTCGCGTGCGCCCTTCCCCTCCGTGGCCCGCCTCTCGCGCGCGAGACCCGCGTCCGCTCTTCCCCTCCGTGCCCGCCTCTTGCGCGCGGGGCCCGGCCTGCGCTGAACTGACGTACCGTCAGATCCGGCTCGTCGAGGGGACGCGCATGCAGACCGTCTGGCTCACCGGCGCCGAATGGCTCGCCGTCCTCCGCATCGGCCTCGGCCTGTGGTGGCTGGAGAGCTGGCGCCACAAGGACAGGAAGGGCTGGTTCGAGCGCGGCACCGGCATCGCCTGGGCCGCCGACATCGCCGGCAGGCACAGGTGGTCCCCGGTCAGGAAGGGCTTCGACTCCGTCGTCGCCCCGCGCCCCAAGCTCATGGCGTACGTCGTCGTCTACGCCGAACTCGCCCTCGGGCTCGGGCTGGTCTTCGGCCTCCTGACCCCCGTCGCCCTGATCGGCGGCCTGCTCCTCAATCTCCTCTACCTCGTCCTCATGATCCACGACTGGGCCGAGCAGGGGCAGAACGCGATGATGGCGCTCATCTCCCTCGTCGCCCTCTTCGCGATGTCCTGGCAGACCTGGTCCCTCGACCACGCGATCGGACTCTTCGGATGACGGCCACCCCGGACATCGACGCCTTCACCCGTCCCTACTGGGACGCCGCCGCCGACGGGCACCTGCTGCTGCGCCGCTGCGCGGCCTGCGACCGCGTCCACCACTACCCGCGCGAGTTCTGCCCGCACTGCTGGAGCGAGGACGTCGGCTGGGAGCGGGCGAGCGGCCGGGCCACCCTCTACACCTGGTCGGTCGTCCACCGGAACGACCTCCCGCCCTTCGGCGAGCGCGTCCCGTACGTCGCGGCCGTCGTCGATCTCGCCGAGGGCCCGCGCATGATGACGGAGGTCGTGGGCGTGGACCTCGGAGCGGACGGGGTCGGCAGGGGCGAGGGGGACGCGGGCGGGGGCGACCTCCGGATCGGGATGGAGCTGGAGGTCGCCTTCCGGCGGGACGGGGACGTGACCGTCCCCGTGTTCAGGCCGTCGGCTCCACGCTCAGAGGGCTGAGATGTTCCGCCACACCTGGCTGCTCTCGGCGCCGCCGCAGGTGTAGGTCGTCACGAACGACCCGGCCGACAGGCACTTCCCGTCGCTCATGTTCTTGATGGTCCGCCCGGCGGACGTCGAGGAGAGGACCTTCCAGGACTGCGGGGAGGAGCCGTTGCACGCGACGACGGTGACGCTCATGTTGCCGCCCGGCTGGAGGCAGCGTCCGCTCGTCCTGTTGATCAGGCGGAAGGTGCCGTTCGCTCCGGGGGAGTAGGTCCAGGCGTACCAGTACGTGCCGTTCCCCTGGGAGCCGCACGCGGCGGAGGTGACGAGGGGGCCGAACCCCCCGTCGAACTCCGCCATGCAGTTGCCGGTGGACCCGTTCTCCAGGGAGTACGTCCCCGAGGGCGCCGAACCGCCGCCGCCGCTCGTCGGCCGGGGCGTGGGCTTCTTGGTGGTCTGCGTCGGCCGGGGCTGCGTGGGCGGACGGGTCGTCGCGCCCCCGCCGGAGGCGTCGGAGCCACCGCCGCCGGACGGGTCGGAGGGGGTGGTGCCCCCGCCGGAGCCGTCTCCGCCGCCGGCCCCACCGGGCTGGGTGCCGGTTCCGCCCACGCCGCCACCGCCCACGCCACCGCCCACGCCGCCGCCACCGCCGCCGTTCGCGGGCGGGGGCGGGAGCGGTGCGCCGGGGGAGGAGCCGGGCGGCTTGGCCGAGGGCGGCTTGGAGCCGGGCCGGGTCGTGGCGGACGGGGACCCGGGTGTCGCCGACGACGGCGTCACGTTCGCCGGCTGCGACGCCACGGCGGACGGCGACGAGGAGCTGTCCGGGGCGGCGCCGAGGCGGCCGATCTCGTACGGGCCGAGGGCGACGGTCAGAGTGGTGCCGGTCGCCACGACGACGGGCACGGCCAGCATGACGAAACGGTTCCGCCGCCTCTCGCGCGGGCCCCGGGCGCCCGAGCCTGTGGCGGCGAGCGGATCGGGCGAGGCGGTCGCGGGCTCCGCCACCTTCGCCTGCGGGGTGAGGGGCGCCGTGGCGACGTCCTCGGCGGGCTCGGCCTTCGCCAGCTCCGCCAGGTGCTCGGCGGAGGGCGTCTCGGCGGCGAACGCGGCCCGCTCGGCTATGCGGGCGCCGACGGCGGCGGGCCAGACCACGCCCTCGGCGCGCTCGGAGGCCCGCTCCACCAGCTCGGCTGCGGTCGGGCGGTCGTCCGGGTCCTTGGCGAGGCAGCTCCGGAGGAGCTCGGCGAGCTCCGGCTCGGACTCCGTGAGCCGGCCGAAGTCCGGCTCGCCGTGGACGACGCGGTAGAGCAGGTCGGGGCCGGAACCGTCGCCGAAGGGCGGCCGGCCGTTCGCCGCGTACAGGAGGAGGCTGCCGAGGGCGAAGACATCGGCGGCACCCGTCAGCCGCCGGTCGGCGACGGCCTGCTCGGGCGCCATGTAGGCGGGCGTGCCGATGACCATGCCGGTCTTGGTGAGCCGGCTCTGGTCGGCGGCGCGGGCGACGCCGAAGTCGATGAGCGAGAGCCCGGAGGAGGTGAGCATGACGTTGGACGGCTTGAGGTCGCGGTGCACCATGTCGGCGCCGTGGACGACGCCGAGCCCGGCCGCCGCCTCGCGCAGCAGCCGCCAGAGTGCCTCGCCGGGCAGCGGGCCGCCGTGCAGGCGGATGGCCTCGTTGAGGGTGATCCCCGGGATGAACTCGGTCGCGAACCACGGGGGCTTCGCCGTCCGGTCGCTGGCGAGGAGCTTGGTGTTGGCGCCGGCGGGCAACCGGGCGAGGTTGTCGAGCTCGTGCCCGAAGTGACGGAGGAAGTCCACGTCCTCGGCGAGCATGGGCAGCACCCGCTTCACCGCCGCGAACTTCCCCGGCACGGCGCCGAGATAGACCCTCCCCATGCCGCCCGACCCGAGCACACCGAGAAGTCTGAACGCCCCGATCTGCCGGGGGTCGCCCGACTCCAGCGGCATTGCCCCGCTGCCGCTCAAACTGTCCAAACTAGAGTTGTTTTCCAGTTCCCCCTGCATGGGCGCCACAGTAGCCGAGCGCGATTCCGATCTGAACGGCAGCCAAGTACTCGGTGTGAAGCCGTGATTGGCGGCCGGCCCCGCCCCGGTACAACCTTCGGGCCCCGACCGAGGTCAAACGCGTGAACCACTGACCAAACAAACCAAAGGGGAGATTCGTGGCACGTACGCATCGCGTGGCTCTGGCGATCGTGGCCGCCCTGGCCGCCGGGGTCGCGCCCGCCGCACTGGGCGGGGCGACGGCGGCCGCCGCCACCCCGTCCCCGACGGCCGGGGCGACGGCCGGAGCGACGGCCGGAGCGACGGCCGGGCAGACGACGGAGACCGGGACGGTCGTCCAGGAGGGCGGCCCGCTGGTGGTGCCGTCCGGCGAGGAAGTGGTGACCACCCGCGTCACCGTCACCCTGCCGGAGGGCGCGCGCGGCCCCGTGAAGGCGCGGCTCCTCCTGCCGATCACCTGGGAGTTCGCGGGTGACGCCTGGGACTTCCACTCGGACATCAAGGCGACCTGCTCGGTCAACGGCGGCGCCCACCAGCCCTGCGACTGGCTGCAGCCCGCGGAGGGGCCCAACCACGGCCCCTACGTGGCCACCCTGCCCTCCGTCGAGGCCGCGACCACCCTCACCTACGACATCCGCCTCGAAACCGGTATCGGCGCACGTCGGTACGGGGACGTCCACGGCACCCTCGAAGTCGGCGCGGGCGGTGCTCCCGACCTCGCGTCCGGACCGGTGGTCTTCCAGTTCGCCCGCACCACCCCGGCCGCCGCCCTGCGGACGACGGTGCTCGCCCGCGACAAGGCAGGTGTGCTCTGGCAGTACGAGAGCACCGGCCTCCACGAGAAGCCCCTCAAGCCGCGGGCGCGGATCGGCGGCGGCTGGAACGTCTACACGTCGATCACCACCGTCGGTGAGCGGACGGCGGCGGGCGAGGGCGACCTCGTGGCCCGGGACAGGGCCGGCGTCCTCTGGTTCTACGAGGGCTCCGGCAACCCGGCCGCCCCCTTCAAGCCGCGCGTGCGCGTCGGTGGCGGCTGGAACGCGTACACCGCGATCAGCGCCCGTGGGTGGGACGGCCTCATGGCCCGGGACAAGGCCGGGGTCCTCTGGTTCTACCCGCCGAACTACGGGTCTCCCTCGGCCCCCTTCCAACAGCGTCAGCGCGTCGACGGCGACTGGAACGCCTACAGCGCCCTCGTGGGCCGGACCCTCGGCGACGGCGTCGTGACGCGCGACACGGCCGGAGTGCTCTGGTCGCACCGGGCCGCCTGGCAGCGCCCGGGATTCATGCCGAGGACGCGCCTCGGCGGCGGCTGGAACGCCTACGACCGCATCGCCTACGCCCGGAACCTCGCCGGCTCCCGCGACGGGGACTACCTCGCCCGCGACAAGGCAGGCCACCTGTGGTTCTACGAGGGCCTCCAGCGCGACGGCAACCTCGTCCCGTCCCCGACCCGCAGGGAGATCGGCTGGGGCTGGGGCATCTACGACACGATCCTCTGACCCGTCGGCGGCCGGATCGACGCCCGGATCGACGCCCGGCCACAACCTTCCTGGCCGTTCGGAGGTCGGAGAGGTGACCTGGATGTACGGGAGAGCGGCATCGCTCCCCCGCGTCCCGAGGAACCCTGGGGAGATTCGTGACACGCATACGTGTGGCTCTGGCGATCGCGGCGGCCCTGACCGCCGGTGTCGCGCCCGCGGCACTGGGCGGAGCGGCGGCGGTCGCCGCGCCCCCGGCCGCCGTGGCGGCGACGGAGACCGCGGCGGTCGTCCAGGAGGGCGGCCCGCTGGTGGTGCCGTCCGGCGAGGAAGGGGCGGTGACCACCCGGATCACGGTCACGCTCCCGGCGGCCCTCACCGGCCCCGTCAGGGCACGACTGCGTCTGCCGGAGCCGACGTGGGACCTGCCCGACATCGACACGCCCGCCTACGAGCCCGTCACCCCGACCTGCTCCGTCAACGGCGGTGCCTTCTGGGCCTGTCCGTGGGACAGCCCGGGCAACGAGGTCGTCTTCCCGGCCACCGACGCCGCGAGGACGGTCACCTACGACGTGCGGGTCGACGCCGACAGCCGCGCGACCGTGCTGGGGAACCTGACGGCCACCCTCGAAGTGACCGACGGGGCCGGAGCGGTCATCGGCAGCGGGCCCGTCGCCTTCCGCTTCGCCGCGGGCACTCCCGAGGACTACCGGCGGACCACGGTCCTCGCCCGCGACAAGGCGGGAGTGCTCTGGCAGTACGAGAGCACGGGCCGCCCCGACAAGCCCCTCAAGCCGCGGGCGCGGATCGGCGGCGGCTGGAACGTCTACACGTCGATCACGACCCTCACGCACCGGACGGCGGCGGGCGAGGGCGACCTCGTGGCCCGCGACAAGGCCGGGGTCCTCTGGCTCTACAAGGGCTCCGGTAACCCTGACGCCCCCTTCAAGCCCCGCGTCCGCGTGGGAGGCGGCTGGAACACGTACACCGCGATCATCAGCCGCGTGGGCGGTCTGGTGGCCCGGGACAAGGCCGGCGCCATCTGGCACTACAACGCCGCCAGCCCGAACGACCCCCGGGCGCCCTTCGAACCGCGCCAGAAAATCGGCGGCGGCTGGAACGACTACACGGCGCTTGTGGGGAACTGGAGCAAGTACACCGCCGTGGCGCGTGACCGGGCCGGCGTGCTGTGGTCGTACGGCTTCGTCTACCCGATACCGGGAGGCGACTTCCTGGGGTTTGAGTACGCACCCCGCGTGCGGGTGGGCGGCGGCTGGAACGCCTACGACCGCATCGCGCTCGCCGGGCAGCTCAGCGGCTCCTCCCAGAACGACTTCCTCGCCCGCGACACAGAGGGCCGCCTCTGGCTCTACGAAGGCGTCGGCGACGACCTCGTCCCGGCGTCGACCCGCAGGCAGATCGGCTGGGGCTGGGGCGTCTACGACACGATCCTCTGACCGTGAGGGTGGGCGTCCGGGTGCGGCGCCGGGGTGTTCACGGTCCACACCGTCACCCCGGCGTCGAGCCCCGGCCGCACGCGGAACAGAACGAGGACCCGGGAACTCACGCCCCGGACGCCACGTCCACGAACGCGGCCCAGGCGGCGGGGGTGACGGCGAGCTGCGGGCCCTGGGGGTCCTTGGAGTCGCGGACGTGGACGGCGGTGGGGTGGGTGGCTACTTCTACGCACTCGCCGCCTTCGCCGCCGCTGTAGCTGCTCTTGAACCAGGCCAGATCCGTGGTGTTCATAGCTCTCCCAGCATTTTCTCGATCCGCTCCAGGGACTCGCGGCGCGTGAGTGCCTGCGCCCGGATGATCCCATAGCGCTCGGTGTACATGCGTACCTCCTCCGGGTCGGTGATCAGCCGGGCGTGTCCGTAGCTCTCGACGTAAGCGACCTCCCGCCGCCCTTTGGGGGTGAGCAGGGTGAAAGCACCTTCAAGCCCCGGGTGTTCATCGGGATCGTTCGGCATGATCTGGAAGTGGACGGTTCTAAGTCGGGCGACTTCGACGAGGCGCCGCAGTTGCTCTCGGAAGGCGTCTCGGCCACCCAGCGGGCGGCGAAGCACCGATTCCTCGATGACGAAGCTCATCGTCGGGCCCGGCCACTTGTCGAAGATCGCCTGACGCGCCAGTCGGTCCGCCAACCGCTTTCCGATCGTCTCCTCGTCATAGAGGGGGCGGCGGTAACGGAACACGGCCTCCGCGTAGGCAGGCGTCTGCAGAATGCCGGGCACGGCCTGCACGGCGTAGTAGTGCAGGGCGACAGCCTCCGCTTCCGCGTTCGCGAAGCTCCGGAACCAGTCCGGGTGCCGTACCCGCGCCTTTGCCAGCGCCTCCCGCGCGTCGTCCACCGCCGCGATCAGCACCCCGCCCGCGTGCAGCAGCGGGTCCACTCTGATCAGGAAGTCCGGCTGCGGCGTCCGTACCCCCCGCTCGATCGAGGAGATCAAGTCCTCGCTGCAATGTGTGATCTCCGCCAGTTCCGTCTGGCTCAGGCCCGCGTTCTTGCGCAGGACCTTGATGATCTTCCCGAGCGCACGGAAGAGGTGCGCCGTCCCGTCTGCCTCGGACGGCCGTTCCGGCCGATCCGCTTCGTTCCCCGACATCCGTACCGCCCTCTTGGCGCACCCGTACAGTGACTCAGCGTCGTCGCGTCGCTGCTGGTCAGCGTAGAGCCGGGGCTTCAGGCTCAGGGCATGAAGTCCGAAACCTCCACCCCAACCGGTGAGTTCACGCTCCGGCTCTCGGCCACACGCCGGGGCGCACGTCTCGCGCGGTTACTCGCCGTGCAGCAGCTCCACGACTGGGGCGTGACCGGCCCCGCGGCCGAGGCCGCCGAACTGGTCGTCGCCGAACTGGCCACCAACGCGGTCCGTCACGGCCGGGTGCCCGGCCGGGACTTCGAGGTGCGGATGGAGCTGGACGACGACCACGTACGGATCGAACTGTCCGACGCGCGCGGCGAACGACGGCCCGCACCGGTCCGGAACCCCGACGAGGGCGGCTACGGGCTGTTGCTCGTGGCCGCCCTCGCGAGCGCGTGGGGCGTGAAGGACCGGTGCGTCGGCAAGACGGTCTGGGCGACCGTCCCGCTGGCGCCCCGCCGACCCGTCGGCACAGGGTGAGGGCAGAGGACCGTCACACGGGGAGCGGGGCGGGGCGCCGCGCGGGGATCAGAACAGGGTCTTGTACGAGCCGGTCAGCGGCGCCGGGGGGTAGAGCGAGGAGCGGGTGCCGAAGGGCGTCTTCCAGTTGCCGGTGCCCGGGTACAGGGCGAGGTCGTCGTTCAGGCTGTCCGGTCCGTTGGCCAGCAGGTCGGGGCGGCCGTCGCGGTCGGCGTCGCCGATGGCGATGATCTCGTCGTAGCGGTTCCAGCCGCCGCCGATCTTCGTGCGCGGGGCGAAGGTGCCGTCGCCGTTGCCGAGGTAGAGCCAGAGGTCGCCGGCGGTGTCGCGGGCGACGAGGTCTCCGGCGGTCCCGCCGCCGATGTTCCCGGTGGCGACGATCTTGTTGTAGATGCCCCAGCCGTGGCCGGTCTTGACGCGCGGCGCGAACGGCGCGGTGGCGGAGCCGGTGCCCTTGTAGAACCAGAGGGCGCCGGCCGTGTCGGTCGCGACGAGGTCGGGGCGGCCGTCGCCGTCGAGGTCGCTGCCGCCGGTGAGCTTGGTGTAGATCTGCCAGCCGCCGCCGATCTTCGTCCGCGGGGAGAAGATCGTCGTGCCGGTGCCGCCGGTGCCCGTGTGCAGCCAGAGCGCACCGGTCCTGTCGCGGGCCACGAGGTCGGCGAACCGGGCGCCCGCGACGTTCCCGGGCGTGACGATCTGGTCGTACGCGTCCCAGCCCGCCCCGATGTTCGTCTCCTTCAGCGTGTTCTGGGCGCCGTGGTAGAGGGCCTGGCGGCCGTCGTAGTGGAACAGGAAGCCGCCGTCGCGGACGAGCAGGTCCGGCGAGCCGGTGTCCGAGAAGCCGTGCGGGGCCTGCCCGTTGTCGACGGTGAGCGAGCCCGTGCTCTCCACCGGGGCGCCGATGCCGTTGGTGGGCGTCGCCGTCATCTTCCAGGTGTACGGCCCGTTGGGCGCGGCGACGCCGCCGTTGAGCAGGCCCGTCCAGTAGGCGTGGCCGCGGCCGGCGACGTCCACGGTCGAGGTGCTGGTGTGCCGCTGTCCGGTCGCGGTGTGGATCAGTTCGACGTCCACCTTCGCGCCGGTGTACGCGGCGAACTGCCACGTCAGGAAGGCGTCGCCGTCGCCCGTGCGGAAGTCGAAGGTGCCCGGGACCGTGTGGCCCGTCAGCTGGGGCACGATGGGCCGGCCGGTGCGCGCCACGAGGGAGGCGGCCGGGACGCCGTCGGCGCCGGGGGCGATCCGGAAGAGGCCCTCGCCGTGCTCGATCGTGCCGCCCTGGACGAGGAGGCCGCCGTCCGCCTCGGGACGGATGACGGTCACGGTGTCGAGGAGCTCGACCGTCTGCCCGGTCGTCAGCGAGCGGGCCGTCAGCGCGTGCAGGGGGTTGGGCGTCGAGGCGGTGGTCCCGCCGGGCACGGCGTACGTGACCCAGTCGCCCGTCAGTTCGGTGAGGAGCGTGCCCCGTCCGAGGGGGACGCGCTCGACCTCGGTCTGGCCCCGGCGGGCCACCGCGAGCGTCGTCGATTCGCCGGACGGGGACTTCTCGGCCCAGGCCAGGCGTGTGGCGGAGACGCTGACGTCGCCGCTCAGTCCGGCGCCGGGGGTGGCACGGTCCTCGACGATCGCGCCGGTGGCGACGTCCACCAGCGCCACGCGGCTCTGCGTCACCCCGTCCACCGTGCCGGTGTACAGGAGGGCGAGGGTGTCGAGCGTGCTCATGTCGTACCGCCGGACCGACCCGTCGGCGGGGAGCCCGGTCACGGTGCGGTCCACGACGGTGTCGCCGGGCTTGCTGACGAGGTGGACCTCGGCGCGGCCGTCGGCCCGGGTGACGCGTACGACGAGGGTGGTGCCGGCCACCCTGACGAACTGGGCGGACGCGCCGAGGAACGCGGTGTCGATCACCACGGGGTCGGCGCCCGTGGCCATGTCGTACAGGGTGTGGACGGAGCCTTCCGACTTCACGACGTGGTCGCTCCCGAGGGACCCCGCGTACCTCCCGGTGGGCGTGGTGCCCGGCAGCGTGGTCGTCACGCCGTCCGCGTACCGCGTCCAGCGGTGGATGTTCGTGCCGGACTCGGTCCGGCGGGTGAGGAAGCCGGACGGCCCGTTGCCGATGACCACGGAGTCGGGCAGGAGCGCGAAGGCGTCACGCGGCGTCTGCGCCGCGGCCGCCGCGGTTCCCGTCGCAGTGGTTCCGGTCGTCGCGACGGCGGGACCGGCCGCGAGCGAACCGGTCGTCACGGCGAGCGCGACGGTGACGGCCAGGGCGAGTCGGCGGGAGGTGCGTACTCGGGACAATGCGGTGTTCTCCCTCATGAAGCGCGGGCGTGGCGCGACACGCCACGCCCGCATGACTCACGAGGTCATCGAATGGTTGTACGTCAGGAGACCGAGGTGAACTTGGTGCCCTCGCCCGCGTACAGGTTCGTCACGATGCGCGTGAAAGGTGCCGTCGTGCTCCCCGTACCGAGGTACGCCGACGTGCCGTTCGGGCCGTATCCGATCAGGTCGGCCCGGCCGTCGTTGTCGAGGTCGCCCGCGCCGACGAGCTGGGAGAAGGCGCCCCAGCCGCCGCCGACCCTGACGCGGGGCGAGAAGGTGCCGTCGCCCTTGCCGAGGTGCAGCCAGAGGACGCCGGAGGTGTCGCGGGCGAGGAGGTCGCCCGCCGCTCCGCCCGCGGTGTTGCCGACGGCCGTGAGCTGGTTGTAGACGTTCCAGCCTGTGGCGAGCTTGGTGCGGGCCGCGTACGGGGCCTTCCAGTTGCCGGTGGCCTTGTACAGGTAGAGGACGCCGGCCTTGTCGGTGGCGACGAGGTCGGGGCGGCCGTCGCCGGTCAGGTCGGAGCCCGCGGCGATCTTGTCGTACGCGTTCCAGCCGCCGCCGATGGAGGTCCGGGCGGCGAGGGTGCCGTCGCCCGTGCCGAGGTAGCTCCACAGGACGCCGGAGGCGTCCCGGGCGACGAAGTCACCGGCCGTGCCCCCGGCCAGGTTCCCGGCGGCCTCGATCTGGTTGTAGATGTTCCAGCCGGTGCCGATCCTGGTGCGGCCGGAGGTGGTGATCTGGCCCGACTGGGGCCGGTCGAAGGTGTCGTCCCGCCACAGCGCGCCCGAGGCGTCCCGGGCGACGATGTCCGCCGAGCCGTTGTCGTTGAGGTCGTGGGCGTTGGCCTGGCGGACCACCTTGAAGGTGCCGGAGGCGTACGCGGGGTTGCCGATGCCGTTGGTCGGGGTGCCGACCACCGACCACGACCAGTCGCCGTTGGGGGCGCTGGCGGAGCCGTTCTGCAGGTGACCGCCCCAGACGATCCGGGCGTCGGTGGAGCCGGCGGGCACCGTCTCCGAGAAGGTCTTGCCGGTCCTCTGGTGCGTGAGGGTCACGGTGAGCTTGACGTTGCTCTGGGACAGGGTCCACGCCAGCGTGGCCCTGCCGCCGTTCCTGTCGAGGTCGACGACGGCGGGGACGGTCGAGCCGGTGATCCGGGGGCCGGTCGCCTGACCGGAGCTCGCGACCAGCGTCACGCTCGGCGTGCCGCCGAAGTCGGTGATCCGGTACAGGCCTTCGCCCTCGGTGGCGGAGCCGCCGCGGACGAGCACGCTGCCGTCGGGCGCGGTCACGGCGGAGGTGAAGTGGTCGAGGAGCCTGACCTTCTCGGTGCCGGTGAGGGAGCGGGCGGTCAGCGCGTACGACGGGTTCGGCGAGGACGCCGAGGCGCCGCCGGGCAGCCCGGAGAGCAGCCGGTCGCCGACGACTCCCGCGACGACGTGGTTCTCGTCGAGGCTCAGGGGGTAGCGGGTCGGCGTGGAGGTGGCGCGCGTGTACACGACGGCCTCGGTCGTGGTGCTCGCCCGCTCGGTCCACGCCAGGTACGCCGAGGAGAGACCGCCGGTCGCGTTCGGCGCCCACGGGCCCACGGGCTTGGTGTAGTCGTAGAGGCCGAACCGGTTGCCGCCGTTGAGCTTGTACGTCGTGGAGAAGTAGGTCGTGCCCCCGTTCTCCTTCCTGCCCAGGATGAACACCTCGCCGTCGGCGTTGCCGACGACCTTGTAGGCGGTGGCCTGGGTCTCGTACGAGATCTTGTTCTTCTGGAGGACCCCGTTCACCCGCAGGACGGCGTACAGGTCGAGCTTGCCGTAGTGGTCCGGCTCGGTCGCGAACAGGGTGCTGCCCGCGGTGCCGACGAGGACGGCGTCCCTGCCGAGCGCCTGCGCCAGGTCGATGATCGGGGAGGCGCTGCCGGCGCTGTTCATGTCGCGGACGTAGTACGTGCCTCCGTCGCTGGTGATGGCGGTGTCCGAGCCGGTGTTGTGACCGGTCGAGCCCTCCAGCGGGGTGACGGAACCGTCGGCGTACTTCGTCCAGAAGAGGGTCTTGCCGTCGGGCCCGTCGGGCCGGGAGAACATGAAGCCGGTGGTGCCGGAGCTGACGATCCTGGCGTCGGCGGGGATCGTCACCGTGGCGGCGATCCCGTTGACGGCCGCGGGCGCGACGGCGGGCGCCGCGAGGGCCGCCGGGGCGGTGACGAGGGTGCCGGTGACGGCCGTGACGGTGGCGAGGGTGAGGACGGCCGCGGCGACGCGGCGTCCGGACACACGGGTGATGCTGTGGTTCACGCGTTCTCTTCCTGAAGGGGAGGGGGAGACGTCGTCGGACGGGGCCGGACGACGGGGGACCCCGGACGTCGTCGGACGGCGTCCGACGACGTGGGGACCGGAACGTCGCCGGACGGGGTCAGAAGACGGTGTCGAAGCGGGCGGCGTCGGAGTTCACCGACGTGAACGCGGCGGGCTTGAACGGGCCCGTCGCGCTGCCCGTGCCCGCGTAGAGACGGGAACCGGAGGCGCCGACCGCGTAGAGGTCGTTCAGGCCGTCGCGGTCCGCGTCCCCGACGCCGACGAGGTGGGTGAAGGAGCCCCAGCCGCCGCCGACCTTCACCCGGGCGGAGAACCCGCCGTTGCCGGAGCCCTGGTGGAGCCAGAGGACGCCGGAGGTGTCCCGCGCGACCACGTCGCCGTGGTGCGTACCGGCGATGTTCCCGACGGCGGTGATCTGGTTGTACGCGCCCCAGCCGCCGCCGACGCGGACGCGGCCCGCGAAGGGGGCCTTCCAGTTGCCGGTGGCCCGGTAGTACCAGAGGACGCCCGAGGTGTCGGCGGCGAGGAGGTCGGCCCGTCCGTCGCCGTCGAGGTCGCTGCCGCCGGTGATCCTGTCGTACGCCTTCCAGCCGGCGCCGATCTTCGTGCGGGGTGCGAAGGTGCCGTCGCCCTTGCCCAGGTACTGCCAGAGGACGCCCGCGGCGTCACGGGCCACGAGGTCGCCGGCCGTGCCGCCCGCGAGGTCGCCGACGGCCTCGAGCCGGTCGTAGATCTGCCAGCCGGTGCCGATCTGCGCCCGCCCGGGGGAGTAGACCTCGGAGGAGCTGTTCACCTTCACGGTGTCGTCGCGGAACAGGCGCCCCGAGGCGTCGCGGGCCAGGAGGTCCGGGCTGCCGTTGTCGGTGTAGTCGTGCGGTCCGGCCTTGCGGGTGACCTTGAAGGTGCCGGTCCTCAGGAGGTCGGGACCGATGCCGTTGAGCGGCTTGGCCCTCAGCTCCCAGGTGTAGGCGCCACCGGGCGCGAAGGCGCCCATCTCACCGGGGTTCCTGGTGGCCATTCCGTCCCAGCCGAAGGTGAGCGTGCTCGCCTCGCGGAGGTCCCAACCGGAGAAGGAACGTTCCACCTTCGCGCCGGTGGCGACATGGCGCAGGGTCACGGTGCCCTGGGCGTTGGGCCGGGTCAGGGACCAGGCCAGGGTGGCCCTGCCGCCGTTCCCGTCGAGGTCGACCACGGACGGGACGGACGAGGACACCAGGCCGAGCTGCGTCGTCCGGCCGGTCGTGGCGACGAGGGTGGCGGCCGGGGCGCCGGTTCCGTCGGGGGCGATCCGGTAGAGCCCCTCGCCGCCCTTGGACGTCGAGCCGCCGCGCACCAGGACCGAGCCGTCGGGCGCCGGGGCCATCGAGTCGACGTGGTCCAGGAGCCTGACGGTGCCGGAGCCGCCCAGGTGCCGGGCGACCAGCGGGAACTGCGAGGACGCGAACTCGGCGGCGCCGCCGCCCTTCTGCGCGGTGAGCGCCCAGCCGCCCAGGAAGGCCGCGTCGAGCGAGGTCCCCGCGGGCGTCGCGCCCAGCGACAGGGACGTCCGCTCGCCGCCGCCACGGGCGGCGGTGACGAGCTGGGCGGAGAGCCCGGTCGGGTTCTCGACCCACGCGAGGTGGGAGTCCGAGAGGAAGACGCCCGACCGGGGCGCGAGGGTGCCGGTCTGGACGGTCTCGACGATCTTGCCGGTGGCCAGGTCGACGGCGGCGAGGTGGAACGTGCTCGCGTCGGCGGTGCCTCTCCAGTACTGGATCAGCACCGTGTCGAGGGTGCCGGCCTGGGCGCGGAGGACCCGCGCGTCGGTGGGGAGCGGTACGGCGCGGGTGGTGACCTGGGAGCTCCCCGGCTGGGCGCTCTTCAGGGTGGTCTCGAACGTGCCGGAGCTGTCGCGGCGCGTGAAGATCAGCGTCCGGTCGACGACGCCGGCGAGGGTGCCGGCGGAGTCGAGGCCCACCCAGAAGGGGTTCGGCGGGGCGGCCATGTCGTGCAGGAAGTAGCTGGACTCGGTCGGCTTGCGGGCGAAGACGATGTCCGAGCCGCCGCCGTACCAGACGTACGCGGGGTCGAGGGCCCTCGTGGTGCCGCCCGCGTAGGTCGTCCAGAGGTACCGGTCGTCGCCGTTGACGACCTTGCGGCCCAGGAAGCCGGTCGTGCCGGCGCTGACGACCTGGATGCCGTTCTCGACGGTGATCGGGGCGTCGGCCGCCTGCGCGGGGGCCTGGACCCCGGCGGCGGCGGTGGCGGGGGTGACCGCCACCGCGGCGCTCGCGGTGAGGGCGAGGACGACGGTGACGGCGGCGGTCAGACGGTGCCGTTGGATGCGTGCTGAACTCAAGAGATCCCCCCACGAGATGCGAAACGGCGTGCGAGCATGCGCACGCCGTTCGATCAGACTCCTGACGGGCCGGGGTGGTTGTACGGAACGGCCAACTTCCGTACGGATCAGGCGAAGTGGTTGTACGTGACGGCGCTCGGCCAGAACCAGTACGAGGACGTCTCCTCCCGAGACCGCAGCGGCGCCGCCCACTTGCCCGTCCCCCGGAAGAGCGAGCCCTCGGCGTAGAGGTCGGGGCGGCCGTCCCGGTCGGCGTCCCCGAGCCCGACGAGCCGCCCGAAGGGAGCCCAGTCGCCGCCGATCCGGGTCCGGGGCGAGAACGTGCCGTCGCCCCTGCCGAGATGGAGCCAGAGGACACCAGCACGGTCCCGGGCGACGAGGTCCCCGGCGGGGCCTCCGGCGAGGTTCCCGACGGCGGTCAGCTGGTCGTAGACGCCCCAGCCGCCGCCGATCCTCTTCCGCGCGGCGAAGGGCGCGGTGTCCCTGCCGGTGCCCGGGTACAGCCAGAGCACACCGGCGCCGTCGGCGGCGACGAGGTCGGCGCGTCCGTCGCCGGTCAGGTCGCTCCCACCGGTGAGCCGGGTGTACGTGCCCCAGCCGCCCCCGATCCGGATGCGCGCGCTGAACGTGTGGTCGCCGCGGCCCTTGTACAGCCACAGCACCCCGGCCCTGTCGCGGGCGACGAAGTCGCCGACGCCCGAGCCGCCGAGGTCGCCGGTGGCCTCGATCTTGTCGTAGATCCCGAAGCCCTGTCCGACGACCTTGAAGTGGTGCTCCTGGAAGGACTCGTAGCCGCTGCCCCAGTCCGTGGCGCGGAAGGTGTCCGCGAGGAGCAGCCGGCCCGAGGTGTCCCGCATGAGCAGGTCGGGCGACCCGTCGCCGTCGAAGTCGTGCGGCTGGGGCGCGCTCCGGACCACCGTGAACGAGCCCGTCCTCGTCAGCGTCGGGCCGATGCCGTTGAGCGGCCTCGCGTCGATCCGCCAGGTGTACGGGCCCGCCGGCGCACCCGTCGACCGCTCCGGCTCGCCGGGCCAGACCACATCGCCCTGCCAGCGGAAGCGGGAGTACGTGAAGTCCGTGGCCTGCTCCGCGAGCGGGTAGATCTCCTCGACCTTGGTGTCGCCGGTGCGGGTGTTGCGCAGGGTGAGGCGCATCGCGACGTTGATGCGCGAGAGCCGCCACGTCAGGTCGACGCTCCGGTTGCGGCTCAGGTCGATCGTCGCGGGGACGCCGTGGCCGAGCAGGTCGACCTTGGTGGGTTCGCCGGAGGCCGCGAGGAGGGTGGCGACCGGTACCCCGCCGGTCCCCGGGGCGATCCGGTACAGGCCCTGGCCCTGGGCCGCCGTGCCGCCGTGCACGCCGTTCGTGCCACCGGGCCCGTCGATGTCCGAGACGACGTGGTCGAGGAGCTTGCGGGTCGCGCCGGTGTCCAGGTCACGGGCGGTCAGCGCCAGGAGCGGGCTGGGCTCGTAGGCGCGCAGCCCGTCGGTCTGGCCGTAGGTGACCCACTTCCCGACGAGACCGAGCGCCACGCGGTCCTGCGCGGCGAGCGGGATGCGCTGGACCTTGCCGGTGGCGCGGTTCAGGGCCACCACGGTGGCGCTCCCGCCGGTGGGCTGCTCGGTCCAGGCGACGTGCGTGGCGGACACGGCGGAGTCCCGGAGGTTCGGGGCCGCGTGGAGGGAGGTCACGGCGCCGGTCCCGAGGTCGAGGAGCGCCCAGCGGTTCCGTGGCCCCGAGCCGGTCCCGTAGGTGATCAGGGCGGTGTCACCGGCGACGCCCGCGACCCACGGTCCGGTCGCGTCCGTGGGGAGCCCGGTCACGGACCGGGACGACGGCGGGCCACCGGGGGCGGGGGTGTAGAGCCGGACGCTCTCGCCGCCGAGGCCGTTGGAGGCGGCGACGACGAGGGTCGAGCGCACGGCGCCCACGACCCGGCCGTCCGCGCCGGACCGGGAGAGGTCGAGCCGGAACAGTTCCGTGCCCGCCGCCATGTCCCTGAGCGTGACGGTGGAGCCCACCGTGTCGGTCACGACGTCGGAGTCGCGGGAGCCGAAGACCGTGTGCCCGGCGGGAAAGACGGTCACCGCGCCGTCCGAGAGACGGGTCCAGCGGGCCGGTCCGACCTCCTCCCCCGGCCAGGTGAGGAAGCCGGTGCGACCCAGGCTCCACAGCTCCCCCTGGCGGGGATACGCGGCGGCGGTGACGGCGGTGACGGCGGTGCCGGCGGTGACGGCCTCGGGCGGCGCGGCGACGGCGGCCGGGCCCGGAGCGCCGGCCGTGACGGCGAGGGCGACCAGGACCGCCACACCGAGACGGCGGTACCGGCGGGAAACGGGCATGCGCGTGCGGTGGTCCATCGAAGGCCTCCCCCTGGAGCCGAGGCGGCCGGTGGTGCCCCCCACCCGGAGCGTCGCCTCTCGTCAAGATCGGCCGGAGGCTATCAGCCCCCGCCGCCCGACGTCACCGCCGTTCCCCCGCCGCCCGACGTCACCGCCGCTCCACCGCACCCCGCACGTACGCCGCCTGCCCCGCGTGCTGGAGGTCGTCCGCGAGCACCGACACCAGGCGGACGCCGAGGGTGACCGGCGGGTCCCAGGCGGTGTCGACGACCCGGTCCAGGTCCGCGTTCGTGACCCCGCCGATCAGCTCCCGGGTACGGTCGTGCACGGCGTCGTGGTAGCCGAGCAGCAGCTCGGCGGGGGCGCGGACCTCGGCGACCTGGGCGCGGGTCTGGCCGTAGCCGGTCGCCGCCGCCGGGAACGGCAGCCCGAACCGGTCCCGCCAGCCGTCCGCCTCCCACAGCTGCTCCGTGCCGAAGGCGCCCGCGAGGTGGTCGTCCTGGATCCGGGTGAGGTGCCAGACGAGCCAGGCGATCGAGTTGGCGTCCGGATCGAGGCGTACGGAGAGCTCGTCCTCCGACAGCCCCTCCACGGCCTCGTGGACGGCCTCCCGGACCCGGCCGAAGGTGTCGGCCAGCAGACCGGCGCTGTTCATGGGGGCTCCTTCCGGCGACGTGCCAGGGATCAGGAACGCTCCGCCCGCCACCGCTCCACCACGGCCTCGACGTCGAAGGGCTTCCGGTTCAGCGGAGGCCCGGACGGCGGGCGGAGCAGCGCCGCGGCGATCTTGGTGTTGATCTCGCCGAGGATGCGGCGGACCTGGCTCTCCGAGACGGCGGCGGCGACCGCCGCCTCCGCGTCCTCGGCCTCCTTGCGCAGGGCCAGCGAGGGCGGCAGCACGGACGCGCCCTCGCTGTGCATCTTGCCCTTGATCCACCACAGCTCGTCGTACGGCGCCGAGTCGTCGGGGAGCGGCTTGCCGAAGCCCGCGAGACGGCTGAACTCACCCCGCTCCGACGCCTCGCGGATCTGCTTGTCCACGAACGACTCGAAGCTGACTCCGGGCGGCTTGCGTTCGGTCATGTGTCCAGAGTACGGAAAAGGCAGGAGCCCCACTCGTGTCCGGGGACACGGAGCGGGGCTCCTTGGGTACTGCTCTAGTCGTGCGTGTTCGCCGACCCAGGCACCTTAGGCCGGGGAGACGTTCTCCGCCTGCGGGCCCTTCGGGCCCTGCGTGACGTCGAAGGTCACGAGCTGGTTCTCCTCGAGCGAACGGAAGCCGTTCGCGTTGATCGCGGAGTAGTGGACGAAGACATCCGGGCCGCCGCCGTCCTGGGCGATGAAGCCGAAGCCCTTTTCAGCGTTGAACCACTTCACGGTTCCGGTAGCCATGAGCCCTCCTATGGGCCAAAGGGTCGCCCTGCTCCAGAACCTGCAAACAAGTCTGAAAACTACAAAAGCCTGCGGGTCACATGCTCCGCAGGCTCTGTACTGCAAGGGAAACCAAACTGCAACTTGCGTTGAGCGTAGCACGCAGGGCGCGGGGGGCGGTAGAGGGAAAGATCACGTCACTCGCACGTTTGATCTCGCTCCGTGTGCTGACGCGCGTCCCCCGGCGATGCCCACGGTACGAGACGGGTCTAGCCTCACGATGTGGACAACGCAACCGACGAGCAGCAGCGCAGCCGGCCCCGCGTCGGGCACATCCAGTTCCTGAACTGCCTCCCCCTGTACTGGGGCCTGGCCAGGACCGGGACGCTCCTCGACCTGGAACTGACCAAGGACACCCCGGAGAAGCTCAGCGAGCGGCTCGTGCGGGGTGATCTGGACATCGGCCCCATCACGCTCGTCGAGTACCTCCGCAACGCGCGGGACCTCGTCGCGCTCCCGGACATCGCCGTCGGCTGCGACGGCCCCGTGATGTCCTGCGTGATCGTCTCCCAGCGGCCCCTGGAGGAGCTGGACGGAGCGCGCGTCGCCCTCGGCTCCACCTCCCGCACCTCCGTACGCCTCGCCCAGCTGCTGCTCTCCGAGCGGTACGGGGTGGCGCCGGACTACTACACCTGCCCCCCTGACCTCGGCCTGATGATGCAGGAGGCCGAGGCGGCCGTCCTCATCGGCGACGCCGCGCTCCGGGCCTCGCTGCACGACGCGCCCCGCCTCGGGCTCCAGGTCCACGACCTCGGACTCATGTGGAAGGAGTGGACGGGCCTCCCGTTCGTCTTCGCCGTGTGGGCGGCGCGCAAGGACTACCTGGCGCGCGAGCCGGAGACCGTCCACGAGGTGCACCGGGCGTTCCTGGCGTCCCGGGACCTCTCCCTGGAGGAGGTCGCCAAGGTCGCCGAGCAGGCCGCCCGCTGGGAGACCTTCGACGCCGAACTCCTGGAGCGGTACTTCCGTACCCTCGACTTCCGCTTCGGCCCCGAGCAGCTCGCCGGGGTCCGCGAGTTCGCCCGCCGCACCGGCCCCACGACCGGCTTCCCGGGCGACGTCACGGTCGAACTGCTGCCGCCGGAACGGCGATAGCGCCCGGCCGGTCGGTCACCGTCCGGACGGAATGCGGCGCGTTCCCCTTTCGGCTTCCCGGAATTCGCCGCCGCGCCCCCCGACCGGCAATTCATTCACATATCCCCACCCGGCCCGCCCGGCCTATCCCGTCGGGCCCGCCCCGCCAATCCCGAACCCGCCCGTCTATCCCCGCCCGGCCCGCCCCGCCTATCCCCGCCCGGCCCGCCCCGCATTACCGGCGCGCCCCCCGCGCGGCACCCGGCGGAAGCGGCGGGGAGCGCTGGCGTACGCTGGTTCGGACTGTCAGAACCCCTCCGAAAGGGACACCGGTGACCGAGAAGGCCGAACTCCAGTCTGTTCTCGACCGCGCTGCCGCGGGTGGCCGGATCACCCCCGAGGAGGCGCTCGACCTCTACCGCTCGGCGCCGCTGCACGCCCTCGGCTCCGCCGCCGACGCCGTGCGCCGCCGCCGCTACGCGGGGACCGAGCACATCGCGACGTACATCATCGAGCGGAACATCAACTACACGAACGTCTGCGTGACGGCGTGCAAGTTCTGTGCCTTCTACGCCGCCCCCAAGGACACCAAGAAGGGGTGGAGCCGCGACCTCGACGACATCCTGCGCCGCTGCGCGGAGACCGTGGAGCTCGGCGGCACCCAGATCATGTTCCAGGGCGGCCACCACCCGGACTACGGCGTCGAGTACTACGAGGAGCACTTCGCCGCCATCAAGAAGGACTTCCCGCAGCTGGTCATCCACTCCCTCGGCGCCTCCGAGGTCGAGCACATGGCCCGCATCTCCAAGGTCTCCGTGGAGGAGGCGATCACCCGCATCCACGCGGCGGGCCTCGACTCCTTCGCGGGCGCCGGCGCCGAGCTGCTGCCGGAGCGGCCGCGCAAGGCCATCGCCCCGCTCAAGGAGAGCGGCGAGCGCTGGCTGGAGATCATGGAGATCGCCCACGGGCTGGGCGTCGAGTCCACCTCCACCATGCTGATGGGCACCGGCGAGACCAACGCCGAGCGGATCGAGCACCTGCGCATGATCCGTGACGTGCAGGACCGGACGGGCGGCTTCCGGGCCTTCATCCCGTACACGTACCAGCCCGAGAACAACCACCTCAAGGGCCGTACGCAGGCCACGCTCTTCGAGTACCTGCGGATGATCTCGATCGCCCGTCTCTTCCTCGACAACGTCGCCCACATCCAGGGCTCGTGGCTCACCACGGGCAAGGAGATCGGCCAGCTGACCCTGCACTACGGCGCCGACGACCTCGGCTCGATCATGCTGGAGGAGAACGTCGTCTCCTCGGCGGGCGCCAAGCACCGCTCCAACCTGCGCGAGATGATCGACATGATCCGCACCGCGGACCGCGTCCCGGCCCAGCGCACCACCACGTACGAGCACATCGTGGTCCACGACGACCCGGCGAACGACCCGGTCGACGACCGTGTGGCCTCGCACATCTCGTCCACGGCGATCGAGGGCGGAACGGCCCACCCGGAGCTGAAGCTCCTGAACGCGAACTGACCCGCCGGTGCTGACCATCCACGTCGCCGAGGCGTCTCCCGAGACCGCCGTCCTGGTCGACGGCGCCGGCATCGCCGCCGTCGGCCCGTACGACGACCTGGTCGCCGTACGGCCCGAGGCGCGGGTGCGCCGGTGGCCCGGCATCCTCACCCCCGGACTCCTCAACCCGTACGGCCCCGAGCTGCTCGAAGGCATGTACCACCCGGACCCCCGGGAGGCCGAGGGCTTCGGCACCGAGCCGATCACCGGCGAGCGGGCGCAGCGGATCTTCCGGATGGACGCCTCGCGGCGCGGTGCCTCCGCACGCCGCTGCGTGCAGCGGCTCCTCGCCCACGGGACGGTCGCCGTCGCCGGTGAACTGCGGAGCCGGGCCGCCCTGGACGCCGTGCGCCGGGCCGGTCTCGCCGTCGGCCGCCGCCCCGAGAAGCTCCCCGACCGGCCGTCGTTCTCACCGGCGCCGCTGGTGCTCCTGCCCGGCCTGGTGCCGGGCGGACCCGCCCGCTTCGCCGTCTTCGACGTCCCCGACCGGGCCGCTCTGGTCCGGCTGGGCCCGTCGACCTGCGTGGCCACCGTCATCGAGGGGCGTCTGGTCCACCGGGCCCGCTGAGCGCGCCCTGCCGGTCGGGGCGGGAGCGGCCCTGAGATGATGGACGCGCCCGCCCGTACCCCGATTCTGCGAGGCCGAACGCCAGTGACCCGCGCCACCCTGGACAAGCAGCCGCACGAAGTCGCCTCGATGTTCGACGACGTGGCGGCGAACTACGACCTCACCAACGACGTGCTCTCCCTGGGCCAGGACCGGCGCTGGCGCAAGGAGGTCGCCAAGGCGGTCGACGCCCGTCCCGCGCAGAGGATCCTGGACCTGGCCGCCGGGACGGCGACCTCCTCGCAGCCCTTCGCCCGCGCGGGCGCGTTCGTCGTGCCGTGCGACTTCTCGCTGGGGATGCTGCGGGTCGGCAAGAAGAACCACCCGTGGATGCCGTTCACGGCGGGCGACGGCACGAAGCTGCCCTTCCGCGACGACGTGTTCGACGCCGTCACGATCTCCTTCGGGCTGCGGAACATCCAGGACACCGAGCAGGCGCTGCGCGAGCTGTACCGGGTGACGAAGCCCGGCGGCCGGGTCGTCATCAGCGAGTTCTCGCACGCCACCTGGGCGCCGTTCCGCACGGTGTACGAGGAGTACCTGATGCGCGCGCTGCCGCCGGTGGCCCGCGCGGTCTCCTCGAACCCGGACGCGTACGTGTACCTGGCGGAGTCCATCCGTTCGTGGCCGGACCAGCCGACCCTGGCGGGCATGCTGCAGAAGGCCGGCTGGTCGCGGGTGGCCTGGCGGAACCTGACCGGTGGCATCGTGGCGCTCCACCGGGGCTTCAAGCCCGCCTGACCCGGGGCCTCACGGCGCTACGGCCTGACGTACAGGCCGTAGCCGCCGACGCCCGCGTACACGGCGTCCGCCACCTTCCGGTGCACCCGGGTGCCGCCCACGAGGTCCGTCGGCGGGGTCTGGACCCCGGCGCGGGTCTGCAGGGTGGTGGAGCCGCCGCCGTCCAGGTTGAGGGCGTCGACGATCCCGAGCTCGGGGGAGTCCAGGAGGGCGGCGAAGCTCCGCAGGTAGTCGCCGTCCTCGTTGTCCCGCCCGGTGAGCGTGACGAGCACCGGGCGGCCCCTGACGTTGGTGCCGAGGGCGGTGCGGGAGTCGGTGCAGATCAGGGTGGTGCCGTCGGTGCCCTTCTCCGTACCGCCGCACGAGTCGGGCAGCGCGGCGGGAACCTCACCGGAGAGCAGCAGGGTGTGGAAGGAGCTGACGACGTCGACGGAGGCGTCCAGCGGGACGTCCCGGTCCGTGGTCACGTCGTGGAGCTTCTGGCCGATGGTCACCGTGTCGTCGCGGACGAGCCGCGCACGGAGCCACGCGGCGCCGGTGCCGATGCCCTGGAGGACGTGGCCGCCCGCCGGGACGGCGGTGCCGCCGCGCCCCTCGCGGGCCTCGGTGACGACGCCGTGCGCGTCCACGACGACCTCGAAGCCCGGGTCGGCGGTCGCGGGGACGGCCGGGTCGGTGCCGGGCCCGGGGACGGCCCGGCCGTAGTCGTCGGTGAAGAGGACGATCTCGTCGGGGTCGGTGAAGACGTTCGGGATCCCGGTCGGCGTGTCCTCGGCGTCGCGCGCGCAGTGCGGGGCGCGGCCGGGCATCCGGTTGACGTCGTCGATCCGCACGGTCTCGCCGGTGGGGCCGGTCAGCTTCAGATCGGTGCGGAGCCTGGTGACGTACGGGAGTCCGTACTGGATCACCGCGCCCGAACTTCCCCTGCCCCCGCTCCAGCAGCTCGCGCTGTGCAGGACGCCGTCGGTGGCGGAGACGCCGGTGTGCGGGGTCGTCGGATCGGCGCCGGCCGCCGCGGGCTCCCGCTGGAACAGGCCGCCGTTGACCCCCGCGTACGGGTGACGCGCGGTCACGTGCGTGACGGAGGCCAGCTGTTCGGTGAGGGTCTGGGCGGTCGCGTCGGCGGTGCCCACGGTGGATTCCAGGGTGAGCGAACCGGCGGTGGGGTCGATCTCGACGATCTGGAGGATCCGGGCACTGGTGCGCAGCGCGGGGGTCCTCTCGGTCCAGGTCGTGTGGGTGACGCCGGGCGCGACCTGGACGGGGGCGCCGGCCGTCCAGGCCGCGGCGAACGGGCTCGGGGCGGGCTCGCCCGCGCCGGAGGCGGGGGAGGTGAGGGTGAGGGCGGCGCCGAGCGCGGCGACGGCGGCCACCCAGGGGCGGCGGTTCCTGGTCACTGGCATGCGTCCGTTCCGTTGACGAGCTCGTGCGAGCGGAAGGTGCCGGCGAACGGCTTCGGGAGGCTGGTGCTGTCGCCGCGCAGGACGACGTACGCGCCGAACTTCCGCTGGCTCGCCGGATCGTCCCAGGTGCCGGTGAACGAGGCCTCGGGGTAGAAGCAGGCGTGCTTCGCCGTCCGGTTCCAGACGGACGCGGGGAGCGCGGTGCCGGCGCCGTGGCGGTTGCCGTAGTTCTGGGTGGCGGGGTCGGTCGCCGGGAGGTGGACGGTCATCGCGCCCCGGCCGTTCGGCTCCGCGAAGGTGCAGACCCGGTTGTCGGGGCAGCGTTCGTAGCCGGTGAAGCAGAGGGCGCGGTTCGGGACCAGCTTGTGGGCGCTGAGCGTGCCGGTGAAGCGGGCGTCGGTCGTGTACTCGTCGGAGTTGCCGGGCTTGACGGTCTCGAAGAGGCCGCCGTAGCCGGGGTCGACGTAGGCGCAGGCCCACAGGGCGGTGTTGTTCTTCGCGGAGAGCGTCCGGCCGTCCCAGTCGGCGCCGTGGCTCTCCTGGCTCTGCCGGTCGGTGAAGTCCCTGCGCTCACCGGTGCCGCCCGGGCCGGAGTAGAGGCAGAGGGTGGCGGGCGGGCAGTCGTCGAAGGGGGCCGGGTCGGCGTTCGCGGGCAGGACGAGGAACACCGAGCAGAGGAGGGCGAGGGCGGCCGTGATCAGCCCGCCCCGCCGTAGGTCGATGCGGAGGTCGATACGGAGGTCGGTCACGGATGATCATGGTGTCAGCGCGGAGCGTGAAGGGGAACACGTGTTCGCCCCGGGTGGAAGCGGCCGCCGCGCCTCCGCTCCGGGGCGGGCCGACGGGTAGCCCTCCGACTCCGCCGCCACCGGCCCCCCTAGACTTCGACACGTCCTCATCGCCCAACCACCGGGAGACCTCGCCGTGACCGAGCAGCCCCTCTCCGAGCACAGCGCGGACGTCATCGTCGTCGGGGCCGGCCCGGCCGGATCCACCACCGCCTACTACCTCGCCAAGGCAGGACTCGACGTCCTCCTCCTGGAGAAGACCGCGTTCCCCCGCGAGAAGGTCTGCGGCGACGGCCTCACCCCCCGCGCCACCAAGCAGCTCGTCTCCATGGGCATCGACATCTCCGAAGAGGCCGGCTGGCTGCGGAACAAGGGCCTGCGGATCATCGGCGGCGGCGTCCGCCTGGAACTCGACTGGCCGGAGCTCGCCTCCTACCCGGACTACGGACTCGTCCGCAAGCGCGACGACTTCGACGAGCAGCTGGCCCGCCAGGCCCAGAAGGCCGGCGCCCGCCTGTACGAGCGCTGCAACGTCGGCTCCCCGATCATCGACGACCGCACCGGCCGGATCACCGGCGTCCACGCCAAGCTCGGCGAGGAGAAGCGCGAGGTCACCTTCCATGCCCCGCTCGTCGTCGCCGCCGACGGCAACTCCACCCGGATCTCCCTCGCCATGGGCCTGCACCGGCGCGAGGACCGGCCGATGGGCGTCGCCGTCCGCACGTACTTCACCTCGCCCCGGCACGACGACGACTACCTGGAGTCCTGGCTGGAGCTGTGGGACCGCCGAGGCGCGGAGGACCGCCTCCTGCCCGGCTACGGCTGGGTCTTCGGCATGGGCGACGGCACCTCCAACGTCGGCCTCGGCATCCTCAACTCCTCGAAGGCCTTCCGCGAACTGGACTGGCGCGAGGTCCTCAAGGCCTGGTGCGCCTCGATGCCCGAGGACTGGGGCTTCACCCCGGACAACATGACGACCCCGATCCGCGGCGCCGCCCTCCCGATGGCCTTCAACCGCCAGCCGCACTACACCAAGGGCCTGCTGCTCGTCGGTGACGCGGGCGGCCTGGTCAACCCGTTCAACGGCGAGGGCATCGCGTACGCCATGGAGTCCGGCCAGATCGCGGCCGACGTCATCGTCCAGGCGCACGCCCGCGCGACCCCCGCCCAGCGCGAACTGGCCCTGCGGAACTACCCGCAGGTCCTCAAGGACACCTACGGCGGCTACTACACGCTCGGCCGCGCCTTCGTGAAGCTCATCGGCAACCCGAAGGTCATGAAGATCGCGACCCAGCGCGGCCTCACCCACCCGCTGCTCATGAAGTTCACCCTGAAGATGCTGGCGAACCTCACCGACCCGACGGGCGGCGACGCCATGGACCGCATCATCAACGGGCTGTCGAAGGTCGCGCCGAAGGCCTGAACGACCTGCGGTAGTCGGTCGGCGAGACCCCGACCGTCCGCGTGAAGTGACGGCGCATGTTCGCCGCCGTGCCCAGACCGCTGAGGCCGCCGATCTGCTCCACGGGCAGATCGGTGGCCTCCAGCAGGCTCTGCGCACGGGCCAGGCGCTGCTGGAGCAGCCACTGCAGGGGCGTGGTCCCGCAGGCCTCCTGGAGCCTGCGGTGGAAGGTCCGCGTGCTCAGCCGGGCCCGCCGGGCGAGGTCGTCGACGGTCAGCGGCTCGGCCAGGTTCTCCGTCGCCCACTGCAGGACGGGACCGAGCCCGTCCGCGTCGCGCGGCGGCAGCGGAGCCTCGATGAACTGGGCCTGGCCACCGCTGCGATGGGCCGGTACGACAAGCCGCCGGGCCAGCTGTCCGGCGACGGTCGCGCCGAGGTCGCGGCGGACCAGGTGCAGACACAGGTCGAGCGCCGCGGTGGTCCCGGCGCTCGTGAGCACGGACCCCTCGTCCGTGTAGAGCACGGAGTCGTCCACGAGGACGCCCGGGTGGCGGGCGGCGAGCTGCGCGGTGTGCTGCCAGTGGGCGGTGGCCCGGCGGCCGTCGAGCAGTCCGGCGGCGGCGAGCGCGAAGGCCCCGGTGCACAGGGACACCATCCGCGCACCGGACGCGGCCGCCTCGCGCAGGGCGTCCACCAGGTCGGCCGGGACCTCCTCGCCGTCCTCGACGACCGCGTCGGGCACCGACGGCACGATCACCGTGTCCGCGCCGACCAGACCGTCCAGACCGTGATCGACACGCAGCGAGAAGATCCCGGTCCCCGGTCCCGAACCCGTGTCCCCGCACAGCCGCAGCTCGTACCAGGGGTCCGCGAGATCCGGCTGGGGATTGCCGAAGACCGCGCAGGCGATGGCGATCTCGTACAGCTCCCAGACCGACGTCCCGATCCGCCGGTCCGGTACGACGGCGATGGCGACCACTCCCGCACTCATGGCGCCGACCCTACGACACCCCCGGCAGGAATTTTGCGCATGTCGTCAGTCCTGCCACTTTCGGCCGGATTCCGTCGCTGCGAGCGTGGATCCCATGAACGAACAGAACGTCAGCACCCCCGCCACCGCCGCCCCCGTGACCGTCATCGGGCTCGGACTGATGGGCGCCGCCCTCGCCGACGCCTTCCTCACCGCCGGACACCCCACCACCGTCTGGAACCGGACCCCGGGCAAGGCCGACCCCCTCGTCGGCAGGGGAGCCGTGCGCGCGGCCGACGTCGCCGGAGCGGTCACCGCGAGCGAGCTGGTCGTCGTCTGCGTCCTCGACTACGCGGCCGTACGCGAACTCCTCGACCCGCTGGCGGAGTCGCTGCGCGGCCGGGTGCTCGTCAACCTCACCACCGGCTCGCCCGAGCAGGCCCGCGAGACCGCCGACTGGGCCGCCGCCCACGGCATCGGCTACCTGGACGGCGGCATCATGACGACCCCGCCGGGGGTCGGCGACAGCTCCAACATGATCCTGTACGCGGGCGGCCCCGAGCTGCTCGCCCGCCACCGCGCGACCCTGGCCGTCCTGGGCGACCCGGTCGACCTCGGCGCGGACGCGGGACTCGCCTCGCTCTACGACGCCGGACTGCTCGGGCTCATGTGGTCGGTCTTCGGCGGCTGGCTGCACGCCACCGCCCTCGCCGGCGCCGACGGCGTGGCGGCCAAGGACTTCACGGCGGTCGCGAACCGCTGGCTGTCCACGGTCTCCTGGTTCATGTCCGGGTACGCGGAGCAGATCGACGCGGGGGAGTACCCGGGCGAGGACGCCACCATCGACGTCCAGGTGGCGGCGATCGAGCACCTGCTGCACGCGGGGGAGGCGCGGGGCGTCGACGGTCGGCTGCCCCGGCTGCACCTGGAGCTGATGCGCGCCGCGGTCGAGGCGGGGCACGGCGGGGACAGCTACGCCCGGATCATCGAGACATTCCGGAAGTAGCGGTCACCGTCCGGCCATGACGAAGGGCCGTCGCTCCCCCGAGGAGTGACGGCCCTTCGTCATGAAGAGGGGTGGATCAGAGGATGCGGACCGCGCCCGAGGGCATGTCCCAGTCCAGGGAGCGCTCGACCACACCGGTCGACGAGTTCTGCGCACCGACGTACTTGCCGCCGCCCACGTAGACGGCGACGTGGTACGAGCCGCTGCGGCTGCCCCAGTACAGGATGTCGCCCGGCTGCAGGTCGCTCAGGGAGACCGACGAGCCCATGCTCGACTGCTGGTACGAGATGCGGGGCAGGTCGATGCCGGCCTCGCGGTAGGCGGCCTGGACGAGCCCGGAGCAGTCCCACGAGTTGGGGCCGGTGCCACCGGTGACGTACGAGTCGCCGACCTGGGCGCGGGCGAAGGCCACGATCGCGGCGGCGGAGCCGGAGGGAGCCTGCGTCGTGCTCTCGTCGGAGCCGGTCGAGGAGCCGCCGTCCGAGGAGGAGCCGCCGTCGTTCGACGAGCCCGAGGACGTCGTGGAGAGCTGGGTGCGCGCACTGTCGCGGGAGGCGCGCTCCTGCGCCTCCTGCTCCTTGCGCTCCTGCTCGGCCTTGAGACGGGCCTTCTCGGCGCGCTCGGCGGCGGCCTTGCGGTCCGCCTCGGCCCTGGCGGTCTTGGCTTCCTTGGCGGCCTTCTGCAGCGCCGCGTTCTCCTGCGTCTGGAGGCTCTGGTCGAGCGCCTCCTGCTGGGAGGCCTCGGCGGAGGCGGCGACGGCGCTGGCGAGACCGGCGCCGTTCTCCAGGGAGCCCAGGGTGGGCATTTCGATGGTCTCGGTCACCGGCTCGGCATTCGCCGGCCCGGCAGCACCGGCCACCGCGATGGTGCCGAGGACGCCACCGGCAACTCCGGCTCGCAGCGCGAGCTTCGAGGCGCTGCGGCGGGGCTTCCGGTGGCTGGGTATGTGAGCGGTGTGGGACATGGGTACAACCGCTATCAGGGCTTCAGGGTTCCCTTCAAGAAACGTGGGTTGCGCCACAGTTACGTTCGGAACCTCATAATCCGCTTCTGTGGCGCCCTTATTGACGCCGTAACGGGCAAATCGGGCAGGGGTCATCTGGCCCGTGATCACGGGTTTTCATTGAAAAGCCCGAATTGCCCCACGCTTACCACCTCTTGACGCCGGTGGCCAAGCCCCGTTTTTTCCGAACCTTCACAACGTGACGCAGGTCACACATCCGTCTCACGGGCGCTCGTGAAAGCGCGCACGCGTCCACCCTCGTCCGCCGGACCCCCCGACCGGGCGACGGCCGGTTCCTTTATCACCCGGATGCGTCCACCACCAATTTGCCTGTAGTGACCATCACTTGATAGTGCGACACCCCCTCCGATCAGCGATTACCGGTCCGGATGTCACATCTGGTGATCACCTGGGCGCTTCGCGCAACAAGATCACCCATCATCCGACTTCATGATCCTTCGTCAGGTGGTGGAGATCACAAACTACTTGGTGCACCCCGTGTCGCAGATCACAGAGGGGCGGGCATAAGATGCGGGGCAGCCGGGCTTGTGAACTGCCTCACATGGGGGCGATCTTTCACGGTCCGGTGGTGCGGTCCAACGGTCAAGGACGACTGGAAGGAGCGAGGAGCGTGAATGCGTACGCGCCCGTCCTCGTGCTCGGTGCCCTGGGTGCGGGGTTTGCGATCTTCTCCGTGGTCATGGCCACGCTTATCGGGCCAAAGCGGTACAACAGGGCAAAGCTTGAGGCGTACGAGTGCGGCATCGAGCCGACACCCACGCCCGCCGGAGGCGGTCGCTTCCCGATCAAGTACTACCTGACGGCGATGCTCTTCATCGTCTTCGACATCGAGATCGTCTTCCTCTACCCCTGGGCGGTCACCTTCGACGCCCTGGGGCTTTTCGGGCTCGTGGAGATGCTGCTCTTCGTGCTCACCGTCTTCGTCGCCTACGCCTACGTGTGGCGTCGCGGCGGCCTGGAATGGGACTGAGGGGCTGAGGGGCACCTATGGGACTCGAAGAGAAACTCCCGAGCGGCTTTCTGCTGACGACGGTCGAACAGGCCGCGGGCTGGGTGCGCAAGGCGTCCGTGTTCCCCGCGACCTTCGGCCTCGCCTGCTGCGCCATCGAGATGATGACCACCGGAGCCGGCCGGTACGACCTGGCCCGCTTCGGCATGGAGGTCTTCCGCGGCTCACCGCGCCAGGCCGACCTGATGATCGTCGCCGGCCGGGTCAGCCAGAAGATGGCGCCGGTCCTGAGGCAGGTCTACGACCAGATGCCCAACCCCAAGTGGGTCATCTCCATGGGCGTCTGCGCCTCCTCCGGCGGCATGTTCAACAACTACGCGATCGTCCAGGGCGTCGACCACATCGTGCCGGTCGACATCTACCTGCCCGGCTGTCCGCCGCGCCCGGAGATGCTGCTCGACGCGATCCTCAAGCTCCACCAGAAGATCCAGACCTCCAAGCTCGGCGTGAACGCCGAGGAGGCGGCCCGGGAGGCGGAGGAAGCGGCGCTCAAGGCGCTGCCGACCATTGAGTTGAAGGGTCTGCTCCGGTGAGCGACGAGACACCCAATCCCGAGAAGGACCTCAGCGCGCAGAACCTGCCGGGGCAGCGCGGGGACCACGGCGAGGAGGTCCGCGTCCAGCGCGGCATGTTCGGCGCCAACAACGGCGGCGACACCTCCGGCTACGGCGGACTCGTCCGCTCGATCCGGCTCCCCGGACCCGCCTCCCGCCCGTACGGAGGCTGGTTCGACGAGGTCGCCGACGAACTCGAAGGCGCCCTGGAGGAGCAGGGACTCCTCCCGGAGAACGCCATCGAGAAGACGGTCGTCGACCGCGACGAGCTCACCTTCCACATCGAGCGCGAGCACCTCGTCCGGGTCGCCCGCACCCTCCGCGACGACCCGGCGCTCCGCTTCGAGCTCTGCACCGGCGTCTCCGGCGTCCACTACCCGGGCGACAAGGGCCGCGAGCTGCACGCCGTCTACCACCTGCGCTCGCTCACCCACGGCCGGCTGATCCGCCTGGAGACGTCCGCCCCGGACGCCGACCCGCACCTGCCGTCGCTCGTCGCGGTCTACCCGACGAACGACTGGCACGAGCGCGAGACGTACGACTTCTTCGGCATCGTCTTCGACGGCCACCCCGCCCTCACCCGGATCATGATGCCGGACGACTGGCAGGGCCACCCGCAGCGCAAGGACTACTCCCTCGGCGGCATCGCGGTCGAGTACAAGGGCGCCCAGATCCCGGCTCCGGACCAGCGGAGGTCGTACAGCTGATGTCCACGTCCCACGCGTCTCCCCGAGAGACCACAGAAGGCACCGTCTACACGGTGACCGGCGGCGACTGGGAAGAGGTCGTCCAGTCGGCGGCCAAGGCCGACGACGAGCGCATCATCGTCAACATGGGCCCCCAGCACCCGTCCACCCACGGCGTGCTCCGGCTCATCCTGGAGATCGACGGCGAGACCGTCACCGAGGCCCGCTGCGGCATCGGCTACCTCCACACCGGCATCGAGAAGAACCTCGAGTACCGGAACTGGACGCAGGGCACCACCTTCGTCACGCGGATGGACTACCTCACCTCGTTCTACAACGAGACGGCGTACTGCCTCGGCGTGGAGAAGCTGCTCGGCATCACCGACCAGATCCCGGACCGGGCCAGCGTCATCCGCGTCCTCCTGATGGAGCTCAACCGGCTCTCCTCCCACCTGGTGTGCATCGCCACCGGCGGCATGGAGCTCGGCGCCACCACGATCATGATCTACGGCTTCCGGGACCGGGAGATGATCCTGGACCTGTACGAGCTGATCACCGGCCTGCGCATGAACCACGCGTTCATCCGCCCCGGCGGCCTCGCCCAGGACCTCCCGCCCGGCGCCGTCGACGCCGTGCGCGAGTTCGTGAAGACCATGAAGAAGAACCTGCCGGAGTACGACAAGCTCGCCACCGGCAACCCCATCTTCAAGGCCCGCATGCAGGACGTCGGCTACCTCGACCTCACCGGCTGCATGGCGCTCGGCGCCACCGGACCGATCCTGCGCTCGGCGGGCCTCCCGCACGACCTGCGCAAGACCGACCCGTACTGCGGCTACGAGGACTACGACTTCGAGGTCCCGACCGCCGACACCTGCGACTCCTACGGACGCTTCCTCGTCCGCCTGGAGGAGATGCGCCAGTCCCTCAGGATCGTCGAGCAGTGCCTCGACCGCCTGGAGCCGGGACCCGTCATGGTCGGCGACAAGAAGATCGCCTGGCCCGCGCAGCTCGCGCTCGGCGCCGACGGCCTCGGCAACTCCACCGACCACATCGCGAAGATCATGGGCACCTCCATGGAGGCCCTGATCCACCACTTCAAGCTGGTCACCGAGGGCTTCCGGGTCCCGGCGGGGCAGGCCTACGCGGCCGTCGAGTCACCCAAGGGCGAGCTCGGCGTCCACGTCGTCTCCGATGGCGGCACCCGCCCCTTCCGGGTCCACTTCCGCGACCCGTCCTTCACCAACCTCCAGGCCATGGCCGCGATGTGCGAGGGCGGCCAGATCGCCGACGTCATCGTCGCCGTCGCCTCCATCGACCCCGTGATGGGAGGCGTCGACCGATGACCGACCAGATCAGTCTGGGGATGCCCCAGCTCCCCGCGCCCGCGTACCCCGCCGAGGTCCGCGCCCGCCTGGAGGAGGACGCCCGGGCGATCGTCGACCGCTACCCGGACTCCCGCTCCGCCCTCCTGCCGATGCTGCACCTCGTGCAGTCGGAGGAGGGCCATGTGACCCGTACCGGCATGGCGTTCTGCGCCGAGTTCCTCGGCCTGACCACCGCCGAGGTCACCGCCGTCGCCACGTTCTACACGATGTACCGGCGCAAGCCCTCGGGCGACTACCAGGTCGGCGTCTGTACGAACACGCTCTGCGCGGTCATGGGCGGCGACGCCATCTTCGAGGAGCTCAAGCAGCACCTCGCCGTCGGCAACAACGAGACGACCGACGACGGCAAGATCACACTCGAGCACATCGAGTGCAACGCGGCCTGCGACTTCGCCCCCGTGGTGATGGTCAACTGGGAGTTCTTCGACAACCAGACCCCCGAGTCCGCCAAGGCGATGGTGGACGACCTGCGGGCCGGCCGGACCGTCGAACCCACCCGAGGTGCCCCGCTCTGCACCTTCAAGGAGACCGCCCGCATCCTCGCCGGCTTCCCCGACGAGCGCCCCGGCGCCGTCGAGGCCACCGGCGGAGCGGGCCCCGCCTCCCTCGTCGGCCTGCGTCTGGCCAAGGGCGAGCAGCCGAACCACCGAATCGTCCACCCGCGCGGTGAGACCTCCGGTCAGGAGGGGGAGTGATGACCTTGGCCGCCGAGATCAACAACAGCAGCCCCGAGAAGCTTCTGGCCCCCGTCCTCTCGGCCTTCTGGGACCAGCCCGACTCCTGGACCCTGGAGACCTACGAGAGGCACGAGGGGTACCGGGGCCTCAGGCGGGCCCTCGCGATGAGCCCCGACGACCTCATCGCGTACGTCAAGGAATCCGGCCTCCGCGGACGCGGCGGCGCCGGCTTCCCCACCGGCATGAAGTGGCAGTTCATCCCGCAGGGCGACGGCAAGCCGCACTACCTCGTCGTCAACGCCGACGAGTCCGAGCCCGGCACCTGCAAGGACATCCCGCTCCTCTTCGCCAACCCGCACTCCCTCATCGAGGGAATGATCATCGCCTGCTACGCGATCCGCTCCGAGCACGCGTTCATCTACCTGCGCGGCGAGGTCGTGCCCGTCCTGCGCCGCCTCCACGAGGCCGTGCGCGAGGCCTACGCCGCCGGCTACCTCGGCCGGAACGTCCTCGGCAGCGGACTGAACCTCGACATCACCGTGCACGCCGGCGCCGGCGCGTACATCTGCGGCGAGGAGACCGCCCTCCTCGACTCCCTCGAAGGGCGCCGCGGCCAGCCCCGGCTGCGCCCGCCCTTCCCCGCCGTCGCCGGTCTGTACGCCTGCCCCACCGTGGTGAACAACGTCGAGTCCATCGCCTCCGTTCCCGCGATCCTCAACAAGGGCAAGGAGTGGTTCACCTCGATGGGCAGCGAGAAGTCCCCGGGCTTCACGCTGTACTCGCTCTCCGGGCACGTCGTCTCGCCCGGCCAGTACGAGGCCCCCCTCGGCATCACCCTGCGCCAGCTCCTCGACATGAGCGGCGGCATGCGCCCCGGCCACCGGCTCAAGTTCTGGACCCCCGGCGGCTCCTCCACCCCCATGTTCACCGACGAGCACCTCGACGTGCCCCTCGACTACGAGGGCGTCGGCGCCGCCGGATCGATGCTCGGCACCAAGGCGCTCCAGTGCTTCGACGAGACCACCTGCGTCGTCCGGGCCGTCACCCGCTGGACCGAGTTCTACGCCCACGAGTCCTGCGGCAAGTGCACCCCCTGCCGCGAGGGCACCTACTGGCTCGTCCAGTTGCTCCGTGACATCGAGGCCGGCAAGGGCAAGCTCTCCGACCTCGACAAGCTCAACGACATCGCCGACAACATCAACGGCAAGTCGTTCTGCGCCCTCGGCGACGGCGCCGCCTCGCCGATCTTCTCCTCGCTGAAGTACTTCCGCGAGGAGTACGAGCAGCACATCACCGGCCGGGGCTGCCCCTTCGACCCCGCCAAGTCGACCGCCTGGGCGGACAACCACAAGGAGGTGTCGGCATGACGGTCACCACGGCCGGCCCGGCCGGCGGCGGCTCCCCGGCCGTACCGCCCGAGGATCTCGTCACGCTGACCATCGACGGCATCGAGATCTCCGTCCCCAAGGGGACCCTGGTCATCCGCGCCGCCGAACAGCTCGGCATCGAGATCCCGCGCTTCTGCGACCACCCGCTCCTCGACCCCGCCGGCGCCTGCCGCCAGTGCATCGTCGAGGTCGAGGGCCAGCGCAAGCCCATGGCCTCCTGCACCATCACCTGCACCGACGGCATGGTGGTGAAGTCACAGCTGACCAGCCCCGTCGCCGAGAAGGCCCAGCACGGCGTGATGGAGCTGCTGCTCGTCAACCACCCGCTGGACTGCCCGGTCTGCGACAAGGGCGGCGAGTGCCCCCTGCAGAACCAGGCCATGTCCCACGGGCAGTCCGAGTCCCGCTTCGAAGGCGTCAAGCGCACCTACGAGAAGCCCGTACCGATCTCCACCCAGGTGCTCCTCGACCGCGAGCGCTGCGTGCTCTGCGCCCGCTGCACCCGCTTCTCCAACCAGGTCGCCGGCGACCCGATGATCGAACTCATCGAGCGCGGCGCGCTCCAGCAGGTCGGCACCGGCGAGGGCGACCCCTTCGAGTCGTACTTCTCCGGCAACACCATCCAGATCTGCCCGGTCGGCGCCCTCACCTCGGCCGCCTACCGCTTCCGCTCCCGCCCCTTCGACCTGGTCTCCTCGCCGTCGGTGTGCGAGCAGTGCGCGGGCGGCTGCGCCACCCGCACCGACCACCGGCGCGGCAAGGTCATGCGGCGGCTCGCCGCCGACGACCCGGAGGTCAACGAGGAGTGGATCTGCGACAAGGGCCGCTTCGGCTTCCGGTACGCCCAGCAGCGCGACCGGCTCACCACCCCGCTCGTCCGGAACCCCGGCACCGGTGAGCTGGAGCCCGCCTCCTGGCCCGAGGCACTGGAGGCGGCCGCCCGAGGACTCGTCCGCGGCCGCACCGGCGTCCTCACCGGAGGCAGGCTGACCGTCGAGGACTCCTACGCGTACGCCAAGTTCGCCCGGGTCGCCCTCGACACCAACGACATCGACTTCCGGGCCCGGATCCACTCCGGCGAGGAGGCCGACTTCCTGGCCTCCGCCGTCGCGGGCCGGGGCCGGGACCTGGACGGCACCGGCGTCACGTACACCTCGCTCGAAGCCGCCCCGGCCGTCCTCCTCGTCGGCATCGAGTCCGAGGAGGAGGCCCCCGGCGTCTTCCTGCGGCTCCGCAAGGCCTGGCGCAAGCACGGCCAGAAGACCTACGCGGTCGCCGCCTTCGCCACCCGCGGCCTGGAGAAGGCGGGCGGCACCCTGCTGCCCGCCGCCCCCGGCACCGAGACCGAGTGGCTCGACGCCCTCACCTCCCGGGTCGGTCTCGAAGGCGACGGACTCGCCGCCGCCGAGGCCCTCCGCCAGGAAGGCGCGGTCCTCGTCGTCGGCGAGCGCCTCGCCGGCGTCCCCGGCGCCCTCACCTCCGCCCTGCGCGTCTCCGCCGCCACCGGCGCCCGGCTCGTGTGGATCCCGCGCCGCTCCGGCGAACGCGGAGCCGTCGAGGCCGGAGCGCTCCCGGCGCTGCTGCCCGGCGGCCGGCCCGCGACCCACCCCCGCGCGCGGGAGGAGGTCGCCGGCGTCTGGGGCGTCCGCGAACTCCCGCACCGCTACGGGCGCGACACCGGCCAGATCGTGGAGGCCGCCGCCACCGGCGAGCTCGCCGCGCTGCTCGTCGGCGGCGTCGGCGTCTCCGACCTGCCGGACCCGGCACGTGCCCGCGAGGCCCTCGACGCGGCCTTCGTGGTCTCCCTGGAGCTGCGGCCCAGCGAGGTCACCGAGCGCGCCGACGTCGTCCTCCCGGTCGCCGCCGTCGCCGAGAAGCCCGGCACCTTCCTCAACTGGGAGGGCAGGGCCCGGATGTTCGAGGCCGCGCTCAAGCCGGAACAGATGACCCGGTCCCTGTCGCCGTCGGACGGGCGCGTGCTCCACATGCTCGCCGACGCCCTCGACGCCCACCTGGGCCTGCCCGACCTCAGGGCCGTACGCCGGGAACTCGACCGGCTCGCCGGCTGGACCGGGGAGCGGGCCTCCGAGCCCGTCGAGCCCGGCCAGGCCGCGCCCCGGCCCGGCGACGGAGAGGCCGTCCTCGCCGGACACCGCCTCCTGCTCGACCTCGGCCGCCTCCAGGAGGGCGACACCGCCCTCGCCGGCACCCGGCACGCGGCGGTCGCCCGGCTCTCCGCCGCCACCGCCGCCGACACCGGCGTCAAGGACGGCGACACCCTCGAAGTCACCGGGCCCACGGGCTCCGTCGCCTTCCCGCTCCAGGTCACCGAGATGCCCGACCGCGTCGTCTGGCTCCCGCTGAACTCGGCCGGCCGCGGCGTCCTCTCCGACACCGGCGCCCACCCCGGCGACCTGGTCCGCATCGGCCCGGCGAGCCCGAGCCCCGTCGATGTCACGGAGGTGCAGGCATGACCACGCCCCTCGCCGCCGAAGACCTGTCCATGTTCGGTACGGACCCCTGGTGGCTCGTCCTGATCAAGGCCGTCTTCTGCTTCGCCTTCCTCATGATCACCGTGCTCTTCTCCATCGTGTGGGAGCGCAAGGTCGTCGCCTGGATGCAGCTGCGCGTCGGCCCCAACCGGCACGGCCCCTGGGGCCTCCTCCAGTCCCTCGCGGACGGCATCAAGCTGATGCTCAAGGAGGACGTGATCGTCAAGAAGGCCGACAAGGTCGTCTACGTCCTCGCCCCGGTCATCGCGGCCATCCCGGCGTTCATGGCGATCGCCGTGATCCCGTTCGGCCCGGCCGGCAACGAGGTCTCGATCTTCGGCCACCGCACCGCGATGCAGCTCACCGACCTGCCGATCGCGATGCTGTACGTCCTCGCGGTCGCCTCCGTCGGCATCTACGGCATCGTCCTCGCCGGCTGGTCCTCCGGCTCCACGTACCCGCTGCTCGGCGGCCTCCGCTCCTGCGCGCAGATGATCTCGTACGAGATCGCCATGGGCGCGGCCTTCGCCTCCGTCTTCCTCTACTCCGGGTCGATGTCGACCTCGGCGATCGTCGAGGCGCAGGCGGACCGCTGGTTCGTGATCCTGCTGCCGGTCTCGTTCATCATCTACATCGTCACGATGGTCGGCGAGACCAACCGCGCCCCGTTCGACATGCCGGAGTCCGAGGGCGACCTCGTCGGCGGCTTCAACACCGAGTACTCCTCCATCAAGTTCGCGATGTTCATGCTCGCCGAGTACGTGAACATGGTGACGGTCTCGGCCGTGTCGGTCACCCTCTTCCTGGGCGGCTGGCGGGCCCCGTACCCGGTCTCCACCTTCTGGGAGGGCGCGAACCACGGCTGGTGGCCGATGCTCTGGTTCGTCCTCAAGGTGCAGCTGCTCCTCTTCTTCTTCATCTGGCTCCGCGGCACCCTGCCCCGCGTCCGCTACGACCAGCTGATGAAGCTCGGCTGGAAGGTCCTCATCCCGGTCTCCGTGGTCTGGCTCATGCTCGTCGCCACCGTCCGGGCGCTGCGGAACGAGAACATCGCCTTCACCAACATCGTCCTGTACGTCGCCGGAGCCGTCCTCGGACTGCTGCTGCTCTCCTTCGTGGTCGACGTGTTCCGCGACCGGAAGGCGAAGGCGGGCGCGGCCGGGCCGGCCGACACGCGCTCCTTCGACCCGATGGCCGGAGGCTTCCCCGTACCGCCCAAGCCCGGACAGTCCCTGCCCGCCGTCCCCCGGCGCAGGCCCCGGCACGAGCGGGACCTCGTCGCCAGCGGCGCCCCCGATTCTGCCTCTGCGAGTGATGGAAAGGAGACGGACGGTGTCTGACTTCCAGAATCCGGTGGCCGGCTTCGGCGTGACCTTCAAGGCCATGTTCAAGAAGCGGCTGACCGAGCAGTACCCGGAGCAGCAGAAGACGACGGCGCCCCGCTTCCACGGCCGGCACCAGCTCAACCGTCACCCCGACGGTCTGGAGAAGTGCGTCGGCTGCGAGCTGTGCGCCTGGGCCTGTCCCGCCGACGCCATCTACGTCGAGGGCGCGGACAACACCGAGGAGGAGCGCTACTCGCCCGGCGAGCGCTACGGCCGCGTCTACCAGATCAACTACGCCCGCTGCATCCTCTGCGGGCTGTGCATCGAGGCCTGCCCCACGCGCGCGCTGACGATGACCAACGAGTTCGAACTGGCCGACTCCTCCCGCGAGAACCTGATCTACACCAAGGAGCAGCTCCTCGCGGGCCTGGAGGACACCATGGTCGACAGCCCGCACGCGATCTACCCGGGCATGACCGAGCAGGACTACTACCTGGGCCTCGTCACCGACGCCGCGCCCGGCACCGTCCGCCAGGTCGCCGTGTCCCAGGGGGAGAAGGGCGAAGAGGAGGGGGCGGACGCATGAGCGCGAACCTCCAGACCCTCGCCGCCACCACCTCGACCGGTGAGGCCGTCCAGTTCTGGGTCCTCGGCACCGTCGCCGTCGTCGGCGCCCTCGCCACGATCCTGATGAAGAAGGCCATGCACAGCGCCCTGTCGCTGGCCGGCACGATGATCGTCCTGGCGGTCTTCTACCTCGCCAACGGCGCGTACTTCCTCGGCATCGTCCAGATCGTCGTCTACACCGGCGCGATCATGATGCTCTTCCTCTTCATCGTCATGCTGGTCGGTGTCACGGCCGCGGACTCGCTGAAGGAGACCATCAAGGGCCAGCGCTGGTGGGCCGCGGCCTGCGGCCTCGGTTTCGGCATCCTGCTGATCGCCGGAATCGGCCAGGCCTCGCTGACCGAGTTCACCGGTCTCGGCGCCGCCAACAGCGCGTACGGCGGGAACGTCGAGGGCCTCGCCGCCCTCATCTTCACCAAGTACGTCTTCGCCTTCGAGATCACGGGCGCGCTCCTCATCACCGCCGCCGTCGGCGCGATGGTGCTCACCCACCGCGAGCGCACCGAGCGCGCCGCCACCCAGCGCGAGCTCTCCGAGCAGCGCGTACGGGAAGGCAAGCACCTGCCGCCGCTGCCCGCCCCCGGCGTCTACGCCCGGCACAACGCCGTGGACGTCGCCGGTCTGCTGCCCGACGGCACCCCGTCGGAGCTCACCGTCATGCAGACCCTGCGCAAGCGGGGCCAGATCCGGGACGTGTCCACGGAGGCACTGGCCGACCTCAAGGCCCTGGAGCAGCGCTCCGAGGAGCGGCTCGGCCGGGACCGGGACGAAGAGGAGGCCACCCGGTGAATCCCGTCAACTACCTGTACCTCGCCGCCCTGCTGTTCACCATCGGTGCGGTCGGGGTGCTGATCCGGCGCAACGCGATCGTGGTCTTCATGTGCGTCGAACTGATGCTCAACGCCTGCAACCTCGCGTTCGTCGCCTTCTCCCGCATGCACGGAAACCTCGACGGCCAGATCATCGCGTTCTTCACGATGGTCGTCGCCGCCGCGGAGGTCGTCGTCGGGCTCGCGATCATCGTGTCCGTCTTCCGTGCCCGCCACTCGGCCTCGGTCGACGACGCCAGCCTGATGAAGCTGTAAGGGGCGGAATTGTGGACAACCTGATTGCGCTGCTCATCGCGGCGCCCCTGCTGGGAGCAGTGGTCCTGCTCTGCGGCGGCCGGCGGCTCGACAAGGTCGGGCACTGGATCGGCACGCTGCTCGCGGCCGTCTCCTTCGCCGTCGGCCTCGCGCTCTTCGCCGACATGCTCGGCAGGAGCGCCGACGACCGGGCCCTGCACCAGCGGCTCTTCACCTGGATCCCCGTCGAGGGCTTCCAGGCGGACTTCGCCTTCCAGCTCGACCAGCTGTCGATGACCTTCGTCCTGCTGATCAGCGGGGTCGGCACGCTCATCCACGTGTACTCCATCGGATACATGGAGCACGACGAGCGCCGCCGCCGGTTCTTCGGCTACCTCAACCTGTTCGTCGCGGCGATGCTCCTGCTCGTCCTCGCCGACAACTACCTTCTCCTGTACTTCGGCTGGGAGGGCGTCGGCCTCGCCTCGTACCTCCTGATCGGGTTCTGGCAGCACAAGCCCAGCGCGGCCACCGCCGCCAAGAAGGCGTTCCTGGTCAACCGGGTCGGCGACATCGGCCTCTCGATCGCCATCATGATCATGTTCACCACCTTCGGCACCTTCGCCTTCGAGCCGGTGTTCGGGGCGACCGGCGAGGCGAGCCAGGGCACGCTGACCGCGATCGGTCTGATGCTGCTCCTCGCCGCCTGCGGCAAGTCCGCCCAGGTGCCGCTGCAGTCCTGGCTCGGGGACGCGATGGAGGGCCCGACCCCGGTCTCGGCCCTCATCCACGCGGCCACGATGGTGACCGCCGGTGTCTATCTGATCGTCCGCTCCGCCGACATCTTCAACGCCGCCCCGGACGCCCAGACGGTGGTCGTCGTGGTCGGCGCGGTCACGCTCCTCTTCGGTGCGATCGTCGGTTGCGCCAAGGACGACATCAAGAAGGCCCTCGCCGGGTCGACGATGTCGCAGATCGGCTACATGATCCTGGCCGCCGGCCTCGGCCCCATCGGCTACGTCTTCGCGATCATGCACCTGGTGACCCACGGCTTCTTCAAGGCCGGGCTGTTCCTCGGCGCCGGTTCGGTCATGCACGGCATGAACGACGAGGTCGACATGCGGAGGTACGGCGGCCTGCGGACGTACATGCCGGTCACCTTCGTCACCTTCGGCCTCGGCTACCTCGCCATCATCGGCTTCCCCGGCCTCTCCGGCTTCTTCTCCAAGGACATGATCATCGAGGCGGCCTTCGCCAAGGGCGGCACCCAGGGCTGGATCCTCGGCGCGGTCACCCTGCTCGGCGCCGCCATCACCGCGTACTACATGACGCGCGTGATGCTCATGACCTTCTTCGGCGAGAAGCGCTGGCAGGCCGACGCGGAGGGCCACGAGCCGCACCCGCACGAGTCCCCGAAGTCCATGACCGTCCCGATGATCCTGCTGGCCTTCGGGTCGGTCTTCGCGGGCGGCCTGTTCAGCGTCGGCGACCGGTTCGTGAAGTGGCTGGAGCCCGTCACCGGCTACGCGCACGGCCACCCGCCGATCAGCGCCGCGGCCGTCACCTCCGCCACCGTCGCCGTCATGGTGATCGGCGTCGGCCTCGCCTACCTCCAGTACGGCCGCAGGCCCGTCCCGGTCGTCGCACCGCGCGGCTCGCTCCTCACCCGGGCCGCCCGCCGCGACCTCCTCCAGGACGACTTCAACCACGCCGTCTTCGTCCGCGGCGGCACCCACCTGACCCGCTCCCTCGTCTACGTCGACCACACCCTGGTCGACGGCGTGGTCAACGGGACCGCGGCCTCCGTCGGCGGACTCTCCGGCCGGCTGCGCAAGCTCCAGAACGGCTACGCCCGCTCGTACGCGGTCTCCATGTTCGGAGGTACGGCGGTGCTCATCGCCGCGACCCTGCTGATGAGGGCGGTGTAACCACCATGTCTTTCCCCCTCCTTACGGTGACGGCGGCGGTTCCGGCGGTCGGTGCGATCCTCACCGCCGCCGTCCCCGCCGCCCGCCGCACCGCCGCCAAGTGGCTGGCGCTGCTGGTCTCGCTCGCCACGCTCGTGCTCGCCGCCGTCGTCTTCGTACGGTTCGAGCCCGGCGGCGAGCGGTACCAGCTGACCGAGTCCCACGCCTGGATCAAGGACTTCGGGGTCCGCTACGAGCTCGGGGTCGACGGCATCGGGGTGGCGCTCATCGCGCTCACCGCGCTCCTCATCCCCTTCGTGATCCTGGCCGGCTGGCACGACGCCGACCCCCTGGAGACCAAGAGCAGCCGCTGGCGGCCGACCCAGGGCTTCTTCGCCCTGATCCTCATGGTCGAGGCGATGGTGATCCTCTCCTTCGAGGCGACCGACGTCTTCCTCTTCTACATCCTGTTCGAAGCCATGCTCATCCCGATGTACTTCCTCATCGGTGGCTTCGGCGACCGCGCCCACGCGGGCTCCGACGAGAACGCGGCGGCCCAGCGCTCCTACGCGGCGGTCAAGTTCCTCCTCTACAACCTGGCCGGCGGCCTCATCATGCTGGCCGCCGTCATCGGGCTCTACGTGGTCGCGGGGAACTTCTCGCTCACCGAGATCGCCGAGGCCCGCGCCAACGGCTCGCTGGAGATGGCGACCAGCACGGAGCGCTGGCTCTTCCTCGGCTTCTTCTTCGCCTTCGCGGTGAAGGCGCCGCTCTGGCCGCTGCACACCTGGCTGCCGAACGCGATGGGGGAGGCGACCGCCCCGGTCGCCGTCCTCATCACCGCCGTCGTCGACAAGGTCGGCACCTTCGCGATGCTCCGCTTCTGCCTCGGACTCTTCCCCGAGGCCTCGAAGTGGGCCACCCCGGCGATCATCGTCCTCGCGCTCATCAGCATCGTGTACGGGGCGCTGCTCGCCGTCGGCCAGCGGGACATCAAGCGCCTGGTCGCCTACGCGTCGATCTCGCACTTCGGCTTCATCATCCTGGGCATCTTCGCGATGACCACCCAGGGCCAGTCCGGCGCCACGCTCTACATGGTCAACCACGGCATCTCGACGGCCGCGCTGATGCTCGTCGCCGGATTCCTGATCTCCCGGCGCGGCTCGCGGCTCATCGCCGACTACGGCGGTGTGCAGAAGGTCGCCCCGGTGCTCGCCGGCACCTTCCTCATCGGTGGTCTCGCGACCCTGTCGCTGCCCGGACTCGCCCCGTTCGTCAGCGAGTTCCTGGTCCTGGTCGGCACGTACGCCCGCTACCCGGTGGCCGGTGTCATCGCCACCACCGGCATCGTCCTCGCCGCGCTCTACACCCTCGTCCTGTACCAGCGGACGATGACCGGGCCGGTGAAGGAGGAGGTGCGGGAGCTGCCGGACCTGCGGGTGCGCGAACTGGCGGTGGTCGTGCCGCTGATCGCGATCCTGATCTTCCTCGGGGTCTTCCCGAAGCCGCTGACGGACGTCGTCAACCCGGCCGTGCAGCACACCATGTCCGACGTACGGCAGACGGACCCCCAGCCTGCCGTGCCTGTCCAGAACGCGGAGGCAGCCAAGTGAGCACGTCCGCTGTCGCAACCTCTGTCCACAGCCTGTGGACGACCGCTGCCGAGCCGCTGGACAAGATCCCGGCACCCCACATCGAGTACACGCAGCTCTCGCCCGTGCTCATCGTGGTCGGCGCCGCGATCGTCGGCATCCTCGTCGAGGCCTTCGTGCCCCGCAAGGCCCGCTACCACAGCCAGCTGTTCCTCAGCGTGGTGGCGCTCGCCGCCTCCTTCGCCGCCATCGTCGGCCTGGCGGCCGGCGGCTACGGCTCCACCAAGGCCCAGATCGCGGCGATGGGCGCCATCGCCGTCGACGGACCCGCCCTCTTCCTCCAGGGCACCATTCTCCTCGCCTCGATCGTGGCGATCTTCACCTTCGCCGAGCGCAGGCTCGACCCGGCCGACCACGGGCACAAGGTCGACTCCTTCGCCGCCGAGGCCGCCGCCGTCCCCGGCAGCGACCACGAGAAGGCCGCCGTCAAGGCCGGGTTCACCACCACCGAGGTCTTCCCGCTGGCGCTCTTCGCCATCGCCGGCATGCTGGTCTTCCCGGCCGCCAACGACCTCCTGACGCTCTTCGTCGCGCTGGAGGTCTTCTCCCTCCCGCTGTACCTGCTCTGCGCCGTCGCCCGCCGCAAGCGGCTGATGTCGCAGGAGGCGGCCGTCAAGTACTTCCTCCTGGGCGCCTTCTCCTCGGCCTTCCTGCTCTTCGGGATCGCCCTGCTCTACGGCTACGCGGGCTCCGTCTCGTACGCCACGATCGCCCAGGTCGTCGACGGCTCGATCGCCTCCGTGAACCCGGCGCTCGCCGACACCATGGGCAACGACGCGCTGCTGCTCATCGGCTTCGCCATGATCCTCACGGGGCTGCTCTTCAAGGTCGGCGCCGTGCCGTTCCACATGTGGACCCCGGACGTCTACCAGGGCGCCCCGACCCCGGTCACCGGCTTCATGGCCGCCGCGACCAAGGTCGCCGCGTTCGGCGCGATGCTCCGCCTGCTGTACGTGGTGCTGCCGGGTCTCACCTGGGACTGGCGGCCGGTCATGTGGGGCGTCGCCATCGTCACCATGCTGGGCGGTGCGATCGTCGCCATCACCCAGACCGACATCAAGCGGCTCCTGGCGTACTCGTCGATCGCGCACGCGGGCTTCCTGCTCGCCGGTGTCATCGCGGCCACGCCGAGCGGCATCTCGTCCGTCCTCTTCTACCTGGGCGCCTACTCCTTCGTGACGATCGGCGCCTTCGCCGTCGTCACGCTGGTCAGGGACGCGGGCGGCGAGGCCACCCACCTCTCCAAGTGGGCCGGACTCGGGCGCCGTTCGCCGCTCGTCGCGGCGGTCTTCGCGGTCTTCCTGCTCGCCTTCGCCGGCATCCCGCTGACCTCCGGCTTCTCCGGGAAGTTCGCGGTCTTCAAGGCGGCGGCGGAGGGCGGCGCGGGCGCGCTCGTCGTGGTCGGTGTGATCTCCTCGGCGATCGCCGCCTTCTTCTACATCCGGGTGATCGTGCTCATGTTCTTCAGCGAGCCGAAGGCGGACGGCCCGACGGTCGCCGTGCCCTCGGCCCTGACGACCCTCACCATCACGGCCGGTGTGGTGGTCACGGTGGTGCTCGGCTTCGCGCCGCAGTACTTCCTCGACCTGGCGAACCAGGCGAGCGTCTTCGTCCGGTAGACCGGACCGCACGCGCGAGGGGCCCGGCTCGGGGGCGAGCCGGGCCCTTCGGCGTACCCCCTCGGCGCACCCCGGGGCCCCGTGCGCGGGGGTGACCCGTGAGGGGTTCCGTGCCATCGTGTGAGCCGCCCAATGGTCTGTACCAGGAGGGGGAAGCGGCACGATGAGCGACACCACCGCGTTACCGGGAACTCCCTGCGCCACCCCGCGAGCCGGCGACCCGCCCATGCACCGCCTGGAGGTCCGGCTCCCCGACCAGGTGCCCTTCGCCGCCGGGACCTTCGACACCATCGGCCCCATGTCCCGAGCCGCCTTCCCGCACCGGCACACCTTCTACGAGATCGTCCACGTCACCGCCGGCACCGGCACCCACGTCGTCGACCTGGCCCGCTGGCCGCTCCACCCGCCCCACCTGGGCCTCATCCTCCCCGGACAGCTGCACCACTGGGAGGACGCCCGCGGCCTCGACGGCAGCGTCGTCCTCTTCACCGAGGACTTCCTCCTCGACCACCCCGGCGACCGCGCCCTCCTGCGCCGCCTCGGCGAACGGCCCTGGCTCACCCTCGACCCGCCCACGCACGCGCGGACCGGCCGGCTGATGGCCGAACTCGTCGAGGAGTACGGCCACGGCGCCGACGGCTTCGCGACCGTCCTGCGCTCCCTCCTGCACGTCCTCCTGGTCCGCACGGCACGGCTGCGCGGCCCCGGCACCCACACCCCGCCGCCCGGCAGACCCGCCGCCGTCGCCGAGGAGTTCGCCCGGCGGCTCGCCCGTACCGGAGCGGAGGGCAGGACCGTACGCGAGTGCGCCGAGCTGATCGGCGTCACCCCCGGATACCTCGCCGAGGCCGTCCGCGCCGCCACCGGCCGCACCCCCGGCGCCCTGCTGCGCGAGGCCCGCGCCCGGGAGGCCCAGCGCCTCCTCGTCGGGACCGGGTTGTCGATACGTCAGATCGCGGCCCGGGTCGGCTTCGACGACCCCGCGTACTTCTGCCGCTTCTTCCGCCGCGAGACGGGGCGCAGCCCGGGAGACTTCCGAAAACACCACGACCGCCGTGATCCGTCCATCGAAGACGGCGACCCGCCCGCCTAGGTTCGTTGCGATCCCCCAGCCCCCCCACACGAGGAGCAGGCAGGCATGGACAACGAGACCACCACCGGGCACGTCACCCGCAAGGCGGTGCTGCGGGCCGCGCTCGCGGCCGGCATCGCCGCCCCCGCGGTCCTCATGGGCGTACCGGCACTCGCCCGGACCCTCAGCGCCGGAGACGTGGCACCCGCCCTCACCCCCGAGTGCGACGACGGCGACGACCCCACCCCGTCCCAGACCGAGGGCCCCTACTTCAAGCCCAACTCACCGCTGCGGACCAGCCTCGTGGACGCCGGAACGGCCGGCGTGCGGCTCACCGTCAGCGGCTACGTCTTCGGCCTCGCCTGCCGGCCGATATCCGGCGTCCTGCTCGACTTCTGGCAGGCCGACACCAACGGCGCCTACGACAACACCGGATTCCGCTTCCGCGGCCACCAGTTCACCGACGCCCAGGGCGCGTTCCGGCTCACCACGATCGTGCCCGGCCTCTACCCGGGCCGCACCCGGCACATCCACGTCAAGCTCCAGGCCCCCGGCCGCCCGGTGCTCACCACCCAGCTGTACTTCCCGAACGAGCCCCGCAACAACACCGACACGATCTTCGACCCGCGGCTGCTCATGACCGTGCGGGACGCGGGCGGCGCCCGTGAGGCGGCCTTCGACTTCGTCCTGAACGTGCCGCAGAACCCGGGCCCGAGCCCCACGCCCACGGCCACCGCCACGACCCAGCCGCCGGGGGGCAGCTGGGCCGTGGGGACCGCCTACCGGGCCGGGGACGCCGTCACCCACGGCGGGCTCGCCTATGTGTGCCTCCAGGCGCACACGGCCCAGCCCGGCTGGCAGCCGCCGAACGTCCCCGCCCTCTGGCGGACCGCCTGAGCCTCAGGCGGAGGGGGCGATCCGGCCCCGGACCTCGCCGAGCGTCACCCGCGTGCCGTCCGGGCCCGGAGCCCACGCCGTCAGGACGACCTCGTCGCCGTCCTCCAGGAACGTCCGCTTGCCGCCGGAGAGTTCGAGGGCGTCCCGGCCGTTCCAGGTGAGCTCCAGGAGCGAACCGCGCTGGTTCACCTCGGGGCCCGAGACCGTCCCCGAGCCGTACAGGTCACCCGTGCGCAGCGAGGCGCCGTTCACCGTCATGTGGGCGAGCTGCTGGGCGGCCGTCCAGTACATGGTGGAGAACGGCGGCTCGGCCACCACCTCGCCGTTGATCTCCACCGTGATCCGCAGGTCGAAGCCGCCCGGCTCCTCCTCGTCCGCGTCGTCCAGGTACGGAAGCAGCGGGAGGTCCCGCGCGGGCGGAGCGGTCCGGGCGGCGTCCAGCGCCTCCAGGGGCGTCACCCACGCCGACACCGAGGTCTGGAACGACTTGCCGAGGAACGGGCCGAGCGGCACATACTCCCAGGCCTGCACGTCCCGCGCCGACCAGTCGTTGAGCAGCGTCAGACCGAAGACGTGCTCCCGGAAGTCGCCGAGCGCCACCGGCCGGCCCAGCTCCGACGGCGTGCCGACCAGGAAGCCGACCTCCGCCTCGATGTCCAGCTTGACCGAGGGGCCGAAGACCGGGGCCGCGTCCGTGGGCGCCTTGCGCTGTCCGGAGGGGCGGACGACATCGGTGCCGGAGACCACGACCGTGCCCGCGCGACCGTGGTAACCGATCGGCAGGTGCTTCCAGTTGGGGGTCAGCGCGTCGCCGTCGGGGCGGAAGATCCGGCCCACGTTCGTCGCGTGGTGCTCGCTCGCGTAGAAGTCGACGTAGTCCGCCACCTCGTACGGCAGGTGCAGGGTCACCGTGTCGAGGGGGTGGAGCAGCGGCTCGATGTCCGCCCGGTGGGCGGGCACCGTCACCCAGGCCGTGAGGGCCCGGCGGACATCGCGCCAGGCGGTCCGCCCGGCCGCGAGCAGCGGGTTGAGGTTCGGCCGGTCGAGGAGCGTGGCGTACGGCGAGCCGAGCGCGTGCGCCGCGGCACCCGCGTCCAGCACGTGCCCGCCGATCCGGACGCCCAGCCGGCGCCGGCCGGGCTCGTCGGCGGTGGAGAAGACGCCGTACGGGAGGTTGTGCGGGCCGAAGGGATCGCCCTCGGCCAGGTCGAGCGGGCTGTGCTCGGACATGGGTACGTGCCTCGCTTTCCACGGGTGTGGGGGACACGTTACGGGTCGGGCCGCCGGGCGCGGATGACATGGATCACACAGAAAGTGCGGCCTCCGTGGGCAACTGTCCGCCTTCACGTGCTTTGTGTGCCGGGTGGGCGTCGGAACCGGCTCCGAGCTGCGAAAACAGGTCTCCCGCAAGGCCGTTCCCGGCCATACGATCACGGTGGTACCGCGCCGCGTGATGTTGCCGCAGGCACGTGCCCCGCAATTCCTCCACCTTCCCTGACCAGGAAAAAGGTCCCGCACTGTGAAGATTCGTCGCATTCTCGCGACCGCCGTGGCCGCCGCCGTGACCACCCCGGTCCTGCTCCTCTCGGCCGCGCCCGCGTTCGCCGACACGAAGCCGTCCCCCGCGTCGACGCAGAAGCCCGCGTCGGACGAGGACGACGAGCGCCCCTCGCTCGACGAGCTGAAGGCCGCCGTCGAGCTCGCTCAGAAGGCGTACGACAAGGCCGTCGTCGCGTACGACAAGGCCGCGAAGGCCTTCAAGGCCGTGGACAGCGCCGACCACCCGCTCCAGGTCGCCGTCGCCGACGCCAAGAAGGCCGCGGACGCCGCGGCCGCGGCGAAGACCGCCGCCGACGCGGAGCTCGCCAAGGCCGAGAAGGCCCTGGCCGAGCTGCCCGTCGACGCCACCGAGGAGCAGAAGACGACCGCCACCGCGGCCGTCGCCGCCGCGAAGAAGACGGCCGACGAGGCCACCGCGGCCAAGACCGCCGCCGACGCGAAGCACACCGAGGCCGACACGGCCCGCGACGAGGCCCTGATCGCCGCCGCGCAGCTGGAGGAGCTCACCAAGACGGTCAAGGAGACCGCCGCCGAGAAGCTCGCCGAGGCCAAGGAGGAGCTTGAGTTCTTCGAGGAGATCGGCGAGGAGTGCAAGGAGGACAAGGCGGTCAAGGTCGGGCTGAGCGGCCCGAAGACGATCACCGCCGGCACGAGCGCCGTCTTCTCGCTCCAGGTCACCAACACCACCGAGCGGACCCTCGACGCGGTCGAGGCCTACGTCGGCGCGGCCGCCCTCCCCGGTGAGGAGGACGAGAACGGCTACTTCAAGCAGTTCATCACCATCGAGTGGACCGGCGCGGGCAACCCGCACTGGACCGACGTCGAGGCCTCCTTCGACGCCGTCGACGTCGGCACGCTCGCCAAGGGCGCGACCGCCGACATGAAGCTCCGCCTCACGGTCTCCACCAAGGCCCCGGCCGGCCCCGGTGGGGCCTTCGCCGTCGGCGCGTACGAGAACAACGACGGGTCCTGCGGCATCGGCAAGTCCTACGCCGAAGTCGACTTCGACATCCTCGCGGCCAAGACCGACAAGCCGAAGCCGACCCCGTCGGAGACCACCGCGACGCCCACCCCGGCGCCCACCACCGGTGGCAACGGCAACACCACCCCGCAGGGCGGCTCGTCCAGCACCCCCGTGAACGGCTCCCTCGCCGCCACCGGTGCGAACGACCACCTGAACCAGATCGGCCTCGCGGCCGGTGCCGCCGTCGCCCTCGGCGCCGGCGCGATGTTCGTCGCCCGCCGCCGCAAGGCCGGCGCGAACGTCTGATCCGACGTGAAGGCGCCCGTACCGACCTCGGTACGGGCGCCTTCCGCGTACTCACCCCGCCGTGCGCGGGATCCGCTTCTCCCAGGTGCGGTGGAAGACGACCTCGCCGCCCTCCTTGCACACCACCTCGTTCGTGGTGAGGAAGTCGTCCGCGTCGCAGGCGATCTCCGAGCGGGTGTCCACGGTGACGTCCCAGGCCGTCTCCGGCCGGTGCAGCCGGATCGTCCACTCCGAGCGGGTCCGGGCGGACAGGGGGCCGCTCTCGTCGATCGTGTACGTCTCCAGGGCGTCCTCCGTGAACTCCAGGCCGTCCGGGTACACGCGCGTCCCGCCGTACTTCGGGTCGACCTCCAGGGTCCACTCGCCCTTCGCCACGTCCCTGACCACCACCCGCTCCGGGCGGGGCTCCTCCAGGGTGCGGGGGAAGACCACGCCGAGCGGTTCGGCCTGCTCCGGCTCCTCCCAGGTGACGGCGTCCTCGGTGGGGCGGCGCACCGGCAGGGTGAGGGAGGAGCCGGCCGGGTCGAGGGTGAAGCCCGCCGCGTCGGGCTGCGGCCAGATCCACGGCCAGTACGTGGAGGAGACCGCGAGCCTCACCCGGTGGCCGGGCGCGAAAGAGTGGCCGATGCCGTTCAGCTCGAAGACGAAGCTCTCCGTCTCGCCGATCTGGGCCTCCACGGCCCGGTCGCGGCCGTAGCGGGCGGAGAAGTTGAGCGCGCCCCGGGTGACGAGGGTGGAGGAGCCGTCGGGGGCGATGTCGCAGAGCCGGGCGACGACCTGCCCGGTCGGGGCGGCCGTGCGCAGGGCGAGGCTCACGGACGGCCGGCCGAGGATCTCGACGGGGCCGCCGTCCTCGGGCACGGGGAAGTCGAAGCAGGCCGAGTGGGCGTCCTCGTCGCGCTGGTCGGGCGGCAGGTCGGCGTCGTTCCCGAAGGGGAAGAAGCGGCCCGCGTCGAGCCCGGTCTGCTGCGGCGAGTCGACCACGACCGGGGCGCCCTGGAAGGCGTACGTGACGGGGGTGACGTTCGGGGAGGGCCAGGCGGGGTCCGTGACCCAGCGGCCGGGCAGCTCCTCGTACACGGTGGCCGGGAGGTGCGAGTCGCTGATCCAGGAGCGGAGCAGCGGTTCGGCCATCACGTCGTTCTCGGCGCCCTTGAGGTGGTGGTCCCACCAGCGCAGGGTCTCCTGGAGGAAGCCGATCGCGGGGCCGGGCGGCAGGCCGCGGTCCGGGTACTGGTGGGACCAGGGCCCGATGATGCCGCGCACCCGGTCCTGGGGGAGGTGCTGGGCGAGCCGCAGGACGGTGTCCCGGTACGGGTCGTGCCAGCCGCCGACGGCGAGGACGGCGGCCTTGATCGCCGGGTAGTCCTCGCAGACGCTGCCGTGCCGCCAGTAGTCGTCCCTGGTCTGGTGGGCGAGCCAGGTGTGGAGGAAGGGTTCCACCGCCTCCAGGCGCTTCAGCCACATCTCGCGCCACTCCTCACCCACGTACCGCGGGTCGGGCGGACGGCAGACGAAGGCGAGCATGGTGGCGGCCCAGGCGTGCATGTCGACGCCGAGGACGGAGCCGCCCATGTAGTGGACGTCGTTGTCGTAGCGGTCGTCGGTGGAGCAGACGGTGACGACCGCCTTGAGCGGTTCGGGGGCGAGGGCGGCGATCTGGAGCGAGTTGAAGCCGCCCCAGGAGATGCCGAACATGCCGACCTTGCCCGTGCACCAGGGCTGCTCGGCCAGCCAGTTCACGACGGCGACGCCGTCGGCGAGCTCGACCGGGTCGTACTCGTCGCCGGGCAGGCCGTCGCTGTTGCCGTGGCCGCGGACGTCGACGCGTACGGAGGCGTAGCCGTGGCCCGCGTACCAGGGGTGGCGCTGCGCGTCGCGGGGCGCGGTCCAGTCGGTGAGGCGGTAGGGCAGGTACTCCAGGAGGGCCGGCACGGGCTCGTCGGTGACGGGGCGCCACACGCGCGCGTACAGCCTCGTTCCGTCCGGCAGCGGGATCCGGACGTCCTCGCGCCGGACCTCGTGGGGGAACTCGGTACGGATCTTCATCTCGGCTCCCTAGTGGACGGGGTGCATGGTGCGGCGCAGCCAGGGCGCCAGGGCGATCACGACGAGGCCGACGGCGACGGCCACGGCGCCGTTCACGCCGAAGTAGACGGGCTTGGAGACGTCGTCGTAGAGCTTCACGGTCTGCGCCTGGATGCCGTTGGCGAGAGCGAGGGAGAGGAACCAGAGCGACATGGTCTGGCTGGAGAAGGCCTTCGGCGCGAGCTTGCTGGTGGCGGACATCCCGGAGGTCTCCAGGAGCACGTCACCGAGGCCGAGCAGCAGGTAGGAGCCGACGATCCACCACGCGGCCATCCGGTACGTGTCGTCGGCGTGCCCGGAGGTCGGCAGGACCATCAGGAGGAACGACAGGCCGCCGAGGATCACCCCGTAGGCGATCTTGTTGGAGGCGTGCGGCTGCCGGTGCCCCATCCGGGCCCAGAGGGCGGCCACCACCGGGGCCAGGAGGACCTCGAAGGCGCCGAGGGCGGAGGCGTACCAGCTGGCGGGGAAGTCGAAGCCGAGGATGGTCGTGCGGGCGTTGGTGGACGCGAGCAGGATCATCGTCGAGTACGCCTGGAAGAGGATGAAGTTGAAGACCACCGAGGCCAGGAAGAGCACGATGTACGGCTTGAGGCGGCCCCGCTCCTCGGCCGTGACCCGGGGGCTGGTGAACATCACCCAGAAGTAGACGACCGGGGCGATCACCGAGATCAGGGTCAGCAGGTCCACGAACCGGTCCATGGTCAGCCAGCCCGCGAGCGCCAGGCCCGTGCCGGCGGCGGCCACGACGACCGCGCCGACGATCATCAGCCGGACCGCCCTGCGCATGGCGTCGGGGGCGAGCGCGAACTCGGCGGAGTGCTTGCGCCCGGCCAGGTGACGCCGGCCCACCACGTACTGGATCAGGCCGAAGGTCATGCCGATCGCCGCCGCCGAGAAACCCCAGTGGTAGCCCTTGTGGTCGGCGAGCCAGCCGGTGATCAGCGGCCCGGCGAAGGCCCCGATGTTGATCGCCATGTAGTAGAGGGCGAAACCGGCGTCCCGGCGGTCGTCGTCGGTCCGGTACAGCTTGCCGACCATGGTCGCCACGTTGGGCTTGAGCAGCCCCGTGCCCGCGCTGATCAGGCCGAGGCCCACCCAGGTCATGGCGGCGGTCGGCACCGCCATGGCGTAGTGCCCGCAGGCGATCAGGATGCCGCCCCAGAGGACCGCGCGGTACGAGCCGAGGACGCGGTCCGCGAGCCAGCCGCCGGCCACCGAGACCAGGTAGACGAGGGTGCCGTAGGCGGCGGAGACCGAGGCGGCGGTGCCCGACGCCATGCCGAGACCGCCGTCGGAGACCGACGCCGCGAAGTAGAGGACGAGGATCGCCTGCATGCCGAGGAACGAGAACCGCTCCCAGACCTCCAGGCCCGACAGGGTCAGCAGACCCCGTGGGTGTCCGAAGAAGGCGTGGTCGTCCTCGGGAGGCGGCTGCTCGCCGCCCGTGTCGGTGTCGATCGTTGTTCGGGACAAAAGGACTACTCCTGGTCGTATGAGCTGATCCCGAACATACCGGGGGTGACGGGAAGGCGCCCACGGTGATCGAAAGGTGACCGGATACGCTGGCTTGAGTGAATCGAGCGACACATCGACAATCCATGTGATCCTCGGCAAGCCGTGTGAACGCACCCGCGTGAACGTCAGCAGGCGTCAGCAGACAGGAGACCCCCTCGTGACCGTCGTCGGGCCGTTCGGTCTTAGCGTGCGGGACCAGGCTCTTGAGGCCGATGTCCAGAACGGGTTGGCGGCAGTGGAGGCGGGCCTCCTGGACGCCACCAAGAGCGATGTCCCCTTCATCACGGAGGCCGCGCAGCACCTCGTCCTGGCCGGCGGCAAGCGCTTCCGCCCCCTGCTCGTGATGCTCGCCGCCCAGTTCGGCGACCCCTACGCGCCGGGCGTCGTGCCCTCCGCCGTCGTCGTCGAGCTGACCCACCTGGCCACGCTGTACCACGACGACGTCATGGACGAGGCCGACGTCCGGCGCGGAGTCCCCAGCGCCAACACCCGCTGGGGCAACTCGATCGCCGTCCTCACGGGTGACTTCCTCTTCGCCCGCGCCTCGCACACCCTCGCGGACCTCGGTCCCGAGGCCGTACGCATCCAGTCCGAGGCGTTCGAACGGCTCGTGACCGGCCAGATCCTGGAGACCGCCGGTCCCAGCGACGGCCGCGACCCCGTCGACCACTACCTCGACGTCCTCGGCGGCAAGACCGGCTCCCTCGTCGCCGTCGCCTGCCGCTTCGGCGCCATGATGTCCGGCGCCGACGAGAGCGTCGTCGACACCCTCACCCAGTACGGTGAACGGCTCGGCGTCGCCTTCCAGCTCGCCGACGACGTCCTCGACATCGCCTCCGACTCCCACGAGTCCGGCAAGACCCCCGGCACCGACCTGCGCGAGGGCATCCCGACCCTGCCCGTCCTGCACCTGCGCGCCGCCGCCGCGGCCCACGGACGGCCCGAGGACCTCGCCCTCGTCGAGCTCGTCGACGGCGACCTCACCGACGACGCCCGGCACGCCGAGGCCCTGCGCCGGCTGCGCGCCCACCCGGCCCTGGAGCAGGCCCGCCGGGACACCGTGCGGTACGCCGAGGAGGCCCGCGCCATGCTGGCACCGCTGCCCGACGGCTACGCCAAGGCCGGGCTCGCGGAGATGTGCGACGCGGTGGTCCACCGGGCGGGCTGAGCCGCCGTCCCGCCGCCCGCTCCGTGACTCCGTCCCCCGTACGGCCGGTCCGTCTCAGGGTCGGGTCATCCCGAAGCAGTACGCCAGGTTGATCCCCCGGGCTGACGCATCCTCGCCGCTGCTTTGGTGAGATGGAGTCATCGACCACGGAGGGCCCGCGCAGGGCACGGAGGTAGGGGAGACCATGGCACAGACCCGTAAGGCGAGCCGGTTCATCGTCCCGGTCGCGGTGGCAGGGGTGGCCGCGGCGACCATCGGACTGGTCCCGGCGCTGGCGGCGTCCGGCGACCCCGACCTGCCGGAGATCACGGCCCAGCAGCTCATCGAGAAGATCGCCGCCTCGGACACGCAGACCCTGTCCGGCACGTTCAAGGTCTCCACCGACCTGGGCCTGCCCCTCGACGGCCTCGCGTCCGGCCTGGCCTCCGGCCTCGGCGGCGGTGGCGGCGGCCCGGCCTCGGCGGACCCGACGGAGAAGCTCACCCAGCTCCTCTCCGGCAGCCACACCCTGCGGGTGGCGGCGGACGGCCCCGAGCGCCAGAAGCTGACCCTGCTCGACGGCTCCGACGAGTACAGCCTGATCCACAACGGCGACGACGTCTGGGCGTACGACAGCAAGTCCAACGAGGTCTTCCACGAGAAGGCCCCGGCCGGCGAGGGTCCGTCGCGGGCCCCCGAGGGCGACGCGGAGCTGCCGGGCACGCCCAAGCAGCTCGCGGACGAGGTCCTGAAGGCGGCCGGCGACACGACGTCGATCACCGTCGACGGTACGGCCAAGGTGGCCGGCCGGGACGCGTACCAGCTGGTGATCAAGCCGAAGCAGAGCGGTTCGACGGTCGCGTCGGTGAAGATCGCGGTGGACGCGGCGAACGGCACCCCGCTGAAGTTCACCCTCGCCTCGGTCGAGGGCGGCAAGCCCGTCGTCGACGCGGGCTTCACGAAGGTCGACTTCTCGAAGCCGGCCGCCTCCGACTTCGCCTTCAAGGCGCCCGAGGGCGCGAAGGTCACCGAGGGCGCGGCGGAGAAGGCGGCCGAGGAGGCCGAGGGCGCGAAGGAGAACCCGTTCGGCGACGAGCTGCCCGGGGGCCTCGGGGAGGCCTTCGGCCTCGGAGCGGGCTCCGGCGAGGGCGGCGTGAACGTCATCGGCGAGGGCTGGACGACGATCGCGAAGCTCGACACCGGCGCCCCCGCGCCGAAGACCGACGAGGCGCCGAAGGAGGTCCAGGGGCTCCTGGACTCCCTCGGCGACAAGGTCAGCGGGAAGTTCGGCTCCGGCACCGTCTTCAAGACGAAGCTGGTGAACGCGCTCCTCACCGACGACGGCCGGGTCTACGTCGGCGCGGTCACGAAGGACGCGCTGGTGAACGCGGCGAACGCCGACAAGTAGCGTTCGGCGGAACACGGTTGGGGCCCCGGGCGGGTCGGGGGCGATGGTCACCGACCCGCCCGGGCGTTTCTCGCGGGGCGGCTTACGGGAAGGTGAGCTTGAACCCGTTGATGTAGCCGGTGTCGGCCGAGGCCTTGTCCTGGACGCGGAGCTTCCAGGCGCCGTTCGCGACCTCGGAGGAGGCGTTCACGGTGAAGGTCTGGACGATGTTGTCGGCGCTGCCGCCGGTCCGGTTGTGCAGGTTGTAGACCGAGCCGTCGGGGGCGACCAAGTCGACGACGAGGTCGCCCTTGTAGGTGTGGACGATGTCCACGCCGACGGAGAGGTTGCTCGGGGCGTTGCCGGTGATGCCCGTGACGTTGACCGTGGAGGTCACCGCGGCGCCGTTGTCCGGGACGGACACGTCGGCCGTGTTCTCGAAGACCTTGCCGGTGGGCGGGTTGGTCGTCCCCGCGGAGAGCGTCCAGATCGCGTGCGCGATCGCGTCGCTGTTGCGGTCCAGGGCGGTGTCGTTGATGTTCGACGTCGTGTCGCAGGAGGAGTGGTAGCAGCGGTCGAAGGCCGTGGCCGTACCGCCCCACTTCTGCACCTGGGCACTGGACTTGACCCGGCTGGCGCCCGTGAAGAGACCGCCGACCGGGACGCCGACGTTCTTGAAGGAGGCGTGGTCGGAGCGGCCGTCGCCCTCCGTCTCGATCTCGGTCGGGACGCCGATCCCGGCGAAGTAGTTCTTGAAGGTCGTCTCGATCGCCGGGTCGTCGTCGTAGACGAAGTACCCCGGGTTCGGCGAGCCGATCATGTCGAAGTTGAGGTAGCCGGAGAGCTTGGCGCGCTCGGTGGAGGGCAGCTGGGCCACGTAGTACTTCGAGCCGACGAGACCGAGCTCCTCAGCGCCCCACCAGCCGAAACGCAGGTGCTTGGTGGGCTGGTAGCCGGATCGGGCGACGGCGAGCGCGGTCTCCAGGACCGCCGCGGAGCCGGAGCCGTTGTCGTTGATGCCGGGGCCCGAGGTCACCGAGTCGAGGTGCGAGCCGGCCATCAGGACCTGGTTCGGGTCACCGCCGGGCCAGTCGGCTATCAGGTTGTAGCCGGTGGATCCGCCGGAGGTGAACTGCTGGATGGTGGTGGTGTATCCGGCGGCGTCCAGCTTCGCCTTCACGAAGTCGATCGACGCCTTGTAGCCGGTACGGCCGTGGGCGCGGTTGCCGCCGTTGGCGGTGGCGATCGACTGCAGGTCCGTCAAGTGCTGCTTGACGTTGGCGAGCGGGATGTCGGGCGCGGCGGCAGCCGCGGCCGGGTTGGCCGAGGCGGTGGTGCCGGTGAGTCCGCCGAGGGCGAGCGCCGCGAGAGCGGCGACCGCGGTGACGCGTCTGGGCACGGAGATGTTCATCTGTGGGGGCTCCGGATTCCGAACGGGGATGGGACGGAACGTGCGAGACGCCTCGGGCTTGTGGGCCACGAGGCGCTGGAGCTGTACGAGTGCGTGTGCGGTGTTCAGTTGTTCAGGTGCTCACTTGTTCTGTTGTGCGTGCTGAATGTTCAGTGAGAGTTTGACTTCGCGTCAAGAGCGGAAACCGGTCAGGCACGTTCGCTCAGCGGACGAGCGCCTCCGCCGCCTCCCGCGCCGGCGGAGCGCGTCCAGCGGGGCGCGCCGCCCGGCGGCCTCACCCGGACGGGGAAGGGGATCGCGGGCTTCCGGTGGAGCGGCGAGAGGTAACTCCTTATAGTGGTTACGTGACCCAGGACGCCGCCATGACCCTCCACCACCCCGACGGGCAGCGCTTCCGGTTCGATGCCGGGGCGCTCTGCCTCGAACTCCTCCTCACCGGGGGCCCCGGGCCGGTCGCCGCCCGGTACGAGGTGCTCGACGGGGTCGACGGGCTGCTCGACTGGGTGCGGCGGTGCCGGCTCGCGCCCGGGCTCGACGTGACCGTCACCGACGCGGAACTCGCGGCCGTGCGGGAGGTCCGGGACGCGCTCTGGGGCCTCGCCCTCGCCCGGTCCCGGGGCGCCGCGCTCGACCCCGGGGAGCGGTCGGTGGTCAACGCCGCCGCCGCCGGAACCCCGCTCGCGGCCCTGGTCCGCGCCGACGGCACGCGCGCGTGGGCCCCCGGAGCCACCGGGTCCGGGCTCCTCGCGACCCTCGCCCGGGACGCCGTCGACCTTCTGACCGGGCCGTACGCCGACCGGGTCCGGGTCTGCGGCGCCGACGACTGCTCCCTCCTCTTCGCCGACACCTCCCGCCCCGGGCGCCGCCGCTGGTGCTCGATGGACCGGTGCGGCAACCGCCACAAGGTACGGGCGCACCGGGCCCGTACCCCGCACGAAGGAGACGCGTGATGCCCGTAGGACTGACCCGCGACGCCGGCTGGGAGATCGGCGTCTCGAAGACCCTGCCCCTGCCCGTCGCCACCGTCTGGGACTTCCTGATGAGCGCCGAGGGCCTGGCCCTGTGGCTCGGCCCCGGCGCCGTCCTTCCCGCCGAGGGCGATCCCGCGCTCCGCGGCTTCCGGCCGCGCGACCGGGTCCGCCTCTCGTACGGCGACACCGTCCTTCAGGCCACCGTCTCCCCGGCGAGCGACGGCCGCGCCGTCCTCGGCTTCCACCAGGAACACCTGGCGAGCGCCGAGGAGCGCGAGCGCCAACGCGCCCACTGGAAGAGCGTGATGGCCGAAATCGTTCGCGCCCTCGTCCCGTAGCGCCTCCGGCGGCCCGACCGGCGGCGGCCGGGTCGCTACGGCGTGCCCGGGGCCGGCGCCATCGCCCTCCCGGCCGTCGCGGCGCCGTCGCCGTCCCGCACCCGCAGGTGGTCGAGGAGCCCCTCGGGCTCCGGGTACGGCTCCTCCCGGGGGAGCAGCGGGCGGGCGCCGTCCACGTCGCCGGCCCGGACCAGGTCGCGGACGCGGTGGGCCAGCGGGGTGACGTCGGTGACGGAGACCGTCCACTCGTCCGCGTACCGGCGGGCGGCCTCGCCCGACAGGCCGAGCTGGAGCGAGCGGTACGGGAGGGGCCGGAGGTTCAGGTCGCGCTCCGGGTCCCACTGGACGCGGGCGGGGGCCTCCCGCAACCGCCGCTTCCAGTCGGCCCGGTCGGTGTGGAAGCCGCGCTCGTAGTGCGAGAGGCAGGCGTCGCGCAGGGCCCGTTCGAAGCCCTCACGCTCGATCTCCACGGCGAGGACGGTCTCCTGGCCCTCCTTCGTCCCCCACCCGGAGCGGTACATCATCCACAGGAACGACGGCTTGATCCAGGTCATGCGGTCCCGCTTCCAGGCGGCCGGGAAGCGGCCCTCGCGGGCGGCGGGAAGGCCGATCGAGGGTCTGTACGCCTGGTAGACGGTGACCGTGCGGGCGGTGTGGAGCGCACGGATCCGGTACTTCGGTTCTGCCATGACCCCAGGGTCGGCGAAGCGACCGGGGGAGGGCCACCGGATATCGCGGCCGTCGGCGGTCGGCCGGCGGCCGTGCGGTCCTCCCCGGCGTCAGACCAGTGCGGCCGCTGCCGCCGCCTGCTCCTTGGCGTCGTACTCCTCCCGCGCCGCCGCGATCTCGTTCTGGTGCTGCTCGGTCCAGGTGACCAGGGAGCGGATCGTGACGTGCAGGGTGCGGCCCAGGGGGGTGAGCTCGTAGTCCACGCGAGGCGGGACCACCGGGTGGACCGTCCGCTTGACCAGGCCGTCGCGCTCCAGCTGGCGCAGGGTGACGGTCAGCATGCGCTGGCTGACGCCGTCGATCTCGCGCTTGAGCTCCGTGAAGCGCAGGCGGCGCCGGTCGAGGAGGGCGATGACGAGCAGGGACCACTTGTCGGCGACCCGGTCGAGGATCTGCCGCACCTCGCAGTCCTCCCGGGTGTCCCACTGGAAGGGGTCGGGGTCCCCGTCGTTTCCGTAGGTTCTCGCGCAGTGACTCGGTGACTTCGACATGACTTCGTCCATGACACCCGATGCTCCCGCACAATGCATGCGGTTACAAGACGGAACCGACCCTCGGACTGGTAACCGAATCGGTGACCGGCGGGCGGTCCGCCGACCGATCAGGACGTACGGCCCGCCGGAGGCGTGAGCGTCCCAGCCGTATCAGCGGCCCCAGCGGCCTCCCCCGTGACCGGGACGGCCGCCGCCTCCGCCTCGGACGCCGTGGCCTTCGCGGCCTCGACCGCCGCCCGGCTGCGCCGCGCCGTGCGCAGGGCGTCCCAGGTGAGGATCGTCAGGGCCAGCCAGACGAGGGCGAAGCCGGCCCAGCGCTCCGGCGGCATCGCCTCGTGGAAGTAGAGGACCCCGAGCAGGAACTGGAAGGTCGGCGCCAGGTACTGGAGGAGTCCGAGCGTGGACAGCGGTACGCGGATCGCCGCCGCCCCGAAGCAGACGAGCGGGACCGCCGTGACGATGCCGGTGGCGGCGAGCAGGGCCGTGTGGCCCCCGCCGTGGGAGCCGAAGGCGAGGTCGTCCCGGGTGCCGAGCCAGATCAGGTAGCCCAGGGCGGGCAGGAACTGGACGGCGGTCTCGGCGGCGAGCGACTCCACGCCGCCGATGTTGACCTTCTTCTTCGCGAGTCCGTAGACCGCGAAGGAGAAGGCGAGGGTGAGCGAGATCCAGGGCGGCTGCCCGTACCCGATCGCGAGGACGAGGACGGCGGCGAAGCCGACGCCGACCGCCGCCCACTGCGCGGGGCGGAGGCGTTCCTGGAGGACGAGGACGCCGAGGGCGATCGTGACGAGCGGGTTGATGAAGTAGCCGAGGGAGGCCTCGACGACATGGCCCGTGTTGACGGACCAGATGTAGAGGCCCCAGTTCACCGTGATGACGGTGGCGGCGACGGTGATCAGGCCGAGCTTGCGCGGGCTGCGGACCAGATCGCGCAGCCAGCCCCAGCGGCGCAGCGCGAGCAGGGCGAGGCCGACGAAGGCCAGGGACCACACCATCCGGTGGGCGAGGATCTCCAGCGCCCCGGCGGGCTTGAGGAGCGGCCAGAAGAGCGGGACCAGCCCCCACATTCCGTAGGCGCCGATCCCGTAGAGCAACCCTGCTCGTTCCTCGTTGTCCGTCTTCACCGGACCTCCCGCCCTCTGCCGCGCTGTTCTCTCGAAGGTAGCGCCGCACGGGAGGGGTTGTCATGCCCGTATCGCCATACGGTCATGACAGTTCAGGAAACGTCGAGCGCCGCCTTGATCGTCACGGCGATCGGGGTGGTCGGGCGGCCGATCAGGCGGGAGAGGTCGTCGGTGCGGCGGGCGAGCGCGCCGTGCTCGACGGCCCGGTCGACGTCGACCAGGATCTCGGCGAAGGGGGCGGGAACCCCGGCGCCGGTGAGGATCGCGAGGTGCGTCTCGGCGGGGACGTTGCTGTACGTGATCTCCTGGCCGGACTGGGCGGCGACCTCGGCCGCGTACTCGGCGAAGGACCAGGAGACGTCGCCGCTCAGCTCGTACGCCCTGTTCAGGTGCTCCTCGGCCGGGCCGGTCAGGACGGCGGCCGCGGCGGCGGCGTAGTCGGCGCGGGTGGCGGAGGCGACACGGCCCTCGCCGGCGTTGGCGACGACGGCGCCATGGGCCAGGACCGGCGCGAGGTTCGCGGTGTAGTTCTCGGTGTACCAGCCGTTGCGCAGGAAGGTGTACGGCAGGCCGGAGTCGAGGATCAGCCGCTCGGTCACCTTGTGCTCGGCGGCCAGGTCGAAGTCGGCCTCGTCGCCGCCGAGGACGCCGGTGTAGGCGAGCTGGGCGACGCCCGCGGCCTTGGCGGCGTCGATGACGGCGGTGTGCTGCGGGACGCGCCGGCCGACCTCGTTGGCCGAGACGAGGAGCACCCGGTCGCCGGCCCCGAAGGCCTCCGCCAGGGTCTCGGGACGGTCGTAGTCGGCGATCCGCAGCTCGACACCGCGCTCCGCCAGATCGGCCGCCTTCTCCTTGTCCCGCACGACGGCCGCGACGGACTCGGCGGGGACGGCGGCGAGGAGGGCGTCGATGACGAGGCGGCCGAGCTGGCCGGTGGCTCCGGTGACGACGATGCTCATGGTGTTTCCTTTTCCCGTGGGGTGCGGTGGGCGATGCACTCACCGTACGACGAGCGCTAACCTTTCGAAAGTACCCACTTTGAAGTAAGGTACTGGTATGGAAGTAAGTGGCAAGGTGGTGTCCGGGCCGGGCGGGAAGCCCGACGTGAACCAGCCGATGTGCCCCTCGCGGCTCGTCCTGGAGCACGTCACCAGCCGCTGGGGCGTCCTCGTCCTCGCGGCCCTCATGGAGCGCTCGTACCGCTTCAGCGAGCTGCGCCGCCGGATCGGCGGCGTCAGCGAGAAGATGCTCGCCCAGACGCTCCAGACCCTGGAGCGCGACGGCTTCGTCCACCGCGACGCCAAGCCGGTCATCCCGCCCCGCGTCGACTACAGCCTCAGCGACCTCGGCGTCGAGGCCGCCCGCCAGGTCTGGGAGCTGGCCCGCTGGTCCGAGCGCCAGGTCGCCGCCGTCGACGACGCCCGCGCGCGGTACGACGAGGCGCGTCGCGAGAGCGCTACCGGTTCGTCCCAATGATGTTGTAGCCACGGCGGGTTGGCCTCACGAGTCGTACGATCTGCTCACTGTTCGGGGGAAACCGTGAGGGACCGTGGGGGAACTGTGGTGAACAGGGACCGAAGGCTGCTGCGCGCCTGTTGCGCCGTGCTGGTGGGCGGACTGGTCGCGACGGGGTGCGGCGGCGGAGACGACGGGAAGAGACCCGACGGCAGGAAGAGCCCGGGGAGTACGGGCACGTCGGCCGCTCCGGCCACGGCGGCACCGACCCCCGCACCCACGCCGACCGCCCTCGACTTCGTCCCCGACCCGAAGCGCGCGCCGAAGACCGAGGCCGACGCCAGACGGATCGCCCTCGCCGTCGTCGCCGGCCCCGACGCCTGGGGACCGGACTACGTCAAGCGCACCCCGTACCTCAGCGACCCGGAGTACTGGCCCGTCCTCGGCGCCAACTGCTCGTGGGAGACGGGCTCCCGGCCCTCGACCGTCCTCTACAGCGTCACCGCCTACAGCGAGATCCCCGCCGACGGAGCCCTCGGCGTCCTCCGGGTCGCCTCCACCGTCACCGTCCACCGCACCGAGGCCGACGCCGACTGGGAGATGGCCGGGACGCTGGAGGAGGCACTCCGCTGCCCCGAGCAGAGGCTGCGGGACGGTGAGCGCGTCGCGAGCCTGATCTCCCTCGGCAATCCCTTCGGCATCGGGGGCAACTACACCGCCACCGACGCCCTGGGCGAACGCGGGGTCTACCTCAACGACGCCGTGAAGGGGGAGCAGTTCTACGGCTGGTACCAGTCCCGGATCGGACAGGTCACCGTCGCCACCGTCGTCAAGGGCGCACCCGGCTACAGCGAGGAGCAGACCAGCACCACGGTCGGTACCGTCACCGGCCAGGTCCAGGCCCTCGTCACGATGATCAACCGCGCCAAGGACGAGCTGGAGGTCCAGTCATGAGCCCCACGACCCCCCGGCCCGAGCCCGAGCCCCAGCCCGACCCCCGGCCGGAGCCCGCCGCGCCCCCGTACCCGGCCCAACCCCCCGTCCCGCCCCGTCCCGCGCCCGGGGCGCTGCAGCCGCTGCTGCCCTCCGATCCCTCCGCCCTCGCCGGCTACCGGCTGCTGGGCCGGCTCGGGGCCGGCGGCATGGGCGTCGTCTACCTGGGCCGCACGGAGAACGGCGAGCTCGCCGCCGTCAAGGTCACCCACGCCGACCAGGCCGACCAGCCCGACTTCCGGGCCCGGTTCCGCCGCGAGGTCGAGGCCGCCCGCCGGGTCGTCAGCCCCTGGGCCGTCCCGGTGACCGGAGCCGACCCGGACGCCCCCGAACCGTGGATGGCCACCGCGTTCGTCCCCGGCCCCTCCCTCGGCGAGGCCGTCACCGCCCACGGCCCGCTGCCCGAGCGGAGCGTCCGCGTCCTCGGCGGGGCCGTCGCCCGCGCCCTCGCCGCCGTGCACGCGGCCGGGCTCGTCCACCGCGACGTCAAGCCGGGCAACGTCCTGCTCGCCGTCGACGGCCCCCGGCTCATCGACTTCGGCATCGCCCGCGCGACCGGCGAGACCGCCCTCACCGCCACCGACATGGTCGTCGGCACCCCCGGCTTCCTCGCCCCCGAGCAGGCCGAAGCCCGCACCGAGGCCATCGGCCCGCCCGCCGACGTCTTCGCCCTCGGCTGCCTCCTCGCGTACGCGGCGACCGGCCGCCCGCCCTTCGGCACCGGCGCCGTGGACGCCCTGATGTACCGCACCGTCCACGACGAACCCGACCTCACCGGCGTACCGGACGGCCTCCTCGACCTGCTCCGGGCCTGCCTCGCCAAGGACCCCGCCGCCCGGCCCATCGCCCACGAGGTCGCCGCCCGGCTCGTCGAGGACACCCCGGGCCACGCCGCCGACTGGCTGCCCGCCCCCCTCGTGCGGACCATCGCCGAACGCTCGGCCGGGATGCTCGCGCTCCCCGGGATCGACGCCACCGAGGCGGGCGCCGGACCGGCGGGACCTCCGCGGCGCAGCAGGCGCGGATTCCTGCTCCTCGCCTCCGGCGCCGCCCTCGTCGTGGGCGGCGGCTCCGTCGCCGCCTGGGCGGGGCTCAGGGACGACGGCACCGACGGCGACAGGGACGGAGCGAAGCCCGGCCCGCCCCGCACCACCTGGAAGATCGGGGTCCTCGCCGACCTCTCCGGGCCCGCCAAGGAGATCGGGCTCGCCCAGGAGCGCGGCGCCCGCCTCGCCGTCGAGCGGTTCAACGCCCGCCAGGACAAGCCGTTCACGCTCGAACTCAAGGTCTCCGACGACCGGGGGGACCGCACCACCGCCCTCGCCTCCGCCCGCGAACTCACCACCGATCCGGGTGTCCTCGCCGTCCTCGGACCCACCTCCGACGACACGGGACAGACGGCGCTCCCCGCCTTCGAGGAGTCGGGCCTCCCGCTCGTCACCGTCTCCGCCGGATACAACCTGCTCACCGTCCGGGACAAGCAGAGCCCGCCGAACGCCACGGTGCTGCGCGCGATCCCCCACCACCCCTACGCCGGCATGCACCTCGCCTACGCCGTCACGCTCCTGAAGGCGATCCGCAGGCCCGGAGTCCTCCAGGACCGCACCGAGGACCAGTACAGCTGGCTGCTCGTCAGGGGCGTCCAGTTCGCCTTCGGCCAGGCCGGTCTCACCCCCCACTTCCGCGTGGTCCCGGCCCGGGTGCGGGACTACCGCGGGGTCCTCCGCGAGATGATCGACGCCGGAATGGACGCGTACGTCCACTGCGGAGTCCGCGAGACCGCGGTCCTCGCCGCCCGCGCCCTCAACGAACTCGGCTTCACCGGACCCCGGTTCGGCGGTCAGCACGCCTTCGGGCCGGCGTTCCTCAAGGAGGCCGGCGCCGACGCCGAGGGCTGGTTCTTCGGCACCCCCGTGCTCGACGCCGTCACCCGCAAGGAGGCCGCCGGCTTCGTCGCGGCCCACCGGAAGCGGTTCGGCGCGCCCCCCGCGTACTACACGGGAGAGTCGTACGACGTGGTCACCATGGTCGCCGAGGAGCTCGCGCGGAGCGCGAAGGCCGGTCGAGCCCCCGCGCGCAAGGGGCTCTGGACGGCGCTGCGGAAGCAGAAGTACACGGGCGTCATGGGCGGTTACACCTTCGACGAGAACGGCGACCTCACCAACGGCGGCACGTTCGTGCACGCGGTGCAGAACGGGGCCTACAAGGTGATCGGGCCCGCACCCGTGCTCCCCGCGAACAAGGCGAAGCAGAAGGCCTGATCGTGCGACCACTGCGCAGGGGAGACCCGTCGACGATCGCCGGGTACCGGCTGCTCGGCCGCCTCGGCGCCGGAGGCATGGGCGTGGTCTTCCTCGCCCGCTCCGGCCGCGGGACGCTCGCCGCCGTCAAACTCATCCGGGCCGAGCACGCCGCCGACCCCGGATTCCGGGAGCGGTTCCGGCGCGAGGCCCGCGCCGCCGAGCGGATCACCGGCCGCTGGGTGGTCCGCGTCCTCGGATCGGACCCGGAGGCCAGGGAGCCGTGGCTGGCGACCGAGTACGTGCCCGGGCCCTCCCTCGCCGAGGCGATCGCCCTGCACGGCGCCCTGCCCGAGCCGACCGTACGGGCCCTCGGCGCCCGGCTCGCCTCCGCGCTCGACGACATGCACCGGGCCGGGCTCGTCCACCGCGACGTCAAGCCGGGCAACGTCCTGCTCGCCCTCGACGGCCCCCGGCTCATCGACTTCGGCATCGCCCGCTCCGCCGGGGCGACCGCCCTGACCGCCACCGACGCGATGATCGGCACCCCCGGCTTCCTCGCCCCCGAGCAGGCCCGCGCCGCCGGGGCCGGCGAGGTCGGCCCCGCCAGCGACGTCTTCTCCCTCGGCTGCGTCCTCGCGTACGCGCTGACGGGGGAGCGCCCCTTCGGTACGGGCGGGGTGGCGGCCGTTGTCTACCGCACCGTCCACGAGGAGCCCGACCTCACCGACGTACCGGACACGCTGCTTCCGCTGGTCACCGCCTGTCTGGCGAAGGACCCGGCGGACCGGCCCCCGGCGGCCGAGGTGGGCGCCGCCCTGGGAGGGGCCGACGGCCCGGCGGGCGACTGGCTGCCGCCCGGACTGCCCGCGCTCATCGCCGAGCGCTCCTCACGGGCCCTGGACCTGCCGGTCGCCGAGCCGACCCTGCTCGGACCCTCCGAGCCCTCGCGGGGGATGTCGCGCCGCAGGCTCCTGGTGGGGGGCTCCGCCGCCGCCGTCGTGGGAGCGGGCGGCCTGACCGCCTGGCTGCTGAACCGCGGGCCGGCGGGGACGGGAACGGAGACGGGGCCCGGCACCGTGCTTCCCCGCTACACGATCGGCGTGCTCACCGATCTGAGCGGCCCCACGAAGCTGCTCGGGCGCGCCCAGGAGCGCGGCGCCCGGGTGGCGGTGGAGTCCTTCAACGCCCGCCCCGACCGCCCCTTCGACCTGGTCCTGCGCACCGCCGACGACGGTGGGGACGGGGCGCGGGCCACGGCCGCCGCCCGCGCCCTGCTCAAGGACGAGAACCTGATCGGTGTCCTCGGCCCGACGACGGTCCCCAGCGTCCTTGCCGCGGTGGCCGAGCTCGTCGACCACTTCGTCCCCCTGGTGAGCGTCCTCGCCTCGGTCCCCACCGGCATGACGGTGGAGGGGCAGACCATCAAGCGGACCTACTTCGAGCCCCGCGCCTCTCCCGACTCGATGATCGTCCCCTTCGCGCGCTACCTCTCCGAGCGCGAGTACGTCCGGACCGCCCTCGTGGAGGACCGGGCCGGCGGCCGGTACACCTGGTTCGCGGCCAAGAGCATGAGGGAGACCCCGCCGTCGCAGGCCCGGGGAGGTGTGGCGACCTCCCACCCCGTCGAGAAGGACGACGAGGACTTCGCCGCCGCCGTCCGGTCCGCCCTCGCGACCGACCCGCAGGGCGTGATGTACGTGGGGAACTCGCCGCGCCGGGCCGCGCTCTGCGCCCGGGCCCTGCGCGACCAGGGGTACCAGGGGCTCCGGGGCAGCGTCGAGTACGTGCTCCAGCCGGAGTTCCTCGCGCTGGCGGGACCGGCGGCCGAGGGCTGGTTCTTCGGCACCGGCTACGCCGACCCCGACGGCATCCCGGCGGCGAAGGAGTTCACCGCCCTCTACCGGAAGCGATGGGGGCTGGCCCCCACGACGCCCGTCGAGCCGTACGCCACGGAGGCGTACGACGCGGTCAACTGGACGCTCCAGGCGCTGCACACGACCCTCGGGAACCACGCCGAGTCGGAGGCGACGGGGGTGGCGAACAGTCTGCGGCAGAACCCCTACCAGGGACTCGTCAAGACGTACTCCTCCGCCGGCCGGGAGAACAGTGCCGCGAGCCTCGTCGGTCTCTACCTGTGGCAGGTGAGGAACGGAGTGCCGCGGTTCCTGGGGGAGTTCGCGAAGGCGGCGCTCACGGGTGCGTGACGAAGGCCCGGTCCGTGCGGACCGGGCCCTCGGGCGGGTCGGGTGCTACCCGGCCACCGTCCACGTGTCGTTGCCCGCGAGGAGCTGCCCCAGGTCGCCCTTGCCGTGCTGTTCCACGGCCGCGTCGAGCTGCTCCGCCATCAGCGTGTCGTAGACCGCGCGCTCCACCGACCGGAACACCCCGATGGGGGTCTGGTGGAGGGTGTCCGGGTCCGCGAGCCGGGAGAGCGCGAAGGCGGTGGTGGGGGTGGCCGCGTGGGCGTCGTGGACGAGGATCCTCTCCTCGTTCCCGGGGGTGACCGTGACGACCTGGAGGTCGCCGCTCACCGGGTCCCGGACGACGCCCTTCTCGTTCTCCGCGCCGAAGCGGATCGGCTGCCCGTGCTCCAGGCGGATGACCGCCTCCTTGGCCTGGTCCTTGTCCTTGAGGACCTCGAAGGCGCCGTCGTTGAAGATGTTGCAGTTCTGGTAGATCTCGACGAGCGCCGTGCCGTTGTGGTCGGCGGCCTGCCGCAGCACCTCGGTGAGGTGCTTGCGGTCGGAGTCGACCGTACGGGCCACGAAGGACGCCTCCGCGCCGAGCGCGAGCGACACCGGGTTGAAGGGCGCGTCGAGCGAGCCCATCGGCGTCGACTTGGTGATCTTGCCGACCTCGGAGGTGGGCGAGTACTGGCCCTTGGTCAGCCCGTAGATCCGGTTGTTGAAGAGCAGGATCTTGAGGTTGACGTTGCGCCGGAGCGCGTGGATGAGGTGGTTGCCGCCGATGGAGAGCGCGTCGCCGTCCCCCGTGACGACCCAGACCGACAGGTCGCGGCGGGAGGTGGCGAGGCCGGTGGCGATGGCCGGGGCGCGGCCGTGGATGGAGTGCATCCCGTAGGTGTTCATGTAGTACGGGAAGCGGGAGGAGCAGCCGATGCCGGAGACGAAGACGATGTTCTCCTTCGCCAGACCGAGCTCGGGCATGAAGCCCTGCACGGCGGCGAGGACCGCGTAGTCACCGCAGCCGGGGCACCACCGCACCTCCTGGTCGGACTTGAAGTCCTTCATCGACTGGACGGCCTCGGCCTTGGGGACCAGGTTGAGCAGGGGCTCGGCGTGAGTCTCACTCATCGATGGCCTCCTTGAGAGCGGCGGCGAGCTGCTCGGCCTTGAACGGCATGCCGTTGACCTGGGTGTGGCTGCGGGCGTCGACGAGGTACTTCGCCCGGACGAGGGTGGCGAGCTGGCCGAGGTTCATCTCCGGGACGACGATCCTGTCGTACCGCTCCAGGACCTCGCCGAGGTTCTTCGGGAACGGGTTGAGGTGCCGCAGGTGCGCCTGGGCGATCGGCAGTCCCGCGACCCTGAGGCGGCGGACGGCCGCCGTGATCGGCCCGTAGGTGGAGCCCCAGCCGAGGACCAGGGTGCGGGCGCCGTCCGGGTCGTCGACCTCGACGTCGGGGACGGCGATGCCGTCGATCTTCGCCTGCCGGGTGCGGACCATGAACTCGTGGTTGGCGGGGTCGTACGAGATGTTGCCGGTGCCGTCCTGCTTCTCGATGCCGCCGATGCGGTGTTCGAGGCCCGGCGTGCCGGGCACGGCCCACGGGCGGGCGAGGGTCTCGGGGTCTCGCTTGTACGGCCAGAAGACCTCGGTGCCGTCGGCCAGCTCGTGGTTGGGCCCGGTGGCGAAGAGGGTCCGCAGGTCGGGGAGTTCCGCCACGTCCGGGATGCGCCAGGGCTCCGAGCCGTTGGCGAGGTAGCCGTCGGAGAGGAGGAAGACCGGCGTGCGGTACGTCAGGGCGATCCGGGCCGCCTCGATCGCCGCGTCGAAGCAGTCGGCGGGCGTCCTCGGGGCGACGACCGGCACCGGCGCCTCGCCGTTGCGGCCGTACATGGCCTGGAGGAGGTCGGCCTGCTCGGTCTTGGTGGGCAGACCGGTGGACGGGCCGCCGCGCTGGATGTCGACGACCAGCAGCGGCAGCTCAAGGGAGACCGCGAGGCCGATCGTCTCCGACTTGAGCGCCACACCGGGGCCGGAGGTCGTCGTCACGGCGAGCGAGCCGCCGAACGCGGCGCCGAGCGCGGCGCCGATGCCCGCGATCTCGTCCTCGGCCTGGAAGGTGCGCACCCCGAAGTTCTTGTGTCTGGACAGCTCGTGGAGGATGTCCGAGGCCGGGGTGATGGGGTACGAGCCGAGGTAGAGCGGCAGGTCCGCCTGGCGTCCGGCGGCGATCAGACCGTACGAGAGGGCCAGGTTCCCCGAGATGTTCCGGTACGTGCCGGTGGGGAAGGCCCTGGTCGCCGGGGCGATCTCGTAGGAGACGGCGAAGTCCTCGGTGGTCTCGCCGAAGTTCCAGCCGGCCCGGAAGGCGACGATGTTCGCCTCGGCGATCTGCGGCTTCTTCGCGAACTTCTGGCGCAGGAAGGTCTCGGTGCCCTCGGTCGGCCGGTGGTACATCCAGGAGAGCAGCCCGAGCGCGAACATGTTCTTGGAGCGCTCGGCCTCCTTCCGGGAGAGCCCGAACTCCTTGAGCGCCTCGACGGTCAGCGTGGTCAGGGGCACCGGGTGGACCCGGTAGCCGTCCAGCGAGCCGTCCTCCAGGGGGGAGGTCAGGTAGCCGACCTTGGCCATGGCGCGCTTGGCGAATTCGTCGGTGTTGACGATGATCTCGCCACCGCGCGGTACGTCCGCGATGTTGGCCTTCAGGGCGGCGGGGTTCATCGCGACCAGCACGTTCGGCGCGTCGCCCGGGGTCAGGATGTCGTGGTCGGCGAAGTGCAGCTGGAAGGACGAGACACCCGGCAGCGTGCCGGCGGGTGCCCGGATCTCGGCCGGGAAGTTCGGCAGCGTGGAGAGGTCGTTCCCGAAGGACGCCGTCTCCGAGGTGAAACGGTCACCCGTCAGCTGCATGCCGTCACCGGAGTCACCCGCGAAGCGGATGATCACCCGATCGAGGCGGCGCACTTCCTTCTCGGTGCCGTGGTGGGGCTTCGCCGGGGCGCTGCGCTGCTCCCCGAGCAGGGCCTCACCGGCCTCGCTACTGACCTGGCTGGTCACTGAACTGGACCTCCCTCGCGGCAAGGGGACTCTCCGCCGGAGGCGGGAGAAGGCTCGGGATGCGGTCGGCCGATCACCGTCCGTCCCGAGGCCCACCCTACGACGGCAGGGTGGGCCCTCCCGGGACTTCTCGCATCATGGACCTCTTTTTGAGACGCCCTCTTGCCCTGAATCGTCACGTTCTGTCGCCACCCGGAGCATCCGGAAAGTCGGATTCCGCCTCATCCTTTGGGCCTAGGCCCTCGGGGACGGGCGGCCGCCCTCCCGGGTTCCCCGTGTTGTCTGACAGAGTGTCAGATAGTCAGGATTTCAGATACGTCAACACCGCCAGTACCCGGCGATGATCGCCGTCACTCGGTGAGAGCCCCAGCTTCAGGAAGATGTTGCTGATGTGCTTCTCCACCGCGCCGTCGCTCACCACCAGCGCCTTCGCGATCGCCGAGTTCGTCCGGCCCTCCGCCATCAGACCGAGGACCTCCCGCTCGCGCGGCGTCAGGTTCGCCAGCACGTCCTGCTGACGGCTCCGGCCCAGCAGCTGCTGCACGACCTCCGGGTCCAGCGCGGTACCGCCCCGTGCGACCCGCACGACCGCGTCCACGAACTCACGGACCTCCGCGACCCGGTCCTTCAGCAGATACCCCACCCCCCGGCTCGAACCGGCCAGCAGTTCGGTGGCGTACTGCTCCTCCACGTACTGCGACAGCACCAGCACGCCCAGTCCCGGGTACTCCTTGCGCAGCCGCACCGCGGCCCGCACTCCCTCGTCCGTGTGCGTCGGCGGCATCCGCACGTCCGCGACCACCACGTCCGGCAGGGCCCCCTCCGCCGCCAGCTTCCCGACGGTCTCCACGAGCGCCTCACCGTCCCCGACACCGGCGACGACCTCGTGCCCCAGATCGGTCAGAAGCCTGGTCAGCCCCTCCCGCAACAGCACGGAATCCTCGGCGATGACCACACGCACCCGCCCGTCCCCCTGATCCACACCCACGCCGTACAGCCCCCATGCCCAGTTGTCCGAGTTCTTTCCTACGACCCGGCCAGCATCGCAGGAAGCCCGGCCCGACGCGCCACCCCCGACGCGGGGGCCCGGCGGGGGGGGGGGGGGGGCCGCCCGGGGGCCGGCGCGCGGGGGGGGGGGGCGGGCCCCCCCCCC